>NZ_MQVK01000006.1:0-461808 GCF_002002385.1 Vibrio sp. SALL6
CTATATTGTTAAAGAGCTTGCTTCGTAAGCTTTGCTATCGAAGCGGAGGCGTATTCTAAGGAATTATTTTTCAGTGTCAAACACTTTTTTAAATTAATTTTTAGAAGCTTTTTCGCCTTATTGCCAGCTGCTTTCGCGTTTCCGCTTTGCCCTGACAACGGAGGCGCATTATAGGGAGATGAGTTTTCTTGGCAACCCCTTTTTAGAAAAAAATCAAAAAAAAAGCGTCGAGTGATGAAATCTCATTCAAACGCTTATTTTTAGCACTCAGTTGTTAACTTCAAGTAGCAAATAAGCAATCAGTATGTGTCTATCCACCCCTCTTCAAAGCTTGCAATATCAAGGTGCAGTGATTTGTCGACTTCGATTTGATCTATTGCCTCTAGTTCTTTATTTACACTACTCATCGTCAATGTGTTGTTGTCTAGCTCAAACACTTGGCGTTGCGTGGTGTAATAGAACTTAAGCGTAGTGAGCGCTTTTAGATCGTCATTGCTCGCGGCTGCTTTAATGCTTTTTAGTTTACGAAAGATTTTGTTGTGCAGTTGCTTGAGTTTCCAAACGTACAGCACCTCTTCCATGTATGGTCGAGTTTTAATTTGATTCAATAAAGAGAGGGAAGTTGCAACTGCTAGAACGACACCAATCAAATTCCAATGGAAATTGCCCGTTGATTGTTCTGGTACGACTTCAGTGTTGCCAAACAAAACAATCAGCAAGGTACTAAAGGCAAGAGAGGAGATGGCGAGCAACGCAACAAAACCGCCAATCACAAAGTTTACTTTCTTTTTATAAATGTCTTTATTTATCTGTTTGATTTCCATATACCACTCCTAACAGGGTTGCCTCCTATTCTAACGAGCACACCCAGCTCCACAATCGAAGCTTTGTAAGTAAGTTCACATTTACTATTAAACTCGCATCCGTTCCCTGCTTGGGTATATACTTCCGCGCATTCACTCTTTCTATACAGAGGCTAAATTCATGCGCTCTTTTGTTTTACGAGCTCGCGCGGCGCCAACCACCAGCAAAGCACTATTAGAAGGTGTTGGTAACGAGGCACATACCGAGATCCTTGCTCATACCATGATGAACACCATGTTCGTGGCACAATCTCACCGTGAAGATGTGGTTGTCCACTTGGTATTAGAGAGCACGAAGGATTACTCGCGCACGATTACCATTCGTTCAAACGACATTACCAATATTGGTGGTTTTCACGAGTCAACGTTGATCTCTGCCGTTGCCCGTGCGTTGGACGCATCTGTTGGTATGGGTAAAGAGCAGCTTCGTGAAGTTGAGCCGGGTATTACGGTTCGTACAGTGAGCTTCGAACGCTTGGTTCAAGAACTGGCGGAAGACCACCAACTTTATATGTTGGACAAGAAAGGCGAATTTGTTCGTGATGCAGAAATTGGTGAAAACCCATGTTTCTTGCTAACCGACCACATTCCGATGCCAAAGAAGTCGTTCAACAGCTTGAAGCGCCTAGGTACTGAGAAAATCAGCCTTGGACCTAAGATGCTGTTTGCTTCTCAGTGTGTAGTATTGATCCACAACGAACTGGATATCCGCGAATTCTAGTTATTCGCTTACACTTTGCTAGATGATGAAAGAGGACTCGATTGAGTCCTCTTTTTTGTTTCTGACTTTCTATGCCGCGCTTATTTACCGCCAATACTCAATCGAGCAAAACGCACATCTGGCGCGAAGAAAGTGCGGCTATCATTAATAAGCTGCGTATCACCCACAGCTTCTACTTCTTGCAGCATCTTATAGAAGTTACCTGCAACTGTAATTCCGCGCACAGGTTGAACACGCTGACCATCACGGCACAAGAAACCACTCGCACCAAATGAGAAATCACCACTGACAGCATCTGCACCAGAGTGAACCCCTTGCAGTTCCACTAATTCTAGGTATTCACCTGCTTTGACTTCTGACGCACTGCTGTTGCCTGTCGCAATCACTTTATGATTTGCCGATACGTCTAAGCTCGATTTCGCACTGCGAGATGCACTTGCCGTCGACACTGCACCCAAATAATTCGCTGTTTGGCTATTGTGCAATAGCGTATTCAGTTGGCCATTGGCAATCAACACATTGTCTTGAGTGGCAAAACCTTCACTATCAAACCCTGCGATAGCCATACCATTTGGCATGTATGCCGCATCGGTAAAGGTGAGAAGTTCACTTGCTACGCTTTGACCAAGCTTGTCACCCAGTGGCGAGATGCCTTTCATCGCACTCACACCAGAAAACGCACTGCCAAATGCACCAAACAGGCTGCTTAGCGCATTGATGTGGAAGATGGCTGGATAGTTACCTGTCGCAACTGGTGCGCCATCAAGGAGGTCGCGAGCAAGGTTGTAACCGCCTTCAATGCAGTAAGTTGGATTCAACTCATCAAAACGGCGACCTAGCGACATTCTACCTGCCATCGACTGTTTGCCATCTTTTTCAAATAAGGTATATGCGTAACAAGTGAACGATCGCTCGAAGTGTTGACATAACGTACCCTGAGTATTCGCGATGATGAGCTGAGTTTCACCGTCACTGTAACCATTGTATGGTGAGCTTGAAGCGTGAGGCAGAGCCACAACACCTTGCTCAAGCGCAAGGGACAGTTCAATTTTCTCATCGACCGATGTGGTATCGTCTTGCGCAATTTCTGCAATATCAGTGGTGATTTTACTGTTTACGCAGCTGATGGTTTGATGTTCATCTTGCTTAGAAAAACGAGCACTTTGCAGCGCGTTTGTGAGCATCAAATCTAAACTTGGTTGCTCTAGTGATTCAGAATAACTGGTCGCGACACGGGCATCTTTAATGACTCGAACACCCAGCACTTGGCTTGAGCTGACTTTGTACTCATCCAACTTGCCTTGGTTTGCTTTCAGCGAAAAGCTGCTGTTACGGTTCACAATCACATCCGCTTCCGCACCTTGGCGTTTGGCTTCTGACAGGATGTAATCAACCGCTTTTAGAAGTTGTTGTTCTTGGCTCATTAGTTACCGCCTCCTACCAGAATATTGTCCACTTTAAGGGTTGGTTGGCCGACTGTTGTAGGTACTGAGCCACTCACTGAACCACACATACCTGGAGCAAGTGCCATGTCCTTACCGACCATACTGATTTCTTTCAATACTTTAGGACCAGTGCTGATTAGTGTCGCCGCTTTCAAAGGCTTGGTAATTTTGCCGTTTTCAATCAAATACGCTTCACGAACAGCGAAGTTAAATTCGCCCGTTCCAGGTTGAACGGAGCCCCCCCCCATCTTCTTGGCGTAAATACCGCGTTCGATTCCCGCAAGCATATCATCGAGTGAATGCTCGCCTTCTTCGATAAAGGTATTGCGCATGCGCGAGGTTGGTGCGAACTTGTAGTTCTGACGACGACCAGAGCCTGTTGGCTCGTAACCAGTCTTCATGCCGCCCATTTTGTCGACCATAAAGCTAGTTAGCTTACCGTCTTTGATCAGTTGGGTACGCTGCGTTGGCAAACCTTCGTCATCAACGTGGATTGAGCCCCATTCGTTGGTCATCGTGCCGTCATCTACTGCGTTTACTGCAGTATGAGCGATCATCTCACCCATTTTGTCGTGGAATACCGACGCCTTCTTCGCAACCGAAGTGGTTTCTAGCAGGTGGCCACACGCTTCGTGGAAGATAACGCCGCCAAAGCCGTTACCAATTACCACAGGCATTTCACCCGATGGACAAGCATCCGCGCCCAATTTCACTAACGCTTGTTGAGCGATAGTTTGACCCAGCTCTTTCGCATCGATCTGTTCGCTAAACTCCCAACCGGCAAGTGCCCCCGGGCCTTCCATGCCAGAAGATTGCTCATTGCCTTTCTGGGCAACTGTGTTACCCGCAACACGAATGTAGTGACGCGTATCGTCTACATGCAAACCTTCTGAGTTGAAGATAGACACTTGCTGCTCGCGCTGAAGCACACTACCAATGAACTGGCTGATGTACTCACTTTCTGCACGCGCAGCTTGGTCAACTTTCAATAGAAACGCGATTTTTGAATCTAGGTTAGCATCCTTACTTAGCGGCATGCGGCAACCGTGTTGGATTGGGTAGCGGTTCAAATTCAAAGAACCCGCTGACGCGATTTGCTCACGCTTGTCTTTCGCGGCAAGCAGTGATGTTACGCGTTTTAGTTCGGTTTCGTCCGTGCTGTTGGTGTAACCGTAAAGCACTTTGTGACCGAAGAAGAGGCGAATACCGATACCAAAATCGATACCTGAATTTACATTATCCACCTCACCAGATGCGATCTGGACGGTGTTGGTTTGGTGATGTTCAACGAATAGCTCAGCGAAATCAGCTCCTAAAAAGAGAGCATGATCGATCACTGCCTTCGCTGTTACAGAATTAAGCATGAAGTCTCCTTGCTCGATGATCGTCTTAGCCTTCCTAAATAACTTCCGATAAATTCCGTAAAGTTAAATTGGCAACGCGTTAAATTTTAACAGTTTTTTAACCTTGTTTTATGCTAATCCTTGCCAAAAGAGACCACGACTCTTTATTTAATATTCCAGTTTCTGCTCTTTCATCAGAGCGTTGCACTGGAAAATTCCGCGCAACAAAGTATTAAGAAGCTTACTCTATCACTCACTTCGCATAATTGAATACTCAATAATAATTACTCTCAAAAAACGTATCTCTTGAGTTAGCGTCCTGTTATCATCCGAGCGAAATAGTCGGGGGGCCACGTGATAAGCGTAGGCTGAGATCGAAATTCGAGACCCGTTGAACCTGATTCAGTTAGCACTGACGTAGGGAACTATGCACACTTTGCCTTTCGCCGCCTCTCTTTGGCGAGTGAAACGATCGAACAATCGATCTGCCCACAGCGGTCAAAGTCAGTTCCTATACGTCTTGTAATAGGAGCGACCATGACGCAGCAATCACAGCCTTATTCACATCAGACGCCAGCCTTACCTACCCCTATCGTATTGACCATCGCAGGCTCCGACAGTGGCGGCGGCGCAGGTATTCAAGCAGACATCAAAGCGATGTCGGCAACAGGCAGTTTTGCATGCTCGGTAATTACCGCCATCACTTCGCAAAACACACAAGGCGTTTCTGCGATTTTCCCTATCCCACTTGATCACGTTGAAAGCCAACTCGATGCGGTGTTTACCGATCTCAATATTGTGGCGGTAAAAGTCGGCATGCTGGCGGATTCGAACATCATCAAAGTGGTGGCCAGCAAGATCAGACAGTACCAGCCTAAACATCTTGTGATAGATCCCGTCATGGTCGCCACCAGCGGCGATTTGCTACTTGAGCAATCAGCAATCAGCACATTAAAAGAAGAACTAATTCCACTGGCAGACATCATCACTCCTAACCTGCCAGAGGGTGCAGCACTGACAGGTAAGCCTGTACCTCAATCTGAGGCAGAAATGAGTGACATGATTGACGACCTTCGTGCGCTTGGTGCCAAAGCCATTTTGCTCAAAGGGGGTCACCTTGAAGAAGATGAAAACAGCAACGATCTGCTGATCATGCAAAACAGTGCGGAGTTAATCAGCGCCAAGCGTTTTCCGACCAAAAACACCCACGGTACGGGCTGTACACTGTCTTCCGCTATTGCGTCTTACCTTGGTCAAGGCAACAACCTGCACAAAGCCGTGCATTTAGGAAAACAGTACATCAGCCAAGCCATCGCTCATGCGGATGAATTGGAAGTGGGGAAAGGTCACGGACCAGTACATCATTTCTTTGCGGGTCATACCTATGTTCGCTAACGCGATTGGCATTCAGCTTGCCGACGCCAGTTTGCAATACAAAGACAGCCAAACACCGACTTTAGCGGGAGTGAACATGGTCATTCCTATCGGTCAATGGACGGTATTACTCGGGCGAAGTGGCTGCGGAAAAACCACGATATTGCGTTACTTAGCTGGCCTACTGGATGACCAAGTTGACTGGCATGGCGAACTCATCACAACCGATGGCGCCGCACTGCATGACCGTGTCGCTTACATGGCTCAGCAGGATTTATTGCTACCGTGGCTTCACGTGCTGGATAACGTCTGTCTTAGCTCGCGCTTTTCTCACGCCAACTCAAATTCAGCGGAAGAGAAACAACGTGCTCTCAACTTGTTAGAGCACGTTGGGTTGGCAGATTACGCTTACGCCAAACCCGCTCAACTCTCTGGTGGTATGCGGCAGCGCGTAGCCCTTGCTCGCACTCTGATGCAAGACAAACCTTTGGTTTTGATGGATGAACCTTTCTCGGCATTGGACGCCGTGACTCGGCACAAATTGCAAACTCTCTCTGCCGAGTTACTTAAGGACAAAACCGTTGTCTTGATTACGCACGATCCGCAAGAAGCGGTGCGATTGGCACACCAACTCTATGTGTTGCAAGGCACGCCTGCTCAAGCGCAGCACTTGGTTGTTCCGGACTCCAAGCCACCAAGATCTCTCAATGGAGAGTGCGCAGCGCTACAGCAGGCGATTTTGGATCAGTTGGAGAAAGACTATGAGTGATATGACTCAGTACAACTCCGTTTCGGCGCGTATTAGTAAAAAGGAACGCGTAACTCATCCGGCGTTGCGTCTGCTGATCAGCGCAGCCGTGATCTTAGGTTTGTGGCAACTCATTGTAGTGGTATTTGACATGCCAAGCTTCATCTTGCCTTCGCCAATTGAAGTATTGAATAGATTAGTGACTCGATACGACGTGCTACTCAAACACACTTGGGTAACAGCACAAGAGATCCTACTTGGCCTCGCACTCGGCTTATCAATGGGTTTGCTATTCGCTTTGCAAATGCTGATGTTCGAGCCGCTGAAGCGTTGGTTACTCCCAATTCTGATTGCTAGCCAAGCAATTCCAGTATTTGCTATCGCGCCAGTGCTCATGCTTTGGCTGGGTTACGGCATTGCATCGAAAGTAGTAATGGCGGCGATCATCATCTTTTTCCCTGTAACGACTTGTTGTTATGACGGACTGCGCAACACCCCCACCGGCTATCTCGATCTTGCCAAAACCATGGGCGCATCGAAATGGCAATTACTGCGCCATATTCGGCTCCCTGCCGCCCTACCAACGTTAGCGTCTGGTATTCGTGTTGCCGTGGTTATTGCGCCGATTGGTGCCGTGGTAGGTGAATGGGTCGGCTCAAGTGAGGGCTTGGGCTATCTGATGCTGCAAGCCAACGCTCGCATGATCATCGATGAGATGTTCGCGGCACTGTTTATTCTCGCCGCGCTGTCTATCGCACTCTATTTCACCACTGACAAATTACTGAAAAAAGCCATTCCCTGGAAAAACAAATAGGGAAAGAAAAAGGAAGAACCCCGTGAATAAAAACAAACTCATGAGCGCTGCTGCTCTGCTCGCTTCAATGGTTTCAACTAACGTACTTGCTGCCGAAAAAGAGCTTACTTTAATGCTGGATTGGTTCGTTAACCCGAACCATGGCCCTATCGTGATCGCACAAGAGCGCGGCTACTTTAAACAGCAAGGTTTGAAGATCAATATCCAAGAACCCGCCGACCCAAGCACTCCACCCAAACTAGTTGCGGCTGGCAAAGTCGATATGGCGATTTCATACCAACCTAGCCTGACCATCGACGTAGCGGCTGGCTTGCCATTAATTCGCTCTGCGACCTTGATTGCTACTCCCCTCAACACATTGATGGTGTTGGATAATGGCAAGAACGACAACCTTGGCGACCTTAAAGGCAAGAAGATCGGTATTGCTATCGCAGGTAACGAAGAGGCGACAATCGGCACCATGCTTGCGCAGGAGAACGTGAAGTTTTCTGACGTGCAAATCATCAACGTCGGTTGGGCACTCTCTTCCTCTCTCGCATCAGGGAAAGTAGACGCTATTTGGGGCGGCTTGCGCAACTTCGAAACCAACCAACTTGCGCTAGAAGGATACAAAGCCAAAGCCTTCTTCCCAGAAGAACACGGCGTACCAGCGTATGACGAACTGGTGTTTGTGGCGAATGCAAAAACCTACGACAAAGCCGCTATCAAAGCGTTCAACAAAGCGCTGGAGCAAGCGACCACTTACATCGTCAACCATCCGAAAGAGTCTTGGAAAGAGTTTGTCGCTTACTCACCAGACACGCTAAACAACGAGCTCAACCAACGCGCTTGGAATGACACGTTAACTCGTTTCGCGCTTCGCCCATCAGCAGTCGATCTAAAACGCTATGACGATTACGCCGAGTTCATGTACTCACAAAAAATCATCGAAACGCTACCAAAAGCAAAAGATTACGTACCGAGTTTTGACTAATTACGAGGCTGCCCCATTATGAAATACCAAGATTTGATCGACGCTTGCCGCCAAGATTGGCAAGAATACACTGAGCATGCCTTCGTGCAGCAATTGGCCAAAGGCACGCTGGCTCAACCTTGTTTTCTGCATTACTTGAAGCAAGATTTCTTATTCCTAAAACAGTACGCGCGAGCTTATGCGCTGGCAATCTACAAAGCACGTACGTTAGACGACATGCGCCGCGCACTACCAAGTGTACATGCGCTTTTAGATTCAGAGATTGCCCACCATGTTACCTACTGCGGTCAGTGGGGATTGACGGAATCTGATCTCGAAAACGAGCCGGAAGATTTTGGCACGGTGGCTTACACGCGCTACGTATTGGATGCAGGCATGACGGGCGACTTAGTTGACTTGTATGCCGCGCTCGCCCCTTGCTCCATCGGCTACGCCGTCATTGGTAAAATGCTGATTGAAGATGAAAACACGGTATTCGAAGGCAATCCTTACGCAAGTTGGATTAACTTGTACGGCGGTGAAGAGTTCCAATCAGGCGTGGCAAGTGGGGCCGAACACTTTAACCAGTTGCTGGCTGAAATCGACATCCACAGCCAGCGCGGTCAAAACCTGATTCAGGTCTTCAAAACTGCAACGCGTATGGAAGTGGCGTTTTGGCAACAAGGTCTAAACGCACAATAAGGTTAATTGGAGAATCTCATGTTAATAGAACAAATCACTCAAGCATTAACCGCAGTGCGTCAGCAAAAGCCTTTAGTCGTGAACATTACCAACTACGTGGTGATGAACAACACGGCGAACGCTTTGTTGGCTATCGGAGCTTCGCCAATCATGGCGCATTCAAAGCAAGAAATGGCTGAAATGATGTCGTTTGCAGGCGCTTTGGTGATCAACATCGGCACCCTAGACAGCGTTTGGACGCCGCGCATGAGCTATGCCGTCGAGCAAGCCAACTCGAACGGTAAAATCGTTGTGCTCGACCCTGTCGGTTGCGGTGCAAGTTCACTGCGCACCGAAACCTCGCGCGAAATCGCCCGCCTTGCAAACAAGTTAATCATTCGTGGTAATGCTTCCGAAATCATTGCTCTCGCTGGTGAGCAAGCGCAAAGCAAAGGTGTAGATGCACTCGACAGTAGTGATGCAGCCCTTGGGGCGGCTCACTTCTTGGTTGAAGAGTACAGAGCGAGCGTGGTGATCTCCGGCGAAACTGACTACATCGTGACAAAAGAACAAACCGTCCAGCTGAATAATGGTCACGAGATGATGCCATACGTAACGGGCATGGGTTGCACGTTAACCGCACTGACAGGCGCGTTCGCAGCAATCAGCGACGAAACAGGCCTTGCTGCGGCAGCGGTGCTTGGCGTTGTGGGTGAAATTGCGGCAGAGCAAGCGCGAGGGCCAGGTAGCTTGCAAATGCATCTTTTGGATGAGCTTTACCAACTGGATGAAGAAACACTGGCAACACGTCTTAAATTACAAGTGAGATAAATCGCTTCTCAATGCTTTAAACGCCTCTCACTCCAACGAAAGTGGGAGGCGAAAGGAAACACAATGAACGCCTATCGTTTGTATTTAGTCACCGACGACCAACAAGATTTATCCACTCTCAAACACGTTGTAAGAAAGGCGGTAGAAGGTGGGGTCACCATGGTACAGGTGCGCGAAAAACATGGTGACGTTCGTGCATTTATTGAACGAGCTCAAGCCGTGAAGACGATCCTTGAAGGCACTGGCGTCCCGTTAATCATCAATGATCGTGTTGATGTTGCCCTTGCCGTCGATGCCGATGGTGTTCACCTCGGGCAGTCAGACATGCCAGCAGAGATCGCTCGTCAATTGATTGGCCCAAACAAGATCCTCGGCTTATCAATTGAGACTGAAGATCAGCTGGCAGAGGCGGATTCTCTGCCCATTGATTACATCGGCTTGAGTGCCATCTTCGCTACGCCGACCAAAACCAACACCAAAAAACACTGGGGTATTGGAGGTTTGAAGATGGCGTTGAACACCACGTCCTTACCAATCGTCGCTATTGGTGGCATCAACGAAACCAACATTCCTGCCCTGAGTGCGACAGGTGTACATGGTTTGGCTTTGGTTTCTGCCATTTGTCATGCAGAAAACCCAACCAAAGCAGCAGAATACTTACTTTCTCTGATGGATTAAGACCCCAGCGCTTAAGGATGAGCGCCTTTACCTTCCGGATAAATGTCATCAATTCATCACTCAACCTTCATTCTCTCGTCAAATTGACAAAGCGTTGATAAGTTTTTCACGCCAGATAACGTAAGATAAGTCCCTTATTTTCACGTGGTTGAATAACCCTCAATAAAAACAAAACGCTCTCAATGAAAACCAAAAAATATGGATTGATGATGCTCGCCTTGTTTGTTCTTGGCATCATCCCAATGTCGCTGTTTGGCTCTTATCACGATCTCACTTCACAGGTGCCTGAAAGTCTGGGTATTACTTTTACTTTGCTCACTGACTCTGCTGGCAGCAAAGGCTTTTTAATTACCTTAACACTGCTACTGCTTTCTTTATTTCGCTTTAAGCCAAGTCGCACTGAGTGGATGCAAAAACTCTCAATGTTAGGGCTGTTACTTGTGATTGGCTTTGCCAGCAAAACGGGGCTAAAACTGATGACAGAAAGCCCTCGCCCGTACACGGAATTGCTCGCAGCAGAACAATTAATTGAAACACCAGAAACGTTTTATCAGTTAAATACAAAGCAACAAGCCAACGTAATTAACCAGATTTCTGAACACGTCAGTGATTGGCGGACGCGCCATTGGCAAGGCGAGAAAGACTATTCTTTCCCGTCGGGCCATACGATTTTCGTTTCGATTTGTTTGGCTTTCTTTGGTGGGTTGTTCTTACAGAACAAGTGCTATATCTCTGCACTGTCATTATGGATGTGGGGAATGAGCATAGCATATAGCCGCTTATGGCTGGGCATGCATCGCCCTGAAGATTTAATAGGCTCAGTCTTGTTTGTCGCGATTGTATTTACTTTACTCCCGACATTTCAAATTAAGAAACAGATGCCGTTTGTTTCTCTTGCTTCACGCTAATGTGAACGATTACTAGAAAAAAAGAAGCCAGCGATTCGCTGGCTTCTTGCTTTCAAGCGCTACTTTTTTCTAGCCATTTTTTGGTGGTTCAAACGCTGTTAGTTCTAATTCTGGGCCAGTGTATTTTTCAATACGAACCAGTGCCGAGTTCGCCGCACAGCCGTTTGCAAGTCGAGAGGTCGGAATATCCAACGTTAACACGTTACAACCGCCGTTCTTACAAATGCCGGTTTTCGGATCCAAATCCGGCCAACCGCCTTCATGAATACATACTGAACCTTGCTTGATTCGGTCAGTCACTTCCGCGCCGACCAATACTTGGCCACGGTTGTTAAACGCACGAACTAGATCGCCCGTTTTAATACCACGCGCTTTCGCATCTTCAGGGTGAATCCAAATAGGTTCACGGTTTGCAATTGCGTACTCTTCGCGAATCTTCGCGTAGTTAAACTGGCTGTGTAGACGATGCGCTGCGTGCGCGGTCATTAGCTGCAACTCGCCATCTTTTGCATTGCCGGTGTACTCGGTTGGTGCCATCCACGTAGGGTGTGGAGGACAGTCTTCCAACTGGTAACCTTCAATAGTTTTCGAGAAGATTTCAATCTTACCACTTGGCGTACCTAGTGGGTTCATGATCGGGTCTTCACGGAAATCCGCGTAACGAACAAACTGTGCGTTCTTCTCGTTCCACTTCATCTCGATCAGTTGGTTATCTTCCCAGAACTTGCTGAAGTTCGGCATTGCAATGCGAGAGCCACGGCCACCTTGTTGCGCCGCCTTATAGAAGCCGTACAGCCATTCCATTTCGGTTTTGCCTTCGGTGTACACATCACGGCCACCCGGTGCTAGCATCTCTGCCATGTCCGCGAATACATCGAAGTCATTACGCGCTTCACCTTGCGGCTCAACCACTTGCTTCATTGGCACCAAGTGTTGGTTACTGTAGTCACCCGTCATCGTTAAGTCGTTACGCTCGAACGATGTGGTGATTGGCAGAACGATGTCCGCATGCTTCGCAGCCGCCGTCCAGTAAGGCTCTGAAATCACGATCAGCTCAGGCTTTTGCCACGCTTTAATCAAGCGGTTGGTGTCTTGGTGGTGAGTAAAGTTCGCACCGCCAGCCCACCAAATCATCTTAATGTTCGGGAACGTCAGTTCATGACCGTTGTGATGGTAGGATTGACCTGGGTTTTCCAACGCCTCGACAATACGCGCCACAGGGAAGCTTTGCACCGCGCCAGACACTGCCCAGTCGTTACCCGCAGAAGAGCCACCACCCAGCGATGCCGAAATCGCAGGAAGTACGCCAGCATCACGAGCAGGGTTACCACCGTTTGAGTAGTGATAAGAGAAACCAAAACCACCGCCCGGTAAACCGATTTGACCCAACATCGTTGCCAGTGTAACCAGCATCCAGTGACGCTGCTCACCGTATTGTTGGCGCTGCATGCCCCAACCCGCCATCAGCATGGTACGGTTTTTACTGAAGATGTCAGCCAATAGCTCAAGTTGCTTCGCAGGTACGCCACAGATTTGTGATGCCCATTCTGCTGATTTTTCTACGCCGTCTTCTTCGCCCATCAGGTACGCTTCAAACTTGTCGTAACCTGCGGTGTATTTATCGAGGAAGGCTTTATCGTGCTTACCTTGTTTCACCAAGGTGTGCGCGATACCCATCATCATTGCCACGTCGGTCATTGGGTGAGGAGCAATCCACTCCGCATTCTCGCCAAAGAACTCGATGGTTTCAGAACGAATAGGGTCAATCGCAATAACCGTCTTGCCTGATTTTTTCAATTGATGGAAGAATTCAAGACCAGCACAGTCTGTTGAGCTCCACGCGATTTTTAGAGTGTTGATTGGGTTTAAGCCCCAAAGCACAACCACATCGCTGTGCTCTAATACCACTGGGTACGTGGTTTGTTGCTCGTACACTTCGATAGAGCCCACAACGTGCGGCATGATGATCTGCGCAGCACCCGTTGAGTAGTCACCCAAGTGGCCTGAATAACCGCCCGCCATGCTCATGTAACGTTGCAGCAAGGTTTGTGCTTTGTGCAGCACGCCACTTGAACGCCAGCCGTAAGAACCAGCAAACACAGAAGCCGGGCCATATTCTTTACGAATGCGCATGTGCTGTTCGTGGATCAGCTTGTAAGCTTCATCCCAAGACACGCGTACAAATTCATCGCTGCCGCGAACACCTTCGGGAGCTGATGGGTTTGCCAAGTAACCTTTACGAACCATTGGGTACTTAACACGCGCTTTAGTGTGCACTTGGTCAGGACCAGTGCTTTGTAGGCTATTTGGTACAGTTTGAGGCAGAGCATTGGTGGTCGAAACCAACTTACCATCTTGTACTTCACACAACATTGGGCCCATGCGGCCCGCCGTTAGAATGCCTTTGCCGCGAGCATTAGAAGACGCAACAGACATAGGTGCAAACGAAGTGAATGCCATTGCACCAGCCGCCATACCAGTGCCTTTTAGAAATCCGCGACGGGTCATATTAGTCATAATCTTATCCTTCTATTTATCGTTAGTGACCAACCACATCTTTCGCGTGGTGCTGGAAGAACTTGGTTAGAATTTCTAGGTTCTCGGCTGAAATATCAGTTCGATCACCCATACTTTTCGCTACCGGTCCCCATGCATTCACTGTGAAGTGATTTGAAGGAATTTTCGCGTGACAAGTTGCACAGTAAACATTGTCCAACTCTTCTGCGTATGACCATACTGGATCAAGCGTGTCTACAACTGGAGAATCAATAGCACCTGTTAGAGAAACTGCGCGCCATTCGTTGCCGTAAACATCCGCCTCAAATTCACCAGCTTCAAGCGCTTGTTGGCCTTGCTCTGTTAGCGTTGCTACGATGGCACGTTGACCTTCTCCCATGTAAAGCACTTGTTCTGCGCCTTTCATTTGGAATGCATTCAACTTAACAGTGCGGTTATCGCCTTCCGCGCTCATCACTTCCAGTTTTGTTGTTGGATTGATGGTACCCATTTCACCCATATTAATCGTTGTTACTGGGTAAACTACCTTCGCGTTAGCAGCTGTCTTCGTCGTGAAGCTCATCAGCGTTTCGAATGCTTTGCTGTCTAGCTCTGCTTCTGGTGCAAAGTGAGCCACACCTTTGTGACAATCGATACACGTTTGATCGTTCGCTTTCGCGTATTCGTGCATCTTCGCCGCATCGCGTGATTGCTCAAACTCTTCCATTGCATCGAAATCATGACACGAACGACACGTCGCTGAATCGTTTTCACGGAACTGAGCCCATACAGTTTCAGCCATGTCTTTACGATGTACTTCGTATTTCTCTGGCGTGTCGATCTTGCCTGTCACAAATTCGTGGTAAATGTCTTTCGACGCACGAATTTTGGTGATCAGGTAATCCATTGGTTCTTGAGGAATATGACAGTCAGAACATTCCGCGCGAATGCCCTTTGCATTACTGAAGTGAACTGAGCCTTGATACTCTTTATAAGGGATTTCCATAGAGTGGCATGAGACACAAAACTCAGTGTCAGACGTGTAGTGCATCACCGCTGCACTGCCGCCCAAAGTTAACCAACCCACACCAACGCCAGCAGCAACTAGCAATGCAATATATCGTTTTTTTATTGACATAATTCGCAACACTTCCAAATAAAATGTAATTATAGGTCGCAAATTACTACTTTGTGGGTAGATAACTCTTGATCCACATCATTACCGTGTTGCTCTCTGCGTCTCAAGAATGAAATTTCGTTATTTAGCTCCCATGAATTCATATCTAACGCAAATTTTTTGCACAATTCGACATTCACAACATAAATCACTTTTCTAAATTGAACGGTTTGATCAATAAGCTAAGAGAATGAGAGACTGGCAATTCAACTCGATGCATTAAGGATGTGCATGTCGACTCTCATATCTACACCCAGAACCAAAATGGGCCCGATCAGAGCAGAAGATTGGGCGCTATTTCAGCGTTTACATATCGAGCCGAGTGTCATCGCTCTCTGCTTCGATAAACCTGACGAGCGAGTGTTACGCGACAAGTTTGAATCTCGTTTAGCGAGCTGGACACCAGAGTGTGACCATTGGTTGTGCTTGACCATTCTCGATGCAAATAATCAACAACCTATTGGGATTACGGGGTTTGTACTAGAGGAAGACAAAGCCGAGGTAGGCTATTTGCTGCTGCCCGAGTTTCATGGCCAGCAATTCGGCACAGAAACACTTGAGGCTTTGCTGCACTGGGCAGAAACCACGCACGATATCCGCCGCTTTTCCGCTACAGTGACCGAAGGAAATATCGCATCAGAGCGCGTACTCACAAAATGCGGCTTCGAACTCTCTCAAGTCATTCCAGACGCATACCAAATCGGTGGCAAACACTACGCCGATAAAATCTACTCGCGACAACAATAAGGACGTATTTTGAATAAAGTAGTCATCGTTACCGGCGCAAGCCGAGGCATTGGAGCCGCAACTGCGAAAAAGCTGGCCGAGCAAGGCTATCGCGTTTGTGTTAATTACCGAACTCAGCAAGAGGCCGCCGACCGAGTTGTAGCAGAAATACAAGCAAACGGCGGGAAAGCCATTGCCATCGCCGCAGACGTAGCCGATGAGCAGCAAGTGCTCTCCTTGTTTGATGAAACAGAACGCGAATTTGGTGCAGTGACGCACTTGGTCAACAACGTGGGCGTGCTGTTTATCCAATCGCCTTTGGCCGACATCAGCTTGGAGCGCTTCCAAACTGTGATGAACACGAATGTCGCCAGTTGTTTCCTCTGCTGTCGAGAAGCGGCGAAGCGATTCAGTGCGGGCGGTGCCATTGTGAATGTCTCCTCTGGAGCGTCACGCTCAGGCGCGCCATTTGAGTATGTTGATTACGCCACATCAAAAGGCGCGATGGATACCTTAACTAAAGGGCTCTCGCTCGAGTTGGCAGAGCGCAATATTCGCGTCAATGGCGTTCGACCTGGTTTCATTTATACCGATATGCATGCCGACGGCGGAGAACCAAACCGAGTGGATAGACTGAGCCCTCAAATTCCTCTTAAACGCGGCGGCACAGTAGAAGAAGTGGCGAATGCGATCGCTTGGCTACTGAGTGACGAAGCTTCTTATGTCACAGGATCATTTATCGATATTGCTGGGGGCAGATAGAATGCAAATCCATATCCGACAAGCTACTCCCAATGATTTAGACGGAATTTTTCAGCTTAATTTGCAGATCAATTCACTGCATTTTGCGAATGCGCCAGAAGCCTTTGTTGCGCCTTCAGAAGCTGATCGCGAATTTCTTGCACAAGCACTAGAGAACAAAGAGCGACTCTTTTTGGTTGCCGAGCGCGAACAGCAAATTCTCGGCTTCTTAACCGCGATGATCACCCAAAACGACACCGTCAGCTTTCTGATCAAAGACCCAATTTGCCGCGTGGGGACGATCGTTGTCGATGAAGAGCAAAAACAGCAAGGAATCGGTCGTCAACTGCTCCAAGCTTGCGAGCAATGGGCGCGCGATGCCAATGCCACGCAAGTTCGATTGGAAGTGATGGAATTCAATCAGCCAGCACAGCGTTTTTACGATAATCAAGGTTTTAAAACTAACTCACGCATTATGCTGAAACATTTGTAACGATAGCGGCAATTAAACGCTTTTCACGACTAAAGCCGACTAAATCGCATTTATCACTTCGATTTGTCCCCCGATTTTAGAAAAGGCGATATGATGTACTGATATACCTAAGTGACTTCAAAATGCTTGGGTATAAAGGAGATTCGAACATGATTTATCTTTTCGATTGGGGGAACACCTTGATGGTAGATTTCCCTCACGCACAAGGAAAAATGTGCGATTGGGAACACGTAGAAACGGTTCCTCAGGCCACAGAAACGCTGGCAGTACTTTCCCAAAATCATCCCATTTATATTGCGACCAGCGCGTCTGACTCCAACATGGAAGAGGTTCAACGTGCATTCGTCCGCGTCGACTTGGACCAATTCTTAAATGGCTATTTTTGTTTTGCCAACCTCGGTATCGCTAAAAACCAACCTGAGTTTTATCTCGCCGTCGCAAAACAGTTGGGGGTTAACGTGAGTGAAATAACCATGGTCGGCGATTTACCTCACAAAGACATTTATCCCGCCATGCAAGCGGGCGTAAACACAATTTGGTTTAACCCAACGGGCGCTGATGCACCAGCCGAGCCCATTCCCAATCAAATTCGCTGTTTATCTGAGCTTATACCCTAACCGTTACCTGCACTAATCAAGGAAGATGAATGCAAATCAGACCCATCAAGGTGAGCGATCTCGAGCGCTTCACCGCGCTGTGGAATCGGGTGTACTCCGAGGGGGAGTTTTTGATTTCTCCAGCCCCCGATAACGCAACACTTCGTAGCATCCTGCAACGTGTTGAGAACGAATCCATCCCTCAGTTTGTCGCGTTTGACCGCCAAGAGCTTATCGGCAGCGTTGAAATCTTCCCTGCAGAAATGTGCGGTTACGAAGGCGGGCAGCTCATTCGCGTCGGTATTCTTGGTGTTCACATCGACAAAAACTATCGAAGCAAAGGATTAGGACGGAAATTATTATCAATGGCAATCGCGCGCGGTTGGGCGTTTGGCTACGACCAAATCGTACTCAACGTATACAAAACCAACACACCAGCGATTGCTTTGTATGAACGCTTTGGGTTTGAACATCAGGGAGAACTTGGGGAAGTGATCTTGCCAAATGGCAAAGTCTTAATGAGTCAAAAAATGGTATTGAATAAAGCGCAACGCCGTTCGAACAACCCCGATTTGTAGATTCTCGATAACCGTTGTTCGCACCACTTATTTGGGACTAACATCCTTTCGTCACATGCCCTCGAACAATTGAATCGGTCGAGGCTTGATTCACGTAGTAGAAATAGCACGCTTCTTCTGCCAATGTGTAACCCTGCGGCCAAATGTACACCACGCGATCAACGCCCGATTTATCTAAGAACTGATAATCAGGAATCGCGACAAAATGAGCGCTGTTTGGGTGCTGCTGACCGATGATGCAAAAATCACTGCCTTTGCACGGCACGTCAATTTTCGAGTAGCCTCTGGCAGGCAGGTCTATTTCTAATAAAGCACGAATACTGTCGGCGCTGGCTTCTGGCATGCCTTTGCGTGTTTTGACTTGTCGGTCAATGTAGTGAACGTGCTCTTGGTCGTAAGCGTTATCAATCACAGATTGAGCATGGAAGAATTTGAGAGCCGTACCTAAAGAAGACTGAGAACTGTGCAGCATCGCAGCGTATGCTTGGCGATGAATATCGAGTAGTACTGGTAAAGCAGCTAATGCGATGAAAGCCAAAGTGGTGAGCACTATGGTGATTTCCATCAGCGTAAATCCCTTTGATTTCACGTTTCCTATCTCAACTAGCCCAAGACAATAGCCCCACATCCATGTGAGACCGAGCCAATATATCGCCAATTTCTTACGATTAAAGGCCCAAGGGGTAAGAAGAGACAAACACCACTCAAACTTGAGAACAGCAGCCAAAGAGCAGTGCAACAAAACGACGCTATGTATCAGATATTAGACGATTTTCACTCTCTAGCTATTGAGTAAAGGCACATTATTTCGCACCAGACCACGACGAACATTCGTGCACATTTTGCCAAAACGACGAATTTCATCGAATTGCGGAACAATGCCGCGCTCCATAGCCGATTCCCAATAGCTCAGCTCTGAATCCACCATTTCCAGTAACTTCTTCGGACAACCGATGCACTGCCCCTCCGGCCCACACACAAAGGTTTCCGGTTCGTAAATCGGTAGTTCAGCTTTTACTTGGTCGATGATATTACGCATCGCGGTCATTCGGTCTGGCTTTGCCGTCATCACTCTGCTCCACGGATTAAGATGAGGCAGAATTGTACTCACTGGCACGTGAATGTCCCTACCTAATTTAGGTATATTCCGTTTTGATAGCCTTTTTTATCGTCAGATCTGGTTTTTTAACCACCAAATACACCGCCGTAGCCGCTAGGACAAAGCCAGAAATGCCCATCCAATCAAACGACTCTCCAAACGCGAGCCAAGCTTGAATCGCCGTCGTTGGCGGCACTAGGTAAAACACAGACGCCACACTCGAAGACGCCCCATTTCTCACCATGTACAGCAACAATAGAATCGCCACACAAGAGAGCACGACGACCAACCACAACACGGTCAAAATAAACTCCAGTTCCCACTGCACTTGCATGGTTTCAAACTGCATCGCAACAGGCAGAAACATGATGAGTGCGGCCAAATATTGCACTGTCGCACCACCAACCATATCCACTTGTTGGCAATGTTTTTTCTGATACAGCGTCCCTAGCGTGATACCAACCAAAGCCAATAAACACAAACCAATGGCCAACACTTTGTGCTGCTCGGATTGCCACTCCATTTTGCCCATCAACACCATAGCGATACCGACAAAACCAAGAGCCAAACCCAGCCATTGCGAGGGTTTAAATTCCTCACGAACAAACGCCACCAGCAAAGCCGCGGTTAAAATCGGCTGAATGCCCACCAGCAACGAACTCAACCCCGCTGGCATACCCAAAGCGATAGCGAAATAAGTACCGCCCAGATAGAAACCGTGGATCATCACCCCGACTACGCAGCTGTGCCAAAAATCTTTCCCTGTCGGCAACCTTCTACGCAATACCGCCACAAGAACCAAAAACAGTAAGACATTGAATGCCATACGGATAGAAAGTAGTGTCGCTGGTTCAGCATATTGCAAACCAAAACGCGCACCAACAAATCCAGAAGCCCAAAGGATGACAAATACAAAAGGGATGGCTCGGATTAACATGTTCGCCTCACTCACGCTTGTTTTATGTTTTGAGATGCTGCTAATGTAATTAGGTACAGTGTTTTCAAAAAGTGACAGATGGAAGTGTTTTTATGGGTACAGATTTATTGGGAAGCGGTGAAGGGAATAAGTACCTCGTGGTGGAAAAACACCTCAAACAAGCCATCAATGGTGGCGTTTATCAAGCGGATGATCGACTGCCCTCCATTCGCTCATTGAGCCAAGAGTTAAACGTCAGCAAAAATACCGTGATTCGTGCATATCAAGAGCTGGAAGCGCAAAACTTGGTGTACTCGGTTCCCAAATCGGGTTATCGAGTGAAAATCGCCTTGCCGACCTCTCGCTCAATTCCGGATCCGACTCGCGTGGATTTGCTCTCGATCTGTAAAGAAATCCTCACGTACCCTGAATACCAAGAGCGTTTGCCCGCTGGCTCTGCCCACCCAAACATTGATTCCCCCGCGATCAAAAGCTTGTACGCCGAGATTGGCCGTCACAGCCGCCAGCAAACGCATGTACCGAGCCATTACCAGTTGCCACCCGGTGATCACCTCTTAATTAAACAACTGGCGAAAATCACGCAAGATTTGGGCACGCCAGCCAAGTTGGATGAAATCATGGTGACGCACGGCGCGCAACAAGCAATAAGCCTAGCGCTGCGCGCAACGACACAAAAAGGCGATATCGTCGCGGTGGAGTCTCCTTGTTATTTTGGCAACTTATTGATGCTCGAATCACTCGGCCTCAAAGTGGTGGAGATCCCGAGTTGCCCACGAGACGGTATGTGCCCCGAAGCCTTAGCAAAAACAATGGCGACATGGGACATAAAAGCGATCATCGTAACACCAAACTTCACCAACCCTACTGGTGCTATGATGCCGCTAGAAAAGCGTCAACAATTACTATTGGCGTCCGGCAATATTCCTATTATCGAAGACGATGTGTTTGGCGGGTTAAGTTATGATAAGCCGTTGCCAAGCTTGAGCTTGCTCGATGACAAGCAACGCGTGATTTACGTGAATTCGTTATCCAAAACACTCGATTCGCGTTTGAGAATTGGTTGGATGTTGGCGGGCCGATATCGAGACCAAATTGAGCAATATCTACTGTGTGAGAACATGGGCAGTTTGAACCTGATGCAGTCAGCTGTGGCAACGTTTCTAACGTCAGGCAAGTATCGAACGCATACAGCGCGAATGGGTCGGGTTTATCAAAACAACATGCGTCGATTTATCCAGATGCTTCATCAATGCTTGGATGAATACGAATCTCTAAAAAATCGATATCAGATCAACGCCGTGCAAGGCTCGTTCTTGCTTTGGTTGCGACTGCCCGAAGACACGGACAGTTATGCGTTGTATCAAGCGTGCAATAAGCACAGAATCAGCCTACTTCCCGGCACCGTATTTGGCACTCAAGAGCAATATCGACATTGCGTGCGCATCAGCGTGGCAAACTTTTGTCATGAAACCGATTGGAGTCACGCGATGCAAACACTGGCAAAGTTGATAGCAAAGCATGCCTGTTAACTCGCTCTTGCTAAATGAACTTATGCCCACACACGCAAACAGGTAACAACAAAAAACTCCACGCAAGGTGGAGTTTTCTCGTATCGTTATCGCCCTCAGTGCGACTTAATTTGCCACATTCTCGCGACGTTTTCGGCTAAATTGGCAACGTTGACGTCGGCCTCTTTCATGGCCTCAGATAAGCTCATCGCCCTTGGTACACAAGTAAACACCGCATCAATACCGCACTCATAAACCGCCTGATAGTTGTCGCCCACACAGCCTGCTAATGCAATGACTGGTAAATCAAACTGCTTTGCCACCTTAGCAACGCCCATCGGCGTTTTGCCATGTGCGGTTTGATGATCGATGCGACCCTCGCCTGTGAATACGATATCCGCATCCGCAACATGCTGAGCAAGCTTGACCGTTTCTAGCACAATCTGAATTCCCGGTTGCAAACGTGCTGGCGTGTACCCGAGCAAGGCCGCTCCCATACCACCAGCAGCACCCGCCCCTTCACGAGTCAGTACATGCTTACCCGTCGCTTGTTCCGTCAACTCGCCAAACTTGCGCAATGCGTTATCGAGCAGAGTGACGTCTGACGCCGTCGCTCCCTTTTGCGGGCCAAAGATAGCCGACGCGCCTTTGTCACCACAGAGTGGGTTATCAACATCGCACGCTACCAACACTTCGCAAGTTGCTAAACGAGGGTCAAGACCAGAAATATCGATGGACGCAAGCGCCGCTAACCCGCTTCCATTTGGGGTAATTGCATGGCCAGATTCATCAAGAAACGCCACCCCCAACGCGGTCAACATACCCACGCCACCATCATTGGTAGCGCTGCCGCCCAAACCAATGATTAAGCGTTGAATACCTCTGTCTAGCGCGTGTTTGATCAACTGTCCGGTACCAATGCTGCTGGTCAGTTTTGGGTCGCGAGCGTCACTCGGCACAAGGTGTAGCCCACTGGCCTCCGCCATTTCAATAACCGCAGTTTCGCCGTCGCCGAGGATGCCATAAAACGCTTCAACATCATTCCCTAATGGCGCAGTCACTGTTGTGAAGACTTGTTTGCCTTGAGTTGCATCTATCAAAGATTGAACCGTGCCTTCGCCACCGTCTGCGACCGGAACTGTAACAAACTCGGCATCATGCCATACGCGAGCAAGACCCGTTTTGATCGCCTCGCTCACTTGTTTGGCGGTTAAGCTTTCTTTAAATGAATCAGGTGCAATTACCACTTTCATACGTATTTCCAGAGACTTATAAGAGAACGAGACTCAAAATGTACACCAATGCCATTGCCGTGACACCTTGAACGAGCGTAGCCATGGTTTGCGCGCGGTACGCTAAGCCCACCGACATGCGGCTAAACTGCGAAACTACCCAGAAGAAGCTGTCGTTTGCATGAGAAACCGTCATCGCACCTGCACCGATCGCCATCACCGTTAATACGCGGCCCATTTCTGAATCTAGCCCCAATTGCGTAAGCATAGGCGCAACCAAAGCTGATGTGGTCACCAGCGCAACCGTTGACGAACCTTGCGCCGATTTTAGCGCAGCCGCAACGATAAATGGCATGAAAATACCCACGCCCAGCGCCGATAACGTCGTACCCAAGTATTCACCTAGCGGCGTTGCTTTTAATACCGCGCCAAATGCACCACCCGCACCGGTAATCAAAAGAATAGGCGCAGCAGCCGTAATACCTTGGCTGATTCGCTCGCCAAATTCTTCAATCTTGTTGTCTGACTTGAGTAGGCGAACAGAAAGGAACAGGCCAATCACCAATGCAGTTAGTGGCTGTCCTAAGAAAGTCAGAACATCAAACACAAAACCTTCGCCCAGCGGTAGGCTTGGGAATTTCGCGATAGAGCCAAAACAGATCAATAAGATTGGAACAAAAATAGGAGCGAATGCTTGGCTCGCCGTTGGCAATTTGCCGTAAGACGCTTTGAGTGCTTGCCAGTCATGCTGAATTTCATCTGCGGCTTCAATGCCATCTGGTTCTACATGTTGGAATCGGTTCGCCCACAACATACCTGCTAGCGCCGCAACCGCTGCAACAAACACACCCACACCAATCACTAAACCAAGGTTAGATTCCAGGCCTAAGTTACCCGCAGCGGCAATCGGGCCAGGAGTTGGCGGCACAAACGTGTGCGTCGCGTATAGGCCAGTAGCCAACGCCACACTCATCGCAACGCTTGAGGTTTTTAAACGCTTCGCGAGTGATTCTTTGAGCGAGTTCAGAATGACAAAGCCTGAATCACAAAATACCGGAACAGAAACGATGTAACCGATGATGCTCATAGTCAATGTTGGGAAACGCTCACCCAACACTTTAATAACCGTATCGGCCATGGTGATCGCCGCACCACTTTTCTCCAAAATAACACCGATGATGGTACCTAAAACGATAACCAAGCCAATGTAACCAAGGATGCCGCCAAAGCCAGAAGCAATGGTTTTGGCAATACTATCTGCCGGTAAGCCGTAAGCAAATGCCGCAAGGAACGCCGCGATGATCAGCGCTAAAAAGGGATGTAATTTGAATTTGGTGGTCGTGAGCACAATAAATGCGATCACCCCGAGCAGGATTAATATAAGGTTCATGATAACTCCATTTATTCTTATTTTGCTGAGCGAGTCCGTGTTGGCTCACTCAACATGTAGGGACGCATGAATTATTAATCGTTTGCTTTCAAATTCCTTTAGGCGGAGTGACAAATGATGTGGTCAAAAAATGATGCGTATTGTGCAAATGCACAATATCACGCCATTTTTGAGAGCCGAGTCGCAATATAAAGCTCCGCTAACCCCACAAAATTGGTGGTTGGCAGCCCTGTTATCTCGGTGATTTTTTCTAACCGATAACGCAGAGTGTTCCGGTGAATAAACAGCATTTTAGAGCATTCCGTTACATTGCCATTGCATTCAAACAATGCATCTAGGGTTTTCAGTAATTGCCCAGATTTGTCTTTCTCTTTCAACCGTTTCACGCCATCAATTATTTGTTCACCTTGCCAAATATCCGCCAACGGCGCTAACAGCACAGGCAAACGAAGTTCATCGAACAGGTACTTACGTTTCTCTGGGTAGAACTGCTTGCCAATGGCTAATACTTGCTTCGCGCTTTGGTATGACAACGCGACATCTTTAGGTTCATTAAACAGCTGCCCTAGCGCAATGTGAAACGTATGTGAATCGTGATCGCTTAAACGCGACATCAACTTATCAATGCGTTCACTTTCGATTTGGCTATCCCACTGCTTGGCGGAATGACACGGTTTCAGCACCACAATTTCATTCACTGAGACAATCGCAACTAGGTTGTTACGCTCTGGGTATTCAAGCAGCTCAACAATATTGCGCACACTCTTCATGCTTTTTGAGGCGGACGGCGTCGAGACTTCAATCACCGTTGCCACCCGTGGTTGAGTAACATCGATAGAAAGACGCATCGCCCAATCTTTCAGCTCTTCATCGGTCAATTTGCCATTGATCCAAGCCAGAATAAACTCTTCGCGATGACGTCTGTCCCACTGAAATTTTTCCACCAGCGCAGCTTGCTCGATTGTCAATTCAGCGGTCATTTTGACCAGTTTGGCGAAATCTCGGATTTTCTCCGGCTCACCTGTCACACCAACAATACCGATCACGTCGCCATGCAATTTCAACAGCATATTGATTCCGGGTTTGACACCCTGCAACGTCAAACATTGCTGCTCATTCAGCTCTAGCGAATCGCCGTGATTCAACGCCAATACCGCGCCATCATGCACTTGCCCAACGCGTTTGGGATCGCCACTGCCAATAATGATGCCTGCTGAGTTCATCACATTCACATTGTGACCAATGATGGACATGGTTCGATCAACAATTTGCTGTGCTAAGGAGTGGTCGAGAATCACCATTTCGATTTTCCAAACTTATAAATGAATCACTCAATAAATCACAAATAGCGTGCTATCGCGATGCTGTCGATGCAAATTGCAGGCGTAGCTCAAATCATTATGCCTTAACCACACATAAAAAAGGGTTTAATCCGTCATTTTGAACAGAGGGATATATACTTAAAGCAAAGAGACTTCGATGCCTTGTTACTAGGCGTTGTAGTCACGTTGCTGCAAGTGAGCGATAACGGAGGAAACACGATGGAATTGCGTAATAAAGCGGGCGAAATTGCCAAAATTGCTGACAACCTCACTTTGAAGGAAATTACTGAAATGGGCTACACCGTGGACTTATGCGATGAAGCTTATGATGCCAATGAGCACTGGAAAGCAGAAGGCAAAACTGAGGGTATGGGCGAGTACCCAGAAGAGTAAACGTCCCGACGAGCCAGCGCACTAGAGTCTACAAAAAAGAGTGCTATAAAAACAAAAAACCGAGCGACTTAACGCTCGGTTTTTTACTTTTGAACCTCTTGAATGAACATATCCATCTCTTCAAGATAATTGCCGTTTGAGCATCCCCAGTCAGTGACTTCAATCAGCTCAGTAATCAGCTGACCTGAATCATCACTTTGCACTCGCATAACAAACGCTTCAAAACGGTCAAGTTGAGCCTGAGTTTTAATGGCATGTACCGCATATTCTTGCATCAGCTCGTTATACACCTGCCAACGGTGATCATCAGAAACATCGCTACTCAGAATGACCGCACATTTTTGCTGAATACTCTCAATGGCATCCTTTTTAGGAGCCGTCACTGACGAACATCCCGCTAAAACCACTCCTAGCGTCAGCAACGTTACTTTTGCTTTATTTATCATTTCGTTTCCGCTTTGTACGACTGCAACAAGAAATTTTATAAATTGTATACCATCAGCGCCCAAACGTAAGGTGCTCCACAACAAATAACCTACTAACCATTTAAAATGTAAACAAATAGTAAAATCACGTTTACGCGATGCAAAATCGACAAATGAGATTGTCGCTCCTTTCTCGCGGCCAAGCGTGCAATAATCAACTGTCTACATAACGAAACCATTTGAAGGATCAAAATGACCGCAACGGATTATCTCAACGACCTCAATCAACGTTACCTCGCGATTCACCGCACCAAAGAAAATTTCTTTTGGGAAACTTACATGGGGATCAGCGATGACCATGATGGCTCGACGCAAGCACAAACGGCGTGGACAAGCTTTTTGAGCAACGCCGAGCAAATTACTGCCATCAAACAACAGCTTGAAGCCGCGGACTCAATTACCGACCCACAAGAGAAACAGCAAACCATTACGGGTCTTTCTGGTTGGCTGGCGATGTTTGAATCTCACGCAATCGAGGGCGAAAAGGCACAAGCGTTGAAAAATCAGCTCATTGCCTTTGAAGCTGAGCTATTCGAGAAAAAACAGAACCACGTACAAACGTTTACCGATGAAAACGGCAAGCAAGTAGAAGGTTCACTGCCAGTATTGAGCTCAACCATTCGCACCAGCAATCATGAAGAAGTTCGCCAATCGGCTCATCAAGCGTTGCTGAACCTTGAACAATGGCTACTGCAAAACGGCTTTATAGAACTGATCAAACTGCGCAACCAGTTCGCTCGCTCACTGGGTTATGCGACCTTCTTTGATTACTCCGTGCAAAAAACGGAAAAGATGAGCTCTGAGCAGCTATTCGAGATTTTGGAAGATTTCGAACAACGCACGCGAGATGCGCACCTAAACAGCTTAGAAAACTTGGCGAAAGAGAAAGGCGCAAGCGCACTCACTGGCTTCAACTTTGTTTACTCGTTCGCGGGTGACGTCATGCGTGACCTTGACCCATACGTGCCGTTCTCTAAGTCTCTGAGACGCTGGGTAGAATCGTTTGGTCGTCTGAATATTGATTACTCTGGCGCGACGCTAACGCTGGATTTGTTAGACCGCAAAGGTAAGTACCCGAACGGGTTCTGCCACGGCCCGATCCCTTCTTTCTACAATCAAGGCGAATGGGTCGCAGCACAGGTGAACTTCACCAGCAATGCCAAACCAGACCAAGTGGGCAGCGGCTACGATGGCATAAACACGCTGTTCCACGAAGGTGGCCACGCAGCACACTTTGCGAATGTAAAAATGAACGCGCCTTGTTTTTCTCAGGAGTTTGCGCCGACGTCGATGGCTTATGCAGAAACTCAGTCGATGTTCTGTGACAGCCTGTTAACCGATGCCGATTGGCTAAAACAGTACGCACTGGATGATGAAGGGAATTCGGTTCCTGATGAGACAATTCAAGCGATGATCAACAGTCGTCAGCCATTCAAAGCTTATGAAGAACGTAGCATCTTGGTTGTGCCTTACTTTGAGCGCGCGTTATATCAACTGAGCGATGATGAGTTAACGCCAGAGCGTATCACTAAGCTGGCTCGCGATTGTGAAAAACAGATCCTTGGTTTGGAATGCAGCCCTCGCCCACTGATGGCGATTCCGCATTTGCTATCCGACGAAGCGGCTTGCGCGTATCAAGGTTATCTACTCGCGCACATGGCGGTGTATCAGACCCGCGCATACTTCCTTGAGAAGTTTGGCTATCTGACGGATAACCCAGAAATTGGCCCACTGCTGGCAAAACACTACTGGCACGCAGGCAATCACTTGTCGCACAACGAAACCATTGTCAGCCTGACTGGTGAAGGCTTTAACGCCAAGTACCTTGCAGACGTGTGTAACCTATCCCCAGAACAGGCGTGGGAAGTGCAGCAGAAGAAAATCGACTCACTTGCGACGCGAGAACGAGCACCAGTCGCTTCATTGAACGCGACGATTAAAGTCGTCGACGGCAGTAAAGAACTGGCAAGCAACGTCATATCTGACGAACAAATGTGTGACGATTTTGAACGTTACATCGTAGAGACTTACGGTCGATAACACGCCAAGAGCCAGAAGCCACGCTTCTGGCTTTTTACTATTAAGGCACAACAAAAGGAAGCGCCATGCATCAACAAATCATCAAGTTCTGGTTCGAAGAGCTAACGCCTCAAAACTGGTTTGAAAACAACCCAGAACTGGACAAACATATTGCGTCACGATTTACCTCGGTACTAGAACAAGCAGCTCGTTGTGAACTGTTTAATTGGCGTGACAGCGCACAAGGACGATTGGCCGAAATCATCGCCCTCGACCAGTTTTCACGTAATGTGTATCGCAACACCCCAAAAGCATTTGCTCAAGACCCGCTCGCATTAGCATTGGCTCAAGAAGCAATTCGGTTAGGACACGATCAAGAATTAGCGCCTGAGCAGCTAAGCTTTTTGTACATGCCGTTTATGCACAGCGAATCTCGACGTATTCATGTCGAAGCTGAGAAATTGTTTCGCGCATCAGGGCTTGAAAATAACTACGATTTTGAGCTAAAACACAAAGCCATCATCGACCAATTTGGACGTTACCCACATCGCAACGCCATCTTGGGTAGAGAAAGCACATCTGAAGAGTTAGCATTTTTGCAGCAACCCGGTTCCAGCTTTTAACCATCAATAACAACGAGAACGTTGAATGAAATTAGACGCCATATTGTGGGATTACGATGGGACACTCGTAAACTCTGTACCGAAAAACATCGACATCACCAAAGCGATCTTATCCATCGTAGCCCCGCATTTAACTGGCGATAATTTACCGAAATATCTCCATTCAGAAGCCAACTATCACTACGCAAACCACGCAGCGAAAAACTGGCAAGAGCTCTACGTGGATTACTACGGCATGTCCCATAATGAAATGCTAAAAGCTGGTGGTTTATGGGCAGAGCATCAAGAGAAAAACCAAACACCAGTAACCCTGTTTGAAGGCATTGATGGCGTCATTAAAGAGTTTGCGCAGCTGCCTCACGGCATTTGCTCTCAAAACTCACAAAGCAATATTCATCGAGTGCTGTCCGACAACGGCATCAGCGCGCCGTTTAAATCCATCGTCGGGTATGATGACGTCTCGAACGGGCATCAAAAGCCCGATGCGTACAGTGGCATCAAATGCGTTGAGTCGATTTTTGGTCACGCAGAAAATCGACAGCTGATGTACATCGGTGACCATGAAGCCGACACACAATTCGCACGCAACATCGAACATCAGTTGGGTGGCCAAAGTAAGGTGATTGCCGTTGCAGCAGCGTACAGCGGCGCGATGCCAGAGCATTGGAGCGTGCAACCAGATTACGTGGCAAGAACGGTTGACGAGCTGTTTTCGATTATTGCTCAACACACGTAATTTTTGACTGCGGTTTAAGGTCAACACCTTGAATGCCAGCGCTCACCTTGCCCTTTCAGACATTGAAACAATTTTAGCCACTACACTGGAGGCCCCATGGTTACATGGCCATGTTTATTGAAACTCGATGGCGACGATGAACTTATCTATTTGCGTTCTCATGCCGATCTTGATTCCGAATGCGAAGCGCTCATTTGGGGGCCAGATGATTACGTAATTGACTCAAATGGCAACACGTTCGGGTTGCAATACAACGATTCGAACACCACCGTTTTACAACCGGAAGAACGCACTCTGTCCGTCGAGGAAGTTACGTCACTCATCCAGTCGCATGAGTTTAGTCTCGCACAAAGGTGCATCATCAAAATTCACTTCACCTCGGTACAGCAAGCTGTTGAGGCATTAGCCAATTAACTCGAGCTTTGCCCACACCAATTACATAAAATTATTATTTTTATAATTTATGATAATTTAATGTAATTAAAACCGCACCATATACTCTCCCACATCGAAACAAAACAACGTTTAAGCACACATGTTGGGAGCAAACAAATGAAAATGAATCATGTCGGTATTATGGTCGGAGATATGGATAAAGCGGTTGAGTTTTACACGCAAGCGCTTGGTCTAAAAGTCGTTATGGGCAACACGAAAGTGATTGAAGAACGTGAAACCGCAATTGGCAGAATGTGTATTGCGGTCTTTGGTGAGGGCTTTAAAGGCTTCAACATTGCGCATCTAGTGACAAGTGATGGCATCGGACTTGAGTTATTTGAAATGAAAGAGCGTCAAGCGCGCCATGAAGTGGATTTTTCTCGCATCGGTATCTTCCATTTCTGTTTGCAGACGGACGACTTTGAAGGTGCAATCAAGCGCACTGAAGCGTTGGGGGGCAAAGTGCGTATGGACATCATGCGTTACCACCCAGAAGACGATAACAAGCCTGCGAAAATGGTCTATCTAGAAGACCCATTCGGCAACCTGTTCGAGCTTTACTCGCACACTTATGAAGAAACTTACGCTTCTGAATACGAGTAATTGCATCAAGCAACACAACCGGGATCAGTGCGTTATTGAACCCGGTTGTTCAAACCGTTTCACCAACCATTGTTACGACTCAATGCCTAACGACTTCATCAACGATTCAACGGTATTGTTAACCCACAATATCAACGGATCATTACGGCGCTTTACGCTGTAAACGTAACCGAAGTTACCCTCTAATTTCGGCAGCGCGTCATCAAATTCGATAAAAGAAAAACGCTTATCTAACTGATTGATCAAGTGACGCGAACAAGGAAACAGCACATCGCTATCCGCAACCAAATTCAAAATAGTGTTGATGTGCGTGGTACGCAGTTGAATTCTTGGGACAACTGAAAAAGGCTGTAATAAGCGCGAGATGTGATCTTCTTTTTCATTCCAATGTTGGATGATGTGAACCGCGTACGCGTACTCTGAAATGTCATCCAAATACATGCGTTTGCCACCATGCGGATGCATCGCGCGGCAGGCCAGAGCAAAGTCGTCCCGCCCGCCTTTTTTCTGAACCAGATGCTTCGGCAATTCCATAGGGAAATAGTTGATGCCAAAAGCGATTTCACCCGCATCAATTTTGTCTGGCGTGGTTTCCGTCCAGTCTTCGATCACCAAGTTCATAAACGGCGCTTCTTTGGCTAGCAGCTGAGTAAACGCGGCAGAAAACCATTGCGCAATGGACGAGTTGATCGCAACACGCAGCACACTGCTCTCGGTCGCGGGATCAAAACTATGAGAAACATTCACCAGCTTGTCGATGTCGTTGATGATCCCAGAAAGCTGCGCTTTGATCTCTTCGGCTTTCGGCGTGAGCTCCATATTGGTGCCCTTACGCACTAAAATGTCGTCGTTAAACAAATCCCGAATTTTACGCAAGCTTCGGCTCACAGCAGGCTGGCTGGTGCACAAACGCTCTGCAGCCGTTGTGGTGTTACGTGTTTCAAGAATCACTGCAAGCACCTTGAGCAAATTGTAATCAAAGTTCATCAACATTATCTCTTTAGCTTTTCTCAAAGTATATCACTTTTGATATAGACTAAATACTCACAATTCATTTCTGTAATAAACGGGTTAACGACTAAGCTTAGCTGGAAACATATCCTCACAACCAAATGGATGAAACCAGCCATGAAACAAAAATTACTCGTTACTCTATTGGGATTATCAGCGCTAGGAGCCAGCCCTGTATTTGCGGCTAACACCAATGTTGATCTTGCAGAAGATGCTTATATCTACGGCTACTCGATTGATGAAGCGTACAAGTTTTTCTATCACACGGCGGTAGAAAACAACTATCCACTCAACCGCTTTCAGAATATTCGTGCTCTAGCTGATGACTCTTACACCGCTCACCCAACCATTAATAACGATACGCTTCACCTTATGGGCTGGTTAGATGTTGCTGCAGAACCTGTCATTGTAAGCGTGCCTGATATGGATGAAGGCCGTTACTGGATCTTGCACACAATGGACATGGGCCACTACACCAACGCAGCGTTCAGTTCTCGTACTCGTGGCACAAAAGGCGGCCAGTTCATGTTTGCAGCACAAGATTGGCAAGGTGAAGTGCCAGCTTCTGTCGACGAAGTGGTTCGCGTAGACAGTAACCTTGTGAAGCTGATGGGTCGCATCATGGCAGTGAATGACGAAGATGCAAAAGTCGCGCTTAACTACATGGACCAATGGAACATTCGTACCCTATCGGAATATTTAGGTAAGAACGGTCCAAAACCAGTACAAAGAACGTATCCAGATCCAAAAAATTCAACATGGCTTGAACGCGTGAACTTCGTGCTATGTGATGGCTCGATGGGCAATGCGGACAAACAGTGGTTGGACAAATACCAATCTATCGGCGTTGAACCATGCAAAACTGACTTCACACCTGAGCAGCTAAAACTGGCAAAAGTTGGTGAGAAGAAAGGCATGGAACACCTCGTCGAACTTGCACCTAAAATGACAGATGCTCGTACGTTGCTTGGTACACGCGATACCTTGGGCGATGCGCCACGCGATATTTTTGCAGAAGGTACTTACCTTGGTCAGTGGGGCTTACCACCTATCGAAGCGTCTTACCGTAAATCAGATTTCGACAGCACTGGTCAAAAACTGGATGGTTCGAAGCATGATTACGTGATGCGCTTTAAGGCGCCGAACGTCAGCGAATTCTGGTCTGTTACTATTTACGGCAACGACAACCGTTTGATGGCGAAAAATGACCTAAACCGTCACAGTCGTGGCGACCGAACCATGAAAGCGGACAAAGACGGTTACTACACCATTTACATGAGTGCGAACGAGAAAGGCCGTGCAGACGATCCAAACTTCTTGCCAGTACCTGAAAAACCGTTCTACGCCATCATGCGTTTCTACGGCGCAGACGATGCAATCCAAAGTGGTGAGTATCAAATGCCTGAAATCAAAGTAGTTAAATAATTCGTTTTAACGAACCACTGCTCTGTCGCCTCCTTAGCTCGTAAGTGCGTTAAGGGGGCTTATTTCAAGGTGGGTATCTAGGGCGAACATCTAGCCCAAAAATCAAAGAGCCACCCACTCAATCTAGTGATTATTTTTATTTAGGTATCGTATGGATTTTAATCTAATCCAAACCTTTTTAATTGTTGCTGAATATCAATCTTACTCTCGCGCCGCAGAGCACCTAGGGCTAACTCAGCCAGCGATTAGCGCATCCATGAAGCGTTTGGAAAAAGAAACCAACAAATCGTTATTTGTGAAGGATGGGCGACAAATCAAACTCACTTCTGTAGCGCATCAGTTGCTACCTAAATTTCATCAGGCGTTTGCGATGATCAATGATGCCATTTCCGATCAAAGCACTTTCCGCCTGAGCTGTAACGAAGCGCTGATCTACCGCATAACACCAACCAACACGATCAGCATTTGCGCCGATACGGATTTACCTTCGTTATTGAATGATCTCCGACTTAAACAGATCGATTTGATTATTAGCCCAACGACCATTCATGACCCATCATTTATCAGTGAATCAGTTTTTGAAGAGCCAATGGTGGTGATTTGTCGTCAAGATCACCCACGTATCGCAGGAAAAATCGAACAAGAACAGTTTTATTCTGAAAAGCACTGTCGATTTGTCGGAGACGAAGACTTCCCCGTTAGCAACATCGAAATTCACCAGCCAGGGCTACAAGAGCGTGATGTGGAAATGATGACAACATCGCTCTCTGGCATGATGCTTTATGTGGCGAAACACGATTGCTTAGGCGTGCTTCCCCTGTCTTTGGCGCAGAAATGGCAAGATGCTTTGAATCTGCAAGTCATTCAAACTCCAATGTTTTCCGAGCCGGTCAGCTATAAACTGATTTTCCATAAACGAGATGAATCGAGTACTTCCCATCAACGTTTGCGAGCTTGGGCGCGTGACCAATTTGCTACAGGCCTAAACGCCTGACGCGGTCGCACATCAAGGCGTTTCGCCAAAAACTCTTTCTCTCTTCTTAAACGCACTCTTTATGACCAAATGTGCATATGTTAAAAATGACTTAACGATCAATATGGACGTTCAGGTCGTATACTTTTCCATAACCGCACAAAAGGAGTGAAGCATGCCCACCAACAACCCAATCGCAATCCAAGCCCTTGATCATGTCGTGTTAAGAACGTGCAACCTCGACGCCATGTTGCATTTCTATCGAGATATTTTGGGTTGCCCAGTCGAGCGCGAAGTAATGGAGCTTGGTTTAACCCAGCTTAGGGCTGGTAACGCATTGATTGATGTGGTGACGGTGGACAGCGAGTTAGGGCAACTTGGCGGAAAGCCACCAGTTCAAAATGGTCGTAATATTGACCATTTTTGCGTGCAACTAGCGCCTTTTTGCGAAAATGAAATACTGGAATATCTGCGTTCGAACGGCATTGAAACCGAAGAGTTTGCGAAGCGCTACGGCGCACAGGGGTTCGGTCGCTCACTCTATATTCATGATCCGGAAGGAAATGTCGTCGAGTTAAAACCTCAAGTGATTGATGAGTAAGCTACACTTAACTGTGTTACTGACCATTTGTTTCTCACCATTGTAGAAGGCTCAAAAAAATGAACGCGATCTCGTTAGTCCAAGGCGACATCACCACCGCACATGTCGATGCCATCGTGAATGCAGCAAACCCGAGAATGCTCGGCGGAGGTGGCGTCGATGGTGCCATTCATCGCGCAGCAGGGCCTGCGCTTATCAATGCGTGTTATGCCGTTGATGATGTTGACGGTATTCGCTGCCCATTTGGTGATGCACGCATTACTGAGGCTGGCAATTTAAACGCGCGTTACGTCATTCATGCCGTTGGCCCGATTTACGATAAATTCGCCGATCCAAAAGCGGTGTTGGAATCTGCATATCAACGTTCGCTGGATCTCGCGCTCGCCAACCATTGCCAAAGTGTGGCACTGCCTGCGATTTCTTGCGGAGTGTATGGTTACCCACCTCAAGAAGCAGCAGAAGTCGCGATGGCCGTTTGCCAAAGACCGGAATACGCGGCACTCGACATGCGCTTTTACTTGTTTAGTGAAGAGATGCTTTCGATTTGGCAACGCGCCCTGACCCAGCACTAAAATCTGTGTGACAAGAGACATAAAAAAACCGGACTGCCAATACAGTCCGGTTTATCTTATTTATCAATGAATTATCGTTCGTTAAGCGCTACGCATGCTAGGGGGTCATCCAAAGCGCCTAATATGTGCGATCTAGTTTTTGAAGAATCCGTTGTACATCATGTACAAATGCGCCGCAGACCAAGAGAAGTTCGACGCACCTTGTACCGCGCCCGTCTCTGGGTTGTAGTTTTCACGGATTGGCATGTCACCCGTCATACCTTCTGCGTTGTTAAACAGTTCATTCGCCATTGCAATCGCTTCTTCTTTGTAGCCGTAGTTTTCCATTGCACGGAAGCCAAAGTACACTTGGTCTAGCCACACGCGACCACGCCAGTACACATCTTTACCGTAAGCAGGGTTGGTTTGCGATGCGGTCGGCAAAGGCACTCCCGTTCCTTGGAATTTATCTGGCGTGTTGAACTCGTCTTGATCACGCATCACCGCGATCACTTTATCGGCATGCTCTTGCGTTGCTGCACCATTAAACAGCGGCGACCAACCCTCAGGGCCACGTCCACGCTCTACAATCGGCAAACCCGCACAGCCATTTGCAAGAGGCGCAGGAGTAGTGCCATCTTCAGCCACATTTAAGTGAATGTCGTAGAAGAATCCTGTGCTTTCATCAAACATACATTGGTTAATGTACGTTTTGATTTTCTCGGCACCGTTCAGGAATTCTTGCGCGCGGTCTTTACCTTCTACGCCATCGGACACCAACTTCGCCATTTCCGCTAAGTATTTGTTGTCTGAGTACATGTAAGAGGCTTGATCCACCGATTCTTGCAGCATAGAGAAGCCAAGCAGCTCGCCGTCCGCTGCGTTATTGTTGGTGCGGTTTTCTGCAAAACGAACTTCCCAATCTTTCTTCGCAAGATCGAGTTTCGCTAAGTTTTCCGCTGACGTATTACTGTACACCCACTCTTCGCCTTCCAGCTTGATGCTGTTATCAAAGCCGTACGCACTTGCCGCGTAGCGACCAAGTTGATCCACATTTCTGTCTGGATTGCTGATGTCTTCAGCTTGCGAATTCATATTGTGGATGTTGTAGATAAAGCCAAAACGAGCCGCGTTATCCATGCCCGATTCCCAGCCCGCCGCTTCTTGTGCGCCGACGTGAATCGTCATGTAATCCACTTCATCGAGAATCTTATTGTAAGACGCCATGCCTTTTACTTTATAAGAATTGCCGTTTTGCTCGATGATGTCTTCTGCAGGAATAATGGTCGTGAAGTTAGGATCACGCGTTTCTACCCAAACGTACATCACGCCTTCTTCCGTGTTGTGTGCTGGGTCCACTGCCGCGCCGTATTCAGGCACACCATTTTGGTTGTGGTCGCGGTTGGATAGCCACCAATCATGGTATGCCACCAACTTCGGATACATTTCATCAATGAATTTTTGCGCGTCTTCTGGGCGATCAAACTGGTTCACGAGAGCGTGATACACCTCCATCACAGACCATGCCGCCAACGATGGTTTCGTATTGCGTTCGTTCCAGTTTTCAGAGCCAGCACCACCACGACTAACAGGTTTGGTGTACGTCAATACATCCAGCAAGTAGCCTTTGTCTTGCGGACGAATCTTGTCATCAGCTTGAACTTGCTCTTGGAATACCGTGCGAATGTTGTCCATCGCAACATCTGGGTTGAAATGCGCCATCGCGTACGCTTGTTTCCACGAATCCCACGGCCACGTTAAGTTACCAGAGAACCAACGCGCAGTGACCGATGGCGTGACTGTCGCTTGTTCAATGTCGCCCGCCGCAGAGCGCCAGTTACCGTTTAGGGTCTCCATCGCTTTTACCGCTACGCGAGCTTGGTCTGCTGTCGCTTCTTTGTTGATAAGGCCATTCGCTAAATAGCCGTCCCAACGCGCTTTCGACGCTTCCATGTATTGAGTTGGATTCGCCAACACATCTTGCAATTTCAACGATTCTGACTGCACTTCTTTCGCATTGTGCAGGTTAGAATACGCCGTATAAACCGCCGATGTTTGCTCAGCTGGTAGGCTCATCTCCGCGGTAGAACTGAATGAGGTTTCGTTGGTGAACGTCTTCGTCGGTAGAGAACGAGTAATGCGGAACTCGGCATCGCGGTCATTACGGATCGCCCAGTTGCCTTTCATCTCGCTAAAGTTAATTTTAATGCCGTTCTCAATGGTCGAAATCTGGCGCTTGTAATCTGGGTAGTACTGCGCCACGGTTTGGTCTTTGCGCGTCGACAGCGCGTATTTCACCAACTCGCCGTCCCACTCCAACGCCAAGTTCATATCACGATCAGTTTTGTTAGTGATGAGCGTTTCCACCAGCGAAGAACGGTCAGTCACGAAGCGCAGCACCATTTGCACGTGAATATCGCCCAAGTCCAACACCTGCACTAACGCACCTGGAATAGAATAGACTTTCGCTTCTGCGTTCGATAAATCGTAAGTTTGGCCACTCACTTTGTCGGTCAACGTGAGCTTGTCGAACGTTTGGCCAGACATAAAATGCGCATACTCTTGCGTCACTTGCATAATACCGCCGAAAGCGCCATAACCCGCCGCATCTTCAGGTAGCAAATGGCCATGCCACGCGCCGTTGTCCGTGAGTGCGTTGTACTTCAGGTTCGAATAACTGTCGTAATCACGCAGGTAAGTTGGATTACCAGTACGATCAATCACGTTAGTAAATTCTGAAGTTGGCGCCTGTGGCAAACGGATTTCAGTTTTATCATTGGAACCACATCCAACAAGCGAAATAGTAGCCCCGATCAGAATGGCAAGTGTGCTCTTTTTAAACATACTTTTTCCCTATTATTTACGTTATTTTTATATTCTCATTTATATAAATGAGTGTTTTTAGTGTGTAGAAGCCCGGCTCGCACTAAATCAGCACGAGCTTCCAATAATTATTCTTTTATTTTTCTTTAGCGACAGTGATGGCTTTTAATAAATCGCCATTAATATTCGGAATTGTGTCAGCCAAAAATATCTGATTACCAGGCGTAAAAGTGAGTAAAACATTTTTTAGTCGTTGACTGTTTTCACTGGTTTTATTTTGAACATCAAACTCAATTAATTTGTTGTACACTTCATTTGCCAGTTTTTCTTCTTGTTCTTCGGTAATCGCAATGCGTCCAACACAAATTGGAGGCCGAATATCGTGGCTAAACACTTCTTCACGAAAGCGCTGTGCAAATAGCGTGTCTAAATTTGAACCTTCTTCAAAAATAAAGCGGCCTGTATCTTTAAATTGATAGTGTTTATCCCCTTTCAGTTCAATGTAATCCATCATTTCTAGCGCGCGTAAATAGAGCGCAACGGAAGTATCACTCAGCTGGTATCTCCGTGCGATCTCTTCTAAAGACCACTCAGGTCGACGCAAAAGATAAAGAAAATCAAATAAGTGAGGATATTGATGGAAAATCTCACTGTTGGTGTCGGTGATAAACTGTTCACTCTCTTGCTGCAGCTGCTTACCTCGCATGGATAACTCAACCAAATCCGTATCAAGGTGCGTGGCGTACAACAAGATTTTATCTAAACCAAGAGACGTATTGTGAAGCTGCCTTTTTATGGTAGAAAGCGGGATTCCAAGTCCAATAGAAAGCTCGGAATATCCAATGCCTTTTTCTTTTATTTTTTCTCGTAAAGCAGCAAGTAAATACGTTGCAGAATTATTCATCTAACAATGCCTGTATTTTATTTATTCAGCATCCATGATGATAAATTCAAGAGAGTCCTACTCTTGTGATTTTGGTCTCAATATTCTATCTTGTTGGCGTAAAACATGTCTTATCCATTAGATTTTTTTACTTTTCTTTAACTGGATACATTTTACCCATCAAGAACAAGTTATAGCCATTGCTCTATGGGCTTATCAAGATAATAGTCAGTATAATTGTTTTGAAGAGTAAAATTAAGATGGCAAAGATTTTTACTAAAACTTTTCTGATAAGAGCGCAAATTTTCAGATGAAAAGTATCAAAAAATGACACCAATCGATTTATAAAAGCGTGAGATCACAATTGGAAAGTGAATCTATGGAAATTTTTAATTTCAATGACCAGTAAAAACCTTGTTATATTCTGAAAATAACAAAGTTAATTTCTAAAATAATTATTGAAGTAAGATCATATTATTAAGTCAAAATTCTAGCTGGCTCACATATTTCTTTTTCTCGCCACCACTGTTTATTTATATGTTCTTGATGAACGTAAAAACTCTCCCCCGGCATTGGCGTCAGCAGCGTTATATGTTCTTTTTGACAATGGGCAAGCAAATCTGAAATCGGTTCGTCCCAACGGTGAGTAAACAGCTCGTATGTAGCCCAATGTACTGGCAACAGTTTTTTCGCATTTAAATCGTGAAACGCTTGCACGGTATGATGAGCCTGCATGTGCCCCCAGTTTTCGACCGGATAACCTTGGCCTTTCACATCGGCAGCCACTTCCAAACAGGCAATGTCGATTGGTCCACATCGCTGTGCGATCTCGGAAAAGTGCGAATCGTAAGCTGAATCACCACTAAAATAGAGCGTCTCTTCTTTGCCTTTGATGACCCAAGAAGCCCACAGGGTCGCGTTTTTATCGAAATAAGTACGACCCGAATTATGGTTAGCAGGCGTACAAATCAATTCGATTCCAGCATAGTGCACGCTATCCCACCAATCGAATTCCACGATGTTGTCTGCGCAAACGCCCCACTTTATCAGATGCTTGCCAACCCCTAAGGGTACATAAAACGTCACGGGTTTATCGGCGTAGAAACGTATGGTCGATGCTTCTAAATGGTCGTAATGATCGTGCGAAATCACGATGATTTCAGGAATCGGCAAACAATCTCTGGCATGGGTATTGGGAATATTGCGTTCAAACCACGCTTTTGCGATGAACGGAGAAGCGTAATCAAATACCGGATCGGTCAGAATTCGAATGCCATCGACCTCCACCAGCATAGTGGAATGGCCCAGCCAAGTAAGGCGCATCGATTCACTTCGCTGCGCAAACTGCGTAGGTTGAATTGGGGAATGTGGCAGATGTTCGTTAGGACTCAACGGCGTTCTACCACCAAGATAACTCCAACACACCTGCCAGAATGATTGCGGACTAGGGACATTTGGCATCTCGTTTTTAACGCGGCCGTTTTCAAATTGAGGCGAGTAGTGAATACGGTGCGCCAACTGCGCATGGTAGGTTTGAGGCGGAATCAGTGAACTTGGCTTTTGTGTCTTTTGTTCACTCGTTAGGTATGTGCGCTTAAGTATCGTCTCAGACATATCGTAGTTTTGTCTCGCTTGCGAACGCTCAACAGTAGGTTTATTAAAACGTGCGTGTATGTCTATTTCGTGACCAAAATGAGGTGTAAGATGAAGATTCAGTTTCAATCAAACGTCTTCTATTTAAGGATACGGTTCTCAAACCTTCTGAATACTGCGTCGGTTTGAAAGGAGAAAACTATGGTGACTTGCAGCCAATACGATTTTATTGAAATCGCCTGTATGTTTAAGCTCCCTATCGAGATCACACTAAAAAATGGTGAAACTCATCAGGGCAACGCGTTCGACACAGGCTACGACATGCAGCGACAAGAGTGCTTGTTTTTAGATATGGATGGTGAGCACACCGCCTTCCCGACTGAACAATTAGTCGCAATGCGCGCGCTCAAAGCCAATCCGCATTTTGACGAAGTGACGTTTGAGTAAACGTCCTTCTTTCACTGACACCGTCCAATAAAAAACGCCTCTCAAGCTGACACAACTTGAGAGGCGTTCTCTTACACGGTTCACCGGAACTTGTTGTTATTCACGCGACCGGATGAAAACCAGCATCGGCATCATGATCACGAACATCACTCCCACAAGCTGGAAGGTGTGCACAAACGCGACCATTTGCGATTGCTGCTGCAACATCTGCTGGTATTGGTCTAACGCAACCGGGTCGGTAATGGAAAGCCCCTGATTGGCCGCCCAGTAATGCAAGTTAGGATTATAAGGATTAATACCCTCTCCCAGCGCATGCCATTGCTGCTGACTATCACGATATTGGAACGTGGTGGCGATAGAGATACCAAACGAACTACCAATCGTACGGAACAGATTGTAAATACTTGCCGCCGCGACAGATTGCTCTTTCGGAATCGTTAAATACGCCAAGGTGGACAGAGTCGAGAAGGTTAAACCAAGCCCCATGCCCTGAATCATACTCGGCATCACAATCCAAAATGTATCGATCTGCAGTGAGTATTGCGTCATCAAATAACTACCAATCCCGATGCAGCTCAAGCCAAAGACTATTTTGATTCTGGGATCGAATTGCGGATTGAGCTTAATCACCAAAATCAACATCGCCGCTGACGCCAACCCACGTGGTGCCATTAATAAGCCAGTGGTTGAGACCGGATAATCCAGCAAGCTTTCCAACAGCATCGGTTGTTGAGTCGTCAGGCCAAACATCGCCATCGACACCACGGCAATCATCAACGACGAGACCATAAGATTTCGGTCTTTAAGCAGCCATAATGGCGCTATTGGGCTTTTGGTTTTCCAGCTGCGATAAATCCACATCACCGACCCCATGACAGCGAGTAATATCGCGGTCTGGATCATGCGTGAGTTGAGCCAGTCTTCTTCGTTACCTTTATCCAACACAAACTGCAACGCGCCCACACCTAACGCCATGTAACCGATGATCCACCAGTCAAAGTTAGGTTTGGATTTGTTGTCGATGTGGATATAGCGATAAATCAAAGAGGTACAAATCAAACCGAATGGCAAGTTGATGTAAAAAATCCAGCGCCAATTGATGTTGTCGGTGATAACTCCGCCCACGACTGGGCCCAAAATAGGACCAAGCAAAATGCCGATGGAGAAAATCGCCATCGCTTTGCCTTTTTGTTCGTACGGATAAATCTGCACTAACGTCGACTGCGCCAATGGAATCACCGACGCGCCGAAAGCGCCTTGAATAATGCGAAATAGCACCATCTCTTCAAGAGACTGTGCTTGCCCACAAAGCGCACTGGCAATCACAAAACCGATCACAGCAACCAGCATGACTTTGCGTTCACCAAAGCGCGACACCCAGAAACTGGTCATCGGAATGAAGATCGCTTCCGCCATGCTGTAACCCGTCAGCACCCAAGTAATTTGGTCTGCCGTTGCGCCCAACGCGCCCATCATGTGCGATAGCGACACGTTCGCAACGGTCATATCGATTAACACCATGATGGCAGAAAGCATCACGGCGACGGTGGCAATCCCCCGTTTGTCTGCCGTAATTTGATGGTTCATTGCACGCTACTTTGCAAATCAATGGTGACTTCTGAGCTCGCACCCACGCGAAGTTGCGGCGCATCGGCCGGTACTTCTAATGCCAAACGTACAGGGAAACGTTGTTTGATTTTAACCCAGTTACCCGTTGCGTTTTCTGGTGGCATCAAGGAGAACGATGTACCACTCGCAGGCGACAGCTGCTCTACCGTTGCTTTCCACACCACGTCTGGGTACATATCAATCACCACATCCGCATGCATGCCAGGTTTAATATGAGTAAGATCGGTTTCTTTAAAATTCGCGCGTACCCAATAGCTGTCTTTTAAAATCACAGGGAACAGCGTTTGACCCACGCTAACGACCGAGCCTACGTGCGTATTGATTTCACCGGCAATGCCATCCACTGGTGACGTAATGTCAGTGTAACTCAAGTTCAGCTCCGCTTGCGCTAACTGTGCCGCCGCTTGTTGAACAACCGCAGCCTCTGCGCCTTCTTCACCACGGTTCGCAATGGCTTTTTCTACCGTCGCGCGCGCTTGCTCTAGGCTCGCTTGAGCATTGGCTAGTTTGTTTTTCGCCGTATCTAAATCTTGGTCTGACGCCAGTTTGCGTTTCACTAGAGAATCCGTACGTTTGTACTCTACTTGCGCTTCTGTCAGGTTAGAGCGCGCCGCATCTAAGCCCGCAACAGCTTCAGTTACCTGCTTATCGGCTACGTCATGTTGCTGGACCGCCAATTGGTATGCCGCTTTTGCTTGCTTCACTGCCAACAAATATGGGCGTGAATCTATCTTCAGCAGTAGGTCACCTTTGTTAACAGATTGGAAGTCTTTGACATCCACAGAAACCACTTGGCCTTTTACCTGAGGCGCTACCGACAAAATTTTTGCCCTAACATAGGCATCTTCTGTGCTTGGGTGACTGTCTGAATACTGCCAAGACCAATACATCGCACCAAATGCGATAACACAGAGAGTGAAGAAAAGAGTTTTTACCAGCTTAGATCTGGCGGAAGAATGCTTCGCGATGTCGCCGCTCATTTATATTGTCCACTTGTTCAATTATGTGACCAGTGTAGGACTTTTCGATCTTGGAACAATAAAATGATCTGCAAGGTTAAGATCCAGTTTTAAACCTTGAACTATTGCTTGAATCGTGTGCAATCTAATACACACGGAAATGCAGATAAAAAAAGGGGCAGTCCCCGTAACCGCCCCTAAAGTCATGCCAATAATTGTAATGCGCGTGTAATGTGTGTAACTACCGCTTTTCTTAGAACTTGTAACCGCCGCTGATCATAAATACCCAAGGGTTAATTTTGACGTCGGTTTTTTGCTTCGCTCCACCAAATTTGTATGTTGCTTCTGTTTCAATGTTTGCATACCACGCAGATGCGTTAAGGAACCATTGATCGTTGATCATGTAGTCCACGCCTACGTTTGCTGCTAAACCAAATGAATCGTCTAGCTTAAGATCAGTTAAGCCCACGTTTTTCGCTTTGTTGTTAAAGCCTTCATCAAAAAAGATGGTGTAGTTGAGACCTGCACCAACGTATGGACGGAACTTACTTTGTGGCTCGCCAAAGTAGTACTGAACCATAAGCGTTGGTGGAAGGTGTTTGGTGTCCGCGATATCACCAAGACCTAACAAGTCTGTTGAAATATCGTGACTGAATGGTGTTGCTGCTAGAAGCTCTAGGCTGATGTTGTCTGTGAACATGTAGCCAAACGTCAAACCAAGCTGCGTATTTGAATCCACTTTCAATTCTTCTTGAGAACCAAGAATCTTATCGCTGCTGTCATTTGGAACGACAGACGCCGCACCAACACGAAGAACGAAGTCACCTTGTTTATGAGCGAAAACACTTGGTGACACGAGGGCAGCAACCACTGCTAGACTGCAGATTGTTTTTTTCATTTTTTATTTCCTTTTGTAGGGCTTCGTTATGTCGTACCCAAAGGTGTGCCTGCTGACTGGCCTTAGATTTCAAGTAAACTCAGCGCCTTGAAGCACACGGGCATCTATATTTTTTTGAGCTGCGCGCAATCTAGCACATAGAAACCCTACTATTTTGATGGAAATCAATTTGTGAAAAATATAGTTTTTTTGTATAGAGAAACGCCATAGCGATCAACAAATTATGCAAATCGGATACAATCCTGTAATGCAAACTGTGCGTGTGAGAAGCCATGCTTACTCAAAAACACGAATCCTCTCGCTAAGGCTCGTAGCCAGCAAAAACTTTTTTCTTCTTCTACGTCTTCTATTTTCAAAAAACAACCCACTTAAAACGCTCATTTGACCCCTTAAAATTGCGATTTGAGGGGTTTGTAAAACACTGAAATACAAGAAGTTATTTTTCTGGAAAATCAGTCACTTGGAGTGCTAGTCTGCTCGCAGCTAAGGAGAAGACATGTTAAAAACCGATCTCATTTTTGAACGAGAAAACTTTTCTCATCACGATTTTCAGAATGCCACCTTTAAAAACTGCCACTTTTATATGTGCAGTTTCGACCATGCCGATCTGCGCGATGCTAAGTTCATCGACTGTCGCTTTATCGAATCCAAAGCGCTAGAAGGGTGTAGTTTTCGCTTCGCGAACTTAAAAGATGCCAGCTTCACGAACTGTATGTTGGCGATGAGCCTGTTTAACGGCGCAAATTGTATGGGCTTGGAGCTGCGTAAGTGCGATCTCAAAGGGGCAAACTTCCAAGGTGCGAACTTTGCTAATCGCGTCAGTAACACCATGTTTTTCTGTTCTGCTTTTATTACTGGCTGCAACCTCACCTACTGTAACTTCGAGCGAGTGTTACTAGAAAAATGTGACCTCTTTGAAAACCGTTGGAACGGTGCGAACCTCGCAGGGGCAACTCTCAAAGGCTCGGATTTATCTCGCTGCGAATTCTCGCCAGAACAATGGGGAACCTTTAACGTTGAGCAGTGTGATCTGACTCATGTCGAACTGGACGGGCTGGATGTTCGCCGCGTTTCTCTGTTTGGTGTTAAAATTTGTGATTGGCAACAAGAGCAATTGCTTGCGCCTTTTGGACTGATCATTCTCTAAGGAAAGGCCATGAACCTGTTTGAAGACTTACCGAATAACCTCGACGAGGAAGTGTTCGAAAACCTGCTGACCCACAAAAACCTGCGTATAGAACGCATTGTCTCAACGGGGCAAACCTCGCCCGAAAGTGGCTGGTACGATCAAGAAGAACATGAATGGGTATTGGTTCTTAAAGGAGCAGGAGAGCTGACTTTTGAATCAGGTGTAGTGCAACGACTTGAGACAGGCGATCACGTTACGATTCCAGCTCATACCAAACACAAAGTGAGCTGGACTGACCCAACGCAAGAAACCATCTGGTTGGCGGTGTTTTATCAATAAACACAAAACGATCTTAAACCAAAAAATAGGCGCTGAATTTGCTCGATACTACTAAGCCGTCACTGGCACTGTTTGATTTTGATGGCACCATCACCCGAGAGGATATGTTTAGCCTTTTCCTCCACTATTCTGCTTATGGCCTGCGCAAACGAGTAGGAAAGGTCGCTATCATGCCATTTTATGCGCTGTACAAACTCGGAGTGTTACCCGCTCGTGTTATGCGCCCACTCAGCAGTTTTATTGCATTTTCAGGGAAAGAAACGCAGCAAATTGAAGCGATTGGCGCTCAGTTTGCCCACGAAGTGATCCCGCTGTACTTACGGCCAGAAGCGATGGAAAGGTTGGCGTGGCATCAACACAGAGGCGATACCATTGTGGTGGTGTCGGCATCACTCAATGCGTATCTCAAGCCTTGGTGTGAGGCGAACGGTTACCACTTGCTGTGCAGTGAACTGATCTCAGAACAGCCAAAACTGAGTGGCTTTTACCAGCAAGGTGATTGCAGTTTAGAAAGAAAAGTCTCACGCGTTAAGGCGGCGTTTTCGCTCGACGAGTTTGCGTCTGTTTATGCCTACGGTGATACACACGAAGACATTCCGATGCTAAAACTGGCAGACTACGCGATGCTCAACTGGAGCGAGTGGAGAGCAAGCGAATAACGATATGTGCTCTGATTTTCAAGACAACCACTCAACCAAAGTGGTCGTTTTAGACTGAAAAAACAAACCCTTCTCACATGAGAAGGGTTTTACTGTTCAGGGCCCAAATAACTGGCTTAACGCCATACACCCCATTGACCCGTTGTGCCTGGTTCCTCACCAGACGTCCACCACTGGGCAGTCCATTCTTTGCCGTTGTGCGTCACCACATCACCTTGGTTGTAAACGGCCGTCTTGTCCCACAAGTTGGTTGGTTCAACTGGTGGCGGTACATCCGCTTTGATCAGTGACAACGCATAACTGAAGTCTGCACTTGGCGCTAATACTTGGTTTGCATTCACGTTCTTACTATCGAACATGTAGTGGTTCATCTCTTGATGCCAAATGCCCACATACCAATCGCCCGTTTGCTGCGCGTTAAATTGATCCGCAATTTCTGCCGCCCAAGTCGCCGTATTGTTTGCGTTGATTGGTAGTGAAATATCGACAATTTCATTCCCCGTCGCATTAAACGTACGGAAACGCACCGTATCGCCAGACTCTACTGGCCCAAAACCTTGCTGAACAAAGTAGCCTAGAGATGTCAGATTGTTGCCCGGTTCGGTTGGATCAACAGGGTCAGTCGGTGGCGTCGTGCCCGTTCCGTTTAACGTAATGTCACTACAGTTGTAGAAACCTTCCCCAGCGACATCAATGCGCTGCCAACGAGTATAAAGCACCGCATCACCGGAACGATCAGCAGGGAAAGTCACCTGAATACGGTAGCGTTTTTCCGCATCAACATACACATCACCTGCGGTGTCGATCAGCTCTAAATCACTCCAAGTAAGAGGCTTTGAATCATCATAAGTTGGCTTGGTGAGATAGAATTCCCAGTACGATGGGTTGTGCGGCGCTTTGCCGTAAAACACCAATTCAATCTGGTTGTTTGCATCTGGTGTAACATTGGTGCGCTGCCAGTTTGGAGAAGGAATGTTCAAGCCTTTCTTAGCGGCATCGCCGGCAGAACACAGTTCACCGTCACGAACCACCGCCTGAACGTGTGCCATGTCGCGGTAGTTTGGTACGTTCGCCGCGATTTCGCTGCGTTGCACAAACGGGTACGCGCCAGATTCATCAAAAGCCGCTTTACACGCTTGGTTAGGGATCTCGTTGGTCCAAAAGCCACCGTCTAAATAACACGTATTTTGACGAGCACTTGGAAACTCTACCCAGCCATGGGCGTTGACGTTAAATGAGCTCAATGCGGCAACAGCGCTTAAGCTCAAAAGAGGAAGTGTTACATGTGATTTCATCGTTCATCCTTAATTTTGCTGACTCGCCGCTCTGAAACACAAGCGGTTTAAGCAAAACTAGCAGGATGGGATTATTTAGAAGGTGAGAATAAATATGGAAATTGTAAGAGTGCCATCTGCTTTCCAGCATTTGTTGTGAACCATTCTCATACTCGACTGACTCTTTCGAGTCACTTCAAATTCGTGTGCCACAAAAACTGTCACTCTCGTTTGGCTAGCGCTCGTCTTTTGGTGTGTCCATCACCACCATGGTTGTGATCGACTTGACGTGTTCGCACTCACCCAACACATCAGCGTGAAACGCTTTATAAGCGGCGAGATCTTGCGTTTCCACACGCAGCAAATACTCGTTCGCGCCAGTGATGTTGTGACATTCCACCACCTCGTTTACAAAACGCACATGCTCTTCGAAACCCAGCTGTGCCTGCTTAGAGTGCGAGGCCAAACCAATCGACACATAAGCAACAAAACCCACGCCAAGTTGCTGATTATCCAGTACTGCTCGGTAGCCTTTGATCACGCCTTTACGCTCTAAATCTTGCACTCGGCGTAAGGTTGCAGATGGAGATAAACCAACGCGTTCCGACAGCTCCACATTGGAGATTCTTCCGTCTCGTTTGATCACTTGCAATATTCTTTCGTCAAATCTATCCATGATGATGTTTCATTGCTTATTTAGTTTCTAATCATCAAATAAAAGCACAATATTGACCTCAGTTCTACTTATAGTTGTTCTCAACTTATCGAGAACTGATTCAAGGAACAATCTATGGAATATCATCAACTGGGCGCTTTGGCGTTGTTCGCTTTTGTCTCCACTTTTACGCCGGGTCCCAATAACATTATGTTGATGACCTCAGGGGCAAATGTCGGCTTTAAACGCACTATCCCACACATGTTGGGCATTACCTTCGGCTTTGGTGCCATGTTAATTTTGGTGGGCATTGGCTTGATGAGCCTGTTCCATGCCTACCCGCTCACCCACTCCATTTTGAAAGTATTGAGCTTGAGTTATTTGCTGTACTTGACGTACAAAATCGCCACCAGCGACAAAACCGAAGCAAAACACGATTTTCGCCCGATGTCTTTTTTAGGGGCTGTCGCATTCCAGTGGGTGAACCCAAAAGGTTGGTCGATGGCGTTGACGGCGATTACGGTATACACCAGCGGCGGTTCTTGGCTTGAACTGACTTTTATCGCCGGTATCTTCTGTTTAGCCAACTTGCCATCGGTGACATTTTGGACGGCGGCAGGCATGCAATTGCAGCGTTGGTTGACCACCGATAAACGCGTTAAGGGGTTCAACTACAGCATGGCCGCTCTGTTGCTTTTGTCTACGATTCCAATGATATAAGTCCATCTATGGTTAAAAAACGACTCACTTTACGCGGTTAGAGAAAGGATAAAGGTAATATTTTTCTTGAGGCTTTGGCGTTAATTCACAGTGTAAATTTGTTTAAAGACGCTACCCTCTTGTTAGGGAACTTGATAACCTTTAAATGAGAAAGAGAATAATTATCGAGTAAAGTAACAATGAAAAAGAAGCCTCAACCTAAAATGCTTGTTGTCACAGACACAGAAACCATCACTCCAAACATGCAGCGCATTACCTTGCAAGGTGAGGCGCTGAGCCACTTTCCTCGTGACTGCGAAGGCAGTTACATCAAATTACTGTTTAACGATATGGGCGGCGCGGATCTGAGCATCCTGTCAGAAGACGACCGACCAATAATGCGCACCTACACAATTCGACGCTTTCATCCAGAAACCAGCTCAATCGAAGTGGATTTCGTCCGACACGTAACGCAAGATCTGCAATGCGGATTTGCCGCACATTGGGCAATGGCCGCGCAAAAAGGCGACACGATCAGCATCGTGGGGCCGGGTAGCATCTCCAACTTAAATACTGAGGCGGATTGGTTCTTCATGGCTGCCGATATGACGGCACTTCCAGCGCTTTCTGCGAAAATTCGTACGTTGCCAGAAGAGGCCAAAGGCTATGCAGTGATCAGCGTGATGTCTCCAGCCGACATCCAACCCCTACACGCGCCAGCAGGCATGGAGTTGATTTGGCTGACCGAAGGGCAAGCCTTGGCTGATGGCGTTCGCGAACTCAAGTGGTTAGATGGTAACGCTTCGATATGGTGTGCGTGTGAGTTCGATTCAATGCGTGCACTGCGCCAATATTTCCGCAATGAGAAAGAAGTCGATCGCGAGAATATCTACATCAGCAGCTATTGGAAGCAAGGCGTGTCTGAAGATGGGCACAAAGTGATTAAACGTGAAGACGCGGAATCCAACCAATAGTGGTTCATGTCTTTTCGATTCCAGCTCTCATCCTAATAAAAACGCCCGGCATCACCGGGCGTTTTTCATCATCATGTTTGACGTAATCAGTGTTTGTAAGACTCCGGCACGTCCGCAATGTAAATCGCAGGAACGCCTTCAAAGTCACTGGTAAACAACACACCATCATCGTTCGGTGTGAATGACGGATGCGGGTGAGTAATTTGGCGATCGCCATCCAACACATCCCAAGATGTGCTGTGCTTACACAGTTTTTGCGCCGATTTCGCTTTTGTGTTCAATACATACAAGAACGGGTCATTTTCGATGTTGTAGCTGTCCGCGTCTGCAACATCAACTGGCGCATCGCAACCATCACCAACCATCAAAGAACCATCGAAGTTACTCATAAGGTGAGAACAAGGTGGCATCACCATCACTTCTTCATTCTCTAATGTCTCTGGGTTGGCTTTGTAAATCACGCGATCAGTTTGACCTTTGAAGTAAGAAACGTACGCCATTGCGCTGCCATCTGGAATCCAGAACTCGTGCGTGCACGATTCACCTTCTCCGTGCTCTTTGATTTTACGAACGTTGCTGCCATCTTCATTGACCAGCCACATGCGCGCATCCACCAAATCATGCGGACCTTCATGACAGAAACCAACCGTTGAGTCATCAAACGGACGGTAAATTGGGTGACCCAGCCACGCAGTGTCTTGATGGATCACCTCCAACTCACCGGTTTCGATATCCACTTTAATTAGGCGACAAGTTGGATTGGTGTGGTAGAACTCGGCAAACTTTTCCCACGAAGTCAGCGGTTGCCAATCACGTTTTAAAATCTCGATGCCGACTAACTTGGTACAGTCAGAATTTGCCACCCAAGTACCGTAGCCTTTCCACTCTTCATCGACCGTATAAATGACTTGTTCTTCCAGCGTTTCTAAATCGACTTTCATCAAATTCAGTTCGTTTTTCACGTAGAAAAATGCACGCTCATCCGTCGAAATGAAACCGCCAAAGGTGTTGTCACCTTTACCTTCCGTCAGTTGGACTGCTTGTTGCGTTTCAAGGTTAAGCAGGTAATAGTTGCGATTTCCGTCGAAATCACCTGCAAACAGCAGCTTTTTTCCATCCTGAGTAAAGCACTTCTGGTAAAAGTAGTTACGGTGACAAATCACGTCCGTTGGCGTTAATCGCGTCACTTTCACTTGGGTATCACTATCAACAAACGTTTCGAAGTTGAGAGTAATCACATCACCTTTAGCCATAATATATCTCCACAAAAGGGCTGCCCAAGCGAGGGCAGCCAAAACAAAAATTCAGATTATTGGGTCGTTGTCGCGGCTACTTTAGAGGGCTGCGTGTCTAGCTTGGCACTCTTCTTCAAGCCGTAGCCCACAGCAAAGACTGACGCTGCACAAGCAAGGAACAATAAGCGGCCCCATAGTGGGTTTGGAATCAACACCATCAGTGTTAAACCTGCGGCCATGTAGATAACCAGCGTACCCAATTTCGCGCGTTGCATGCGGTCAACAATGTCTTGGCCTTCTTCTGCAACACACTCGGTGTCCACATCTTTAAAGAATTCCGCCGTTGTCTCTTTGTGCGTGTCTGTTTCTTCTTTGTAGAACAAAGTCGATAGGCAGAAGAAACCAGCAGTAAAGACAAGGTGAGCAGCAATGGTGATCATTGTGCGCATTTCACCGGCTTCGCGGCGTGTTAGCTCATCCATACCGAACCAGCTACCAACAAATTCTGGAGTGAAGATTTTCACCACTGACCAAGAGACAAACATACCAACCACAACTGTTGCCCATGGTGCCCATTTCGGCGTTCTGCGAATGATGATGCCAAGGAACAACGGAACTAGGATTGGTGATTGAAGTAGCGTCGCCACTTGCATCATTAGGTCAAACAAGCTTAGGTGCTTCAGTGAGTTGAAGAACTGAGCCATCATGATAACGAGGATGCCGTTCACCAAACATGCGATTTGACCAGCACGCAGTAGCTCTTTATCCGAAGCTTGGCCTTTACGCACGATGTTTGAGTAGAAGCTGCGAACGAAAATACCTGAGTTACGGTTTAGTGCAGAGTCCATCGAAGACATGGTCGCCGCAAACAGACCTGCCATGAGCAGACCAACGGTGCCTAGAGGCATTGTTTCACGAGCGAAGACAAGGTAAACCGCATCGCTTGCTTTCGCACCCAATGATGAGTATTGCGTTGCTGCATCTGGGTACAAGATTGCTGAAGCCCAAGGTGGGATGAACCAAATTACCGCGCCAAATAGCATCATCACAAGCGCCATCAGCGCAGCTTTACTTGCGTTTTTCGAATCTTTCGCGTTAAGGAAACGGTAAGACTCCTGCATGTTGTTGATACTTTGCAGCTGTTTCACTACGAAGAAGATGAACGTACAAACTAACAGTAGTGGGTAGTTCATATCTGGGCCCATGATGAAGCCACCAGGGAAGTTCTCAACGATCTCGCCAGGGCCACCAACGACGTACAATGCAACTGCCGCACAAGCAATGGAGATAACCGCAACAACCAGCGTTTGAATAAAGTCCGACGCCACTACGCCCCACGCACCACTCAGCAATGAGATAGCCAATACCGCAAGGCCAGTCACCCAAATGGTAGTCACGATGTCGGCATTAAATACCGCAGAAGCAAACACACCCAAACCATTTAGCCAAACACCCGCGTTAATCACACTTAACGGAATGATTACCCAAGTGAAAAACTGCTCGTTAGTGTTACCAAAGCGGCGTTTTACCCCTTCAGTTGGTGTATCGACACGCATTTGGCGGAAGCGGCGAGCAAAGTAGAAGTAAGCGAAAACGTACGCCACCATGTTGCCAACAAACACAGCCAATACTGCGAAGCCATCGTTAAACGCTTTACCCGCTGCACCGGTAAACGTCCATGCAGAGAACTGAGTCATAAATGCTGTGGCACCAACCATCCACCAAAGCATCTTACCGCCCCCGCGGAAATAGTCGCTGGTACTATTGCTTGCCATTTTTTTGAACAGCAAGCTGATTGCCACCATCAGGGCAAAGTAGCCTGCTATTACTAAGTAATCGTATTCCATAATAGAAACCTCGAAACGCTGTTTTAATTTAGATAAATTATATTTTCAAAAAACAAAACTAACTGAGACAAAAATCAAAACAACGGTTCATTTTTTATTTTTTGCGCTCAAACGTGATGAAGATCAATAGTGAGCGTCTTGTAAATAACTGCGGATCCATACTCGTCGTTGCTGCATTCCCTTAGTTAATCTTAGAACCAAAAAGAGATTGTCACTGACAAGTCGAAAAGCGTAAAAATGCGACCGTTGTAAGGTGAGTTTTGACGAAAAAAAGGGCTCCTGAGAGCCCGTAGTTACTCGTTAGTGAATAAGTTGCTTAAGCTGCATCGCCTCTTGCTTACCCGGAATGGCTTGCTGGGTATCAATCACCGACGCTTGCTTTAATGGCGCGAGCGTTTTGCTGTCGACCGCTTTGCCATCACTGGTGTAAGTCGTGCCATTTTCGACCAACGCATTGCCAGTCGATTTCGCACTGTTGATCACGTCGTCATATTTGCTGCTGACGTGGAATCGGTAAGAGCGGTTATTGGTGAACGTGCCTTGCTCAATCTCGCCAGAATATGGGCTCTTACGAAACAAGTAGTTGAAGCGCTTGTTATCAATCGACACGTTGTCGCTCAATACCAGTGCACCAGGGTTAAAGTTGTCCGTAAATCCGTCCATATTGTTATTGAAAGACAAGCTGTTTTTCACCACATGTGGGACCGGAATCCCCTCGCCGCCTAGCTTGAAGCCGTTACCAATCGTGCCACCCTTGTTGGCAACATCGAGTGTGCGACCGTTGCTGAACGAGATGGAATCCAAAATGGTCACCGCACCGTTTGCGCCATCTTCCACTTTGTTGAACAAGTCCCAACCGTCATCAATGTTGTGGTGAGACAAACAACGGATGAAGGTGTTGCCATCGCCGATGCGCATCTTGGCCGCAAAACCGTCTGCGTTGATCTGCGAAGGATCCATGTTGTTGTAGCTTTCGCTTTCAATCACTTGGTTGTAACTTGCCCACAGTGCGCGGCCAATGTTTTCAGGAGAGGTGATCACGAAACCAGTATCTGGCGCGCCGTGTGTCACCATTTTTTCGAAGGTGTTGTGGCTACCATGAACAATGAACTGCGCACCCGCAACTTCAATACCTTGGTAATGCCAGTAATTTGCCTCGTGACGAAGTTCCGAAACAAAGCGAACATTGTCTCCTTCCGCACGTAGGTGCTTGAGCTTGTCGGCACTGCCACTCGCCGTCAGTGGGATTTCCATCCCTTGGTAGTCGCCATCTTTCAAAATGATGGTGCCACCAGCAGGAAGCAGTTCTACTGCGGTAGCTAAATCAAGCGGTTGTGCTTGAGATCCGTTGCCTTTGTCGCTGCCGTTTGGTGCAACATACAGCGTCATTGGGTCTGGCAGAGAAACAACGTCAACGCTGTAACGGTGCGCTTGTGTCTCTTTGTTTGGGCCGTCAATGGCGGTGAATCTCACTTCCATTTGATTCGCGCCGCTATCAAGTGTCAGCCACTGGCTGAACAGCTCGCCCGCCGTCACGGTTTGCTTCGCTACCACTTTGCCATTGTGCAGAACTTCAAATTCGCCCGAGTAGTTGGCACGAGCTTGAACCGGATACTCTTTGGTTGCAGAGCGAGGTGAAGAAGCAATTTGGAATACCAATTCTCCCTGCTTGGCCGCGTATTTTGGAGCGTCCACGGTATCCGCCGCAGCAAGCTGCAAATCGACATTGCTCACCGTCATTTTTGCATTGCGTGACGCAAAGAAGCCGACGTATTGCGAGTCTGAGTTTTGCATTTCAACGATATTGGCATTCGCGCCTTTTACCGCTTGCTCAACGAATTTTTCGCCATTACGGTAGCTGACTTTGAAACCATCATTGGTGCGTGTCAGCGTCATGCGGTAGGTTTCAGCCGTGCCATAAGGCACCCCTTCCACATAATCGACACGGCTTAAACGGTTACCCGGTGTTCCCCAAGGTTGATAAACGCCTTCACGAAACGATGCGTTGATGTTGGTCATGCCATCGTTCGTGCGGGTGTGAGAACGCATTAGGTTCATCACCATGTTCGATGCAGACGGAAACTCTTCATGGCCCTCAGGTTGCGGCACTAAACGCTCGGCACCTAGAATGTCGCGCACCATCAAACCTGCGCCTTCTTGGCGGTTGGGTGTCGCGCCTGTTTCCGGGCCAAGCTGTTCAAGCACCACATCGGCACTGAGGGTAAAGTTCACATCAGTTGGTAGCTCGGTGTAGTAAAAGGTGAGTCCTTCATGCGAGTTAGCTAACTTGCCGCCGCGGCTTTCAATGGTAAATGTGGACGCTAACTTGCCAGCCGCGACAACATCACCATTGACCGTCACTTGGTTCACGCCGACTTTTTCCGGCAAAATGGTTGAGCCAAAGTTCATGTCGGTCGATTGACCAAAAGTGATCGCTTTCCAAGTCAGGTCTTCGACCTTAATCTCAGCAGCGTGTGCGGCTGGGGCCAATATGGCCGCCAGACACAAGGCTAAAGTGTGTTTTTTCATGGTCACTTTTCCTTGTTAGAAGTTGTATTTCAAACCGACACGGAAACGAGGAACATATTCATCTTTAAACTCTGAGCCGTCACCCTTGTGCGTGATCGCCGCGATAGCGAAGAATGGAATCACACCACTTTCTAACTTGGTGTATTCGCCTTTAAAGTCGATCAGCTGATCATGACCTTTGTCTTTCCAGCCACCTTCACCACCATGAATATCTTTGTACTCCGCTTCTACGCCAAGCTTGCCCCATTCAAACTTACGGTTTGCGTAAAGGTTGAGCTGGTTGTAACGCGAGTCGTCCGTGTTTTTGTACCCATGACGAATACGCGCAGCGACATCCCACTCGTCATTGATTTTGTACGCGCCCGTCAAGTTGTACTTGAACACTGACGCACCCGATGGGCTGGCATCAATGTTAATGCCCGGCGTTAGAGAGAAATTGTCGGTCGCTTTCCAACGGTAGCTCACGCCAGTTTCATGGCCTGCATTGCCCATGTGACCATCTTTGTAGTTCCATTTTGCTTCCACGCTAAAACCGATTTGGTTGTCAAAACGGTGAGAAACGTAAATACGATCTCGATGTTCGTCACCATCACGATCAGGCACATATTCATGACGAATATCCACCGATGCGGCAGCCGCTAAACCAGAAGTCATTGCAAGTAAGAGTGCAGAAGTAAGGTATCTAACTTTCATTTTGAAACACCATTTTATTTTATAATAAATCTTGTTTTAATATATTCATTATTACGTACTGATAAAGTTCTTATCGGTATTTTTGTGATCTTTAAACCGGTGTTTTAATTTTTTCGTGAGCTATGACACATGACTTTATTGGATTCGATGATCGTAATGATCTATCTGCTCTTTATTGGGATCGCTGCGTGGCTATTTCGCCGCTTTTCCACCTCGTCAAATGACTTCCTTCAGGGTGGAGGAACCATGATGTGGTGGATGGCTGGCGCGACTGCATTCATGACGCAATTTTCAGCGTGGACGTTTACGGGTGCCGCAGCCAAAGCGTATGAAGATGGCATCAGCGTGATGTTTATCTTTTGGGGAAATGCGTTGGGATTTTTCGTCGCGGCGGCGGTTTTTGCGCGTCGCTATCGAAGGTTGCGCGTAGAAACCGCCATGGAAGTGATTCGAGTGCGGTTTGGCCACACATCAGAACAGCTATTTACATGGTTAAGCTTTCCACTGACTTTGATCGCCTGTGCTATTTGGATGAACGGATTGGCGTCTTTTTTCTCTGCCGTTTTTGCCATTGAGATGTCGACCACCATTCTCGCTATGGGGGTGATCGTCACTTTGATCGCCGTGAGTGGCGGCGCGTGGACAGTGTCTGTGACGAATGTGATTCAATTAATTTTGCTGATCGCCATTACTCTAGTGATCGGCTATACCGCACTGCAACGCTTTGACTCACCAAGCGAAGTATTTGCGTACACCACGCCAATTTATGGTGAACAGATCAGGATGCCGTCTCTGTTTGTGATGTGGGCGATCGCCATGCTGCTGCAACAAACCATGAGTAATAACCACACCTTGAGTTGCTATCGCTTTCTGACCACCGCCAACGATAAAGACGCCACCAAGGCCGCATTCGTTGCTGGTGTGCTGTTTGTTTTTGCCCCTGTACTGTGGTTTATGCCAGCGTGGTTCGTGGCAGCGCAAAACATCGATTTACTGGCGATCTATCCTGCACTAGAGCAGAGTGCGAACAACGCCGCTTATCTTTACTACATCCAACATTACATGCCTCAAGGTTTACTCGGATTGGTGATGGTGGCATTGGTGGCCGCGACCATTGCGCCGCTTTCATCAGCACACAACCGCAACGCTGGCATTGTGGTCAAAAGCCTCTACCAAGTGTGGTTCAACCCAAATGCTACCAGTCGTCAGCAGTTGATGGTTGGAAAAATTGCGACGATAGTATCTGGCGTATTAGCCACGGTCACAGCTTTGCTGCTGGCGTCTGTTGAGTCGTACAGCTTGTTCGACATGATGATTGTGTTCGCGGCGTTCATTCAGATGCCAATCAACATCCCATCTCTGCTTGCGCTTGTCAGCTTGAAAACACCAAACTGGTCGGGATGGGCCACCGTTATGGTCGGATGCGCAGTATCGCTCTTTATGATGTTTATCTTTGATGTACAGTGGCTCTCTTCCTCGCCATTAACGCCAAGAGAAAGCAAAGACCTGTCCGTGGTCGCAACGCTTGCCGTTCATTTACTGGTGACGGGAGGCTTCTTCCTGTTTACGCAGGTCTTTTATGCCAAAGAGCCACCATCAATCCAGCAAAGTCGCACTGCACTTGCGATTCAACTAGCCACACCGATCAGCGACGAGGAGCTGTCCCCTATCAATCATAAGCAAGGACTTTACGTCGGCTCCATCACAGCGTTGGCGGGCATGTTACTGATTCTTGCCGGCGTCGTGTTAGCGGGCTCTTCTCAATCCATCTTTGTCGCAATTGGCTGCATCGTGTTGCTGTTTAGCTTGTTCCTACTACAACCTACCCAGCACTCTAAACGTGCTTGGCAGAAACAAAAAACTAAGTAAGTAAATGGGTAAGTAAATCGTGTGGGCGCGTTGTTTTGTGTCGCGCCTAATGGAAAGTTGGATTTTTAACTCGCCAAAACTGCACATAAAAAAACGCCTACGGTGGAGCCGTAGGCGTTGGCAAATTGCTCAAAAGATCGTTCGACTATCTACGATAGTTCTCGGCGCTAACCGGGGTGAGGAATTATTCGATAATTCCCGCAACTTCACGAACCAGCTTCGCCAGTTCATCCCATTGCTCGTTGTCAATCAAATCGCCGGGTACCATCCAAGTACCGCCACACGCTAAGACTGAAGAAATAGACAAGTAATCTTTAACATTGCTTGGGCTCACGCCACCGGTTGGCATGAATTTTACAGGGTAAACCGCAGACAATGCTTTTAGCATCGCGACGCCGCCTGACGGTTCTGCTGGGAAAAACTTCAGCGTACGCAGACCCATTTCCATTGCTTGTTCAACCAAGCTTGGGTTGTTGACACCAGGGACGATGGTCACGTTACGCTGTTGGCAGTATTTCACTGTAGTTGGGTTGAAACCTGGGCTCACAATGAAGTCCACGCCCGCATCAATCGCTTCATCCACTTGCGCGCTTGTCAGCACAGTTCCCGCGCCAATCAGCATCTCTGGGTACGCTTCGCGCATGTTTTTGATCGCTAAAGCGGCATCCTCAGTACGGAACGTCACTTCAGCACATGGCAGGCCATTTTCAATCAGCACTTGTGCCAGTTTCACTGCCTTGCCTGCGTCTTTGATCGCGATAACAGGGACTACTTTAATTTCTGAAAGTTGTTGGTTCAGATCTTTCATTTCATCGTTCCTTAAATAGTTGGCATCGCTTGGCTTGGAATGATCGCGCCGCGATGTTGAATAACCGTGCCAGCCACTTTGTGGCCAGCAAGCGCAGACTCAGCAACGTCTCCGCCTAAAATTCGTTTTGCAAGATAACCCGCACTAAAAGAATCACCCGCCGCCGTGGTATCCACCACAGCATCAACCTTCAAGGCCGCAACGGTGTGTTGTTGATCTTGTGTTACAACAAAACAGTCGTCCGCGCCACGTTTCACGATGATCTCTTTCACGCCAAAGTTTTTCGTACGGCTGATCGCTTCATCTTCGTGCTTATCTCCCCACAGCATGACCTCGTCATCGAAGGTCAAAAATGCCATGTCGGTGACGCTGAGGATCTTTGAGTAAAAATCACGAGCTTGCTCGATGTTAGGCCAGAGCTTAGGGCGGAAGTTGTTATCGAATGCGATTTTCACACCTTCTTTACGGCACATTGTTAGCAGCTCAATCAACATCTGACGACAATCGTCCGAGATGATCGCCAAGCTAATACCACTCAGGTAGATCATTTGATGCTGACAAAGATCTTTCACCAACGACAACAATGCTCGTTCACGCAACCAGTATTTTGCTGCCGCATCATTACGCCAGTAAAAGAAGCTACGCTCGCCATCTTCGGCGGTTTCAATCGCGTAGATGCCTGGCAATTTATCTTCAGAAAGGTAGACCATGTCCGTATTGATCCCCTCTTCACGCCATGCCGTTAGCATTTCACGACTAAACGGATCATGCCCTAATCCCGTCACATACGAAGTTTCGACCCCGTGTTGTTTGGTTAAACGAGAAAGGTACACCGCGGTATTGAGCGTATCACCGCCAAAACCTTGCTGTAGCACGCCGTCATGTTTTTTAAGCTCCACCATACATTCGCCGATGATGGCGACACGACTGATTGGGTTCATGGGAAGTCTCCTCAGTATTTGATGCCGCCATTATTGCAATTACAAAACCAGTTAACAATAAAAATAAAACAACGGTTCATTTATTTCGTGAGCTTGATCTATCTGCGTGCTTTCTCGGCCAGATTTTGTAGCCATGCAGAGAGCAATTGCGGCCACGCCGCGACAGGCAAACCTTGTGCATCGCGAATGCCAAAACCGTGTTTACCTTGCTCAAACAAGTGCATTTCGGTCGAGATTTCGTGCTGGCGAAGTGCTTGCCAAAACACGAGGCTGTTTTCCGCACTCACAGCAGTATCGTCACTGGCATGTAAAAGAAAACAAGGCGGCATGTCTGACGTCACCTGTTTTTCTAGCGAAAATCGGAGAAGGTCAGATTCACGTTCCAAATTAGCCAGTAACTCGGCACGCGAGCCCATGTGCGCAATATCGATGTTCATACTGATCACCGGGTACATCAAAGCGCAAAAATCGGGCTTGGCAGATACACGCTCCGCCTCATCTTGAAGAGGATAAATATCCAATGCGTGATTCGTCGCTAAGCTCGCTGCAACGTGTCCGCCAGCCGAGAAACCTAAAACACCAATCGATGATAAGTGAGACGCCAAAGGCAACCGACGCACCAAACGCATTGCTCGCTGCGCGTCCGCCAGTGGCGTCCAAGATCCAAATTCGTGCCCTTCGTTTGGCATGCGATAGGTCATCACAAACACGGTAAAACCTGCTTGGTTCAACACGTGTGCGCTGTCCGCCCCTTCTTTATCCACCGAGACTCGCTGATAACCACCACCGGGCATCAATAAAATACCAATCCCGTTGGATTGCTCTGGTTCAAACACGACAATTTCGGGATGCGTGATCTCAAACACTGCGCGATCTGGTAACAACTCGTTCGGATTTCTTTCTTGATAACTTTGCACCAGATGGGAGGGGATTTGAGGCTCAGACCACAAAGGCAAAACGAGATGCTCAGGAAACCAAGTCTGTAGTGAAGTAATCGGCGCAACGTGCATGGCATTCTCTCCGGCTTAAAAACAAAAAAAGCCAGCACAATGGCTGGCCTTAACCTATTTCCCGATAAAATGAGTGCCTAGTCTAGTAGCGACTTCACATATTCTGCAATTTCAGGTACTTGGCAGTGCGCAAAGAAACACTCTTGGAATTGCGTGCTGCCTACTGCAGTTTTCACTAGCTCTTGGTCGATAGCACGTAGACCTTCAACCACGTCTTTTGCTACCGCTGATTTCACGTTGTTTAGGATAGCTGCATTCGCTTGCTGAGGTGCTGCTCGCTCAATTGGGTAACCTTCGCCGCGCTTGCCTGTGAACGCTTTTTCGAAGATGTAACGAACGTTCAATTCACCCGCCCAACCAAAACCTTTAGCAAATGCTAGAGAAATCGCGTTGCCGTTATTGATTTGGTTGAACAGGAACGCGTCTGATGGCTCTAGGCAGTAACCACAAACAACGCCAGGGTGTAGGTTGCAAGACATCAATGCACCTTGGCCAGTACCACAACCAGTTACCACGAAGTCCACAGCTTTTGAGTTCAGCAGAATGCTCGCCATGATACCTAGGTGAATGTAAGTTAGGTGATGGTCGTTTTCATCCGTCATACCAACATTGAAAACATCGTGACCAAGGCCACCTGCTACTGAGTTAAGCTCACCAGCCACCATTGCGTTTTTCGCTGCTTGGCTGTTTTCCATCATTAGTGCAATTTTCATGTGTTACTCCTGCGGAAACTCCGCATTCAAATTTCAATTCTTAAACAAAATCTTTGCGCATTGGGGTGAAAGTATCGATAAGTACACCCGCTTTCAGACAAACACAGCCATGCTCAATGTTTGGCTCTTTGTACATAGTATCGCCCGTTTTGACGATTTTTTTCTCATCACCGATGGTGAATTCAAACTCACCAGAAAGCACGTAAGTCAGCTGCTCGTGCGGGTGTGAGTGCATCGCACCAATTGCACCTTCTTCAAAGTGCACTTCTACCGACATCATGTTGTCGCTATGTGCCAGTACTTTGCGTGAAATCCCTTCGCCGAGATCTTCCATCGGAATGTCTTGGTTAAATACGAACATGGTTCACCTAATAACTTGATTGATTAATCATGGATTCTGATTGCTGACGATGTAAGCGATAAATCGTCAATAAATTCATCACGATCACGGTCATTTCTAACAGCGTTCCACCAATGGAACCCACCAGAATATTATTGGTTAGCCAGCAAGACGCGCCGAGCAAAAAGCCAATGCGCATCCTGATCCCTGACAAGCAGAACACCGAGTATGTACCAATCACCGTCCCGATAATCGGCCATAAATCACGCCATTGCTCTGCTACCCAAAAGCCACTGACTAAACTGATCACAATAAAGACAGCAGCAACTCGTTTCGACGAGACAAAAATCGCCGTGGTCGTTCTGAGCGCCGACAGCAATGCGCTCAGCGCAGAGACCATCGAACCCAGCAATAAAAAGTGGAGAAGATGATTGAGGTTAAAAATCAGCATCAAGATTTTTAGGTGCCTGTCATTCTTCTGGTAGAAGACGGAGAATCCCAAACCAAAACTAATAAACCCTAAAGCTTGCGCTAATATCGAGGTATCCACCATCACCTTCTCGCAACTCGATTAGCGCGCTAGCCAGCCACCATCTACTGCGATGGTGTAGCCGTTGATGTAATCCGCAGCTTTAGATGCTAGGAATACACAAGGGCCAGCTAGATCTTCTGGCGTACCCCAGCGAGCAGCAGGAATACGGTCTACGATTTCTTTGTTGCGCTGTTCATCGGCACGCAATGCCGCTGTGTTGTTGGTTGCCATGTAACCCGGAGCAATCGCGTTTACGTTGATGCCGTGGCTTGCCCATTCGTTCGCCATTAGGCGAGTCACACCCATTACGCCACTCTTAGACGCAGTGTAAGAAGGCACGCGAATACCGCCTTGGAAAGAAAGCATTGATGCGATGTTGATGATCTTGCCGCCTTCACCTTGCGCGATGAACTGTTTTGCAACCGCTTGAGACATAAAGAACACAGACTTCACGTTGATGTTCATTACGTCATCCCAATCTTGCTCAGAAAACTCGATGGCGTCGTTACGACGAATGATGCCCGCGTTGTTCACTAGGATATCAATGCGACCAAGTTCGGTTACTGCGCGGTCAACGATAGTTGGGATGTCGTCTAGTTTCATTAAGTTAGCGCGGATATCGACGAACTTACGGCCTTCAGCCTCTACTTTCTCAATCGTTTCTGTTGGTTCGCTGATGTTTACGCCAACAATGTCACAGCCCGCTTTTGCTAGACCAAGCGCCATACCTTGACCAAGACCAGTGTCACAACCAGTAACAATGGCCACTTTTCCCTCAAGGTTAAATGAATCAAGAATCATGTCGTTTTCCTCAATAGTAGGTAATGTCGTGATTTGGCGTCTTGGCCATGTCACTTTGTATGCATTCATCCTGACCCAAAAAGAAACTGTTTGCAATTTTTTTTGAAAAGGCGTTTTAAAAATATTGATTGTGATCTTGTTTTTCTGGATTCTTTAATTGCGCGGTTTCAAATTTTTGAAAAGGCATTTTAAAAATACTGGTTCTTAAATTTTTCAGCGATATAATGCAGAAAACTAAGAATGAAAGGGGCAACAATGGAAAAGTCGACTCAGCCTGAAGCAGTTTCGTCAGTACTTAAGGTTTTTCATATTCTTCAAGCACTTGGTGAACAGAAAGCCATCGGCGTTTCAGAGCTTTCACAACGTCTAATGATGTCGAAAGCGACTACTTACCGTTTTCTGCAAACCATGAAATCGCTCGGTTACGTGTCTCAAGAAGGCGAAGCGGATAAGTACTCTCTAACACTTAAGTTGTTCGAGTTGGGCGCAAAATCGCTTGAGTACGTCGATCTGATCGAACTGGCCGACAAAGAAATGCGCCACATTTCAGAACAAACCAACGAAGCCTTGCACCTTGGTGCGCTGGATGAAAATGCCATCATTTACATCCACAAAATCGACTCTGGCTACAACCTACGCATGCAATCGCGCATCGGTCGTCGCAATCCGCTCTACAGTACTGCGATTGGTAAAGTGCTGCTTTCTGAGCGCGATGAAAGCTTCGTTCGTGACGTATTGAGCGATGTCGAGTTCATTAAGCACACAGAAAAAACATTGGAAAATACTGATCAAGTGCTAGAAGAATTGGCGAAAGTGCGCGATTTCCACTATGCAGAAGATAACGAAGAGCAAGAACCAGGTCTTCGTTGTATCGCTGCGCCGATTTATGACCGCTTTGGTCAAATCATTGCTGGCTTGTCTATCTCATTCCCAACCATCCGTTTCGATGAAGAGAGAATGGAATATTACGTCGGCTTACTGCATCAAGCAGGTAAAAACATTTCTGAGCAATTGGGTTACCACGATTACCCGGCATAATCAGAAACAAGAGGCAGCCGCGAGGCTGCTTTTTTTGCCACTTAGAACAATGTTGAAACACCGGTTCATTTTAAAGGTAAACCATGGGCACATCCGTCACTCCAAACATCTTCGACTTTTTAATCAAAATTGACCCCTTTGATAAACTGCCAGAACCTGTGGTTGAAAGCATCGCGAACTCCGTCAAGGTCAAGTACCTCGTGAGGGGTGAAACCATCGGTTTTAGCGCCTTGTGCGATCAACGTTACCTCTACATCATCCGAACCGGCGCCATTGAACAGCGCACGCCTAATGGCGAACTGCGTGCGCGCCTTGGGCAAGATGACCAATTTGGTTTTACTTTCCTCGACCCACTCGAAAATGCCGAAGATGGTTACCAAGCGGAAGCGATTGAAGATTCATTGCTCTATTTGATCCCCCATTCTGAGCTAAAACTGGTCAGCGAAGAACACCCAGAATTTGCCGACTATTTTGCCGCCCAAGCCAATGTGCGCTTGAGTTCTGCGGTGAAGTACGTTTGTCGAAAAGAAGAAAAAGGGCTGTTCTTTCGTACCGTTGGCGAGATCGCCAGCGAAAACATTGCGATTGTCGATGTGAACGACTCTATCCGCAGTGTGGCGCAAACCATGTGCGGCAAACAACGCAGCTCCTGTGCCGTTGTGATGAAAGAAGGCGAGATTATTGGCTTAGTCACCGACCGAGATATGACGAAATCGGTCGTCGCACAAGACATGGATACCAATCAACCCATTGCCGATGTGATGACACCAAACCCCGTGTTGATCGAAGACGATGCTAAAGTGATTCAAGCCATTTCCTTGATGCTGCAATACAACATTCGCTGTTTGCCCGTGGTACATGGCAAGCAAGTGAAAGGACTTCTAACGACAACACATTTAGTGCATAACCACCGCACGCAGTCTTTGTTCTTAATTGAGAAAATCAAATACGCGAGTTCACTCAACGCGCTGGCGGCGTTGAAAGAAGAACGTCAAACCATTTTCCAAGCGTTGGTGGAAAGCGGTGTGAGTGCGGAAATTCAGGGTCGAGTGATGTCAATGATCATGGACGCTTTCACGCGCCGCATCATCCAGCTCAATGAAGAACTGTTGGGCCCACCGCCGTGTGATTACGCGTGGTTGGTTGCAGGCTCTCACGCCCGTAACGAAGTGCACATGCTGTCAGACCAAGACAGTGCGATTGTGCTTTCCGATGACGCCACCGAAGAACATAAACTGTACTTCACTCACCTTGCTATGCGGGTGTGTAATGGTTTAGCGACGTGCGGCTATCCGCTTTGTGACGGCAAGTACATGGCGGCGTCACCAAAGTGGTGTCAGCCAATTCGTCGTTGGAAAGAGTACTATCAGAAATGGGTGGCCAGCCCAGAATACAACAAACTATTGAGCATTAGCGTATTCCTTGAAGTACGAGCCATTCACGGCAACCGCGAGTTTGTCGACCAAATCCAACAACACTTGCATGACTGCATTCAAAAGAGCCCGAGCTTTATTCCGGCTTTGGTGCGCGATGCGATTGACACTCAGCCGCCACTTGGCATTTTCAACAATTTGGTGTTGGAAAAAGGTGGGGAAAACAGCAACACATTAAACATCAAAAAGTACGCCTTGAATCTGATCATCGATCTGGCGCGTATTTTCAGTCTTGCCGCTGGCGGCTCGTTAACTGGCACAGAAGAGCGTTTTCGCTACGCAGCCCAGCACGGCACATTGTCGAAAGACAGTGTCGAAAACATCATTGGCGCTTATCGCTTTATTACTCAGGTACGTTTCCGTCATCAACTCAATGCGATTCTGGCAGGCACCACACCTGACAACCACATCGCACCCGATGATTTCAGTAGCTTTGAACGCAAGCACTTAAAAGATGCATTTAAGATCATCAGTGAGCTGCAAGATGTCGCGAAACTGAAGTTTGTGAAAGGGGCGTAACCATGATTAAACGTTGGTTTAAGCGGTGGGAAACGCCGCTCTCTCCTGAGCAAAAACGCCAAGCCATTCACGTTGTCGACGATTGGCCAATCGTGCTGAAAGACTATCTTCAACAGCCTTTGGTGGATGACTCAACGACCTTGAAGGATTTGAGTTTTGTTGCGTTGGACTTTGAAACCACAGGCGTGGACGCGCAAGGTGATAAAATCTTATCGATTGGCGTGGTTGACCTAACGCTGGACGGCATTGATATCGCCAGCTCCAAAGAGTGGTACATTTGTCATGGACAATTCATCAAACCAGAAACAGCGCAAATTAATGGCTTAACTCCGCAAGATCTCGCCAAAGGACTGCCATTGGATGAAGGTATGAATCGGTTGTTGGAACGCATCACAGGAAAAGTGGTGCTCGCCCACGGATGCTGCATTGAAAAAGCCTTCATTCACGCTTATTTTTCCTCTCGCTACCAAGTAGAGGATTTCCCCGCGTATTTTATCGACACTCTGCAAATCGAAAAGCAGTTTAGCTATGCAGGGAAAAGCGGCGCGCACAGCAGTTATCAGTTGGACGATTTGCGCCGCTATTATCACCTGCCGGGGTACTTATCGCACTCTGCCGCCAGTGATGCCTTGGCGTGCGCGGAATTGTTCTTGGTGCAAAGTAAAAAACTGACCGCGCTTCCGGATGTCACGTTGCGTCAGTTGATGCGCTGATCACGCCAACTCTTGCGCCAAAAAGTCGATCAATAACCTCACTTTTGGCGACAAATTGCGACTTTGCGGATACAGCGCCCAAATGCCTTCGCGATCGTCGCGGTAATCGGTCAGCACCTCGACTAACTCACCACTATCTAATGCTTCTTGAACGTAGTAATCCGGCAGCTGCACTAAACCAAGCCCGCGTTTCGCTGCGTCCACCAAAGCAAAACCGCTGTTGCATTTAATCCGTCCCGACACGCGTAAAGATTTATCGCGTTTATTTTCCTTAAAGTGCCAGTAGTCGACCGAGCCAACCAAGCATTGATGCCGTCCCAATTCCGACAACGTATGTGGCTCACCAAAACGCTCCAAATACATCGGACTGGCACACACGTAGGTTTGACGTGAGGAAAGACGCTTGGCGATCATGCTGGAATCTTGCAAGCGGCCAAGACGAATCGCCACGTCCACACCTTGCTCAATCAAATCCAGCTTTTGGTTGGTCAGCACTAAATCAAGATCCACACGCGGGTACTTTTCCAAAAACTGATGCAAAAGCGGCGCGAGATTCATTTCCCCATACGTCACAGGAGCCGTCACGCGCAGCAAACCGCGCGGTTCGGTCTGCATTTGCGTTACGGCAAGCTCGGCCAGTTCTAACCCTTCCACCAAATGTTTACACTGCTGGTAATAGAGTTGTCCAGCTTCAGACAGGGAGACTTTTCGCGTCGTGCGATGCAGCAATTTCACCGCAAGTCGTTCTTCAAGTGCCGATACCCGACGACTGATTTGTGCCACCGATGTTTTCAGCTTAGCTGCTGCTCCGGTAAAACTGTTGGTTTCCGCCACAGCAACAAATTCGCTGACCCCTTCCCAATTCGCCATGCTGTATTCCTGTCGACCTCTTTTAGACAAATAGTGATGAAAATGTTCTCGTCGCGCTACGCTTTGAAAACGTCAGAATTTTACGCGTCAGGCAACGGACGAAGCTCGCCGTACTGCGCATCAAGCTCAATGCCGAAGTATTCTTTCAATGCATCCAGATAGGCTTGGCCCGGCTCTAACTCTAATTCTGTGTGCTCACCTTGGCTGGTGTATTTGAGTGTGTAGTTAAGCAATGTCACCAACCCACTTTCTGTTGCTTTCGCCGCGACTCTTGCGCTGGTAAAACGCGAGTTGGGAGAAGTGGAGGTAAAAAAGTTGCCACACGCGATGTCACCTGCAAACACAAACTCTAAATCGAAGCTATAAAGGTTGTTCCATGTGTCCGTTCCGTCCGTTGACAACACTTGAAGGAAGTAACCAAACTGGGCATCTTCAACAAAGCGGAAGGTTTGTAAATCCGTCTGAATCACTTGGTTGAGGATAAACGGCAATGGCGCGCGCGGCGTATTGGAGCCAAAGCCTACATCGACAATCCATGCTTGTTCATCCAGCGTCACCAACGTGATTTGATGGCTGCGACCTGTCGGCGTCCCCATCACGTGAACACGCCCAAGTAAGCTGCGCGCTTCAAACCCGAGGGTCTTAAGCACATCGAGCATTAAGCCATTCAGTTCAAAGCAGTAGCCACCACGGGAGTGATACACGGTTTTTTGAATGATGTCTTCAATCTCAACAGAGATGCCACGCTGCAACGAAATATCAAAGTTCTCAAACGGCAGGCAACGGTGCTGCGCTACGTGAATCTTGTGCAATGACTCCAAATCGGCGGGTAACTCACTCGGCAAACCGAGCTTGGTTAAATAGGCGTTCAGATCCGTCTTATTCATAATCACTCTTACTTATCTGATGGGTTGATTGTTTTCTACTCTAGTCCCTCTACCTAACCTCAGGTCAATCGCCTTTTCCGTTTTCCCTTCTGTTTTGAGGAGGCATCACACTCTTGTTGTCCACTCACTTTAACATTATTACGTATATGTAAAAATCATTTTCAAAATGGACGGATTATCATTTTTATTGAAACACCTAGAATGGACACCAACAAAACGACGCAGCGCAGGAAGCAAACCTTAACTACGCTTATTACGTCACTCCATATACTGAGAATATAAAGGAAAATCCAATGACTCTTGAAATCAAACCTGGTCAAACTCACATAAAATCCAAGGCAATGGTTGCGTGGGCGGCTGGCGAGCCACTGAAAATGGAAGAAGTGGATGTACAGCTTCCTAAAGCGGGTGAAGTGCTAGTGCGCATCGTCGCGACAGGTGTTTGTCATACTGATGCGTTCACTCTGTCAGGCGACGATCCAGAAGGCATCTTCCCTTCGATTCTTGGTCACGAAGGCGGCGGTATTGTTGAAATGGTTGGCGAAGGTGTTACCAGCGTTGAGGTTGGCGACCACGTGATTCCTCTTTACACCGCTGAATGTGGCGAGTGTAAGTTCTGTAAATCGGGCAAAACCAACCTTTGTCAGGCCGTTCGTGAAACACAAGGTAAAGGTCTGATGCCAGATGGTACAAGCCGTTTTTCTATCAACGGTGAACCCATCTTCCACTACATGGGTTGTTCTACTTTCTCTGAGTACACAGTGCTGCCTGAAATTTCATTAGCCAAAGTGAACAAGCAAGCGCCTCTTGAAGAAGTGTGTCTACTAGGTTGTGGCGTAACGACTGGTATGGGCGCGGTTCTGAACACTGCAAAAGTTGAAAAAGGCGACACGGTTGCGATCTTTGGTCTGGGCGGCATCGGTCTTTCAGCGATCATCGGTGCGCGCATGGCAGGTGCAAGCCGCATCATCGGTATCGACATCAACGAAAGCAAATTCGACCTAGCTAAACAACTTGGTGCTACAGACGTCATCAACCCACAAAAATTCGACAAACCAATTCAAGAAGTGATTGTTGAAATGACGGATGGTGGTGTGGATTACTCATTCGAATGTATCGGTAACGTCAACGTAATGCGTCAAGCGCTTGAGTGCTGTCACAAAGGTTGGGGTGAGTCGGTGATCATCGGTGTTGCGGGTGCGGGTCAAGAGATCTCAACTCGTCCATTCCAGCTGGTTACGGGTCGTGTATGGCGCGGCAGTGCGTTCGGTGGCGTGAAAGGTCGCTCTGAGCTTCCAGAAATCGTAAACCGCTACATGGCGGGTGAGTTTGGCTTACAAGAGTTCATTACTCACACGATGGGCTTGGAAGACGTAAACAAAGCGTTTGATCTGATGCACGAAGGTAAGAGCATCCGTACCGTTATCCATATGGATAAGTAATGCTAACTCAGGCTCTCCGTAGGGGGAGCCTGAATTCATTCTGTTGTTAGAGAGTTTATCCATGACCATTGAAAATGTAAGCCAAACCAAAGTGTTTGGCGGTTGGCACAAACAATATACGCACGATTCTAAAGCGTTGAACTGCACCATGCGTTTTGCGATTTTCTTGCCGCCGAATGCAACCAAATCCAACCCAGTACCCGCTTTGTACTGGTTGTCGGGCTTAACCTGCACCGATGAAAACTTTATGCAGAAAGCTGGCGCATTTCGTATGGCGGCAGAACTTGGGATTGCCATCATTGCTCCGGACACCAGCCCGCGTGGTGAAGGCGTTGCCGATGATGCAAGTTACGACTTAGGCCAAGGCGCAGGCTTTTACCTCAACGCCACTCAAGCACCGTGGTCACTGCATTACCATATGTACGACTACGTCACGCAAGAGCTGCCAGCCATCATCGAAGCCAACTTCCCAGTATCGGATGTGAAATCAATCTCTGGCCACAGCATGGGCGGACACGGTGCGCTCACCATTGGCCTTAAGAATCCGACACTATACCGCTCGATTTCAGCATTTAGCCCAATCAGCAACCCAATGCAGTGTCCGTGGGGACAAAAAGCATTCACCGCATACTTGGGCAGTGATATCGAAAGTTGGAAGCAATACGATGCAAGTGAGCTTTTGAAGAAAGAAAAATCACCCTTACCAATTTTGGTTGATCAAGGCGATGCGGACGGTTTCTTGAGTGAGCAACTCAAACCGGAAGTCTTATTAGCCGCAGCAAAACAACACGGTTCAGAATTGAATCTGAGAATGCAATCTGGCTACGACCACAGTTATTACTTTATATCGAGCTTTATAGACAATCATTTAAACTTTCACGCAAAATATTTATTTGCGTAAATAACAATGAAAATAACTTGATGATATATAAAAATAAAGCCACCAAATTAGGTGGCTTTATTGTATGACGTATTTAATAAATAAGTGCAATTATTCCAATAAAATCCAACGTACACCAAACATGTTGAGCTCATTATTTAAATCTTAAATTCAATCTTAGTTCTGAGCGAGAGTTCATTAAGTGAGAATGGTATGGATTTTCATTGAAATTCGGCTAAATGACGTTAAATCGTCATATAACTCGATAATAATTTCTTTTTAATGACCTTTTAATTAAGAAGTCACTAAAGAACCTTGACGTGAAGTAAACCTACAGTTACTTTTCAAACATAACATATTATAAAATCTCATACGGTTGGCTTTGTCATTAAAATCATAAATAATTTACCGCTAGCAACTTTTTGTTCTAGCTCGGTAAAAAGAATAAAAAACAAAAGGGCGTATGATGAAAAAAATTGTATCACTCAGTTTGCTGCTGTTCGCACCATTCCTTTCTGCCAATTCCATTACTTTTAGTAGTCCTCAGCAACCTAGCGTCACACTTAAACTGGAAGAGCTTCAATCTCTCCCAACCACCAGCTACACCACTGATTTACCTTGGATTCAACAATCTTCAGAGTTTCTTGGTGTAAAGCTCAGCACGCTGCTGACTCATGTTTATGGAAGCATCCCAGAGCAAGTCGATATCGGCAGTTTAAACAACTATCACTCCACCTTATCTCGCAAAGATATTGTTCGTTATCAGCCAATTTTGGCGTACCAGCAAGATCATCATTACATCAAAGTGAGAAATAAAGGCCCTTACTGGGTGATATACCCTCTTAGTCAATTTCCTGAATTGGATCACAATGAATATCATGCCCAAATGGTATGGCAAGTTAATGAGATGAAAATAAAACAAAAATAATGAAGTTATCAGAAGCTTACCCAATTAAACAAAAAAATTATTCGACGACCAGCAAAATGCTCCTTTTGGTTTTTGCCACTTCTTTATTGCTCGCAAATGTCATATTGCTCCAACAAACTCGGGTCTTAGCGCAAAGTTTTACTGATGAGCAAAAACAAGCGACATGGTTTTTATTCCAGTTATCGAAAGAACTTTCTGAGCTCGTCAGTGAAGCACGTCGACTGGACGAAAATGTTTTAAAAATAGAAGGTGCAGAACTTCAGTATGAGCTTGCTTGGAGCCGTTTTGATTTATTAATAAATAGTAAAGACGTCTACACCTTTTTTTCTCGCAATCACATTCAACAATATTTTTTGCAACTGTTTAATGAGTTTAAAGAGTTAGAACCACTGTTGGTGGAAGCCAAAACCGGCGACAGCCAAGCGGCAGCTCAGTTTTATCGCGCCACTCAAACGCTGTATTTAAACTTGGTGGAGTTTGTGAACCAGAACTTTCGCTTAACCAGCCAAGTGTACGAGACACAAAAAGATGAAAGCCAACGATTGATGAAAGCGCAATACATGCTGTTTGCCACTTTCGTCTTGTCGATTTTGTCGCTGACTTACTTCTTCTACAGAGAATCGCACTTCCATCGTAAGCTGGCGTTGAGTGACCCCCTTACTGGCCTTGGCAACCGAAATGCTCTGTTTGTCACGTTGAGAAATAACACCCGCAACCGAACGGCTTTTTCTTTGTGCCTGTTGGATCTAAACGGGTTCAAAAACGTGAATGACACGTACGGCCACCAAGCTGGTGATACGGTGTTGTGCGAAATTGCCAAGCGATTGAAAGACATGAATATTGATAGCTTCAGTACCTATCGGATGGGTGGAGACGAGTTTGCTGTCGTAATTGAGTCCTCAGACGTCGATGCAGAGGAGGCGAAAAAACACATCCATTCCGTGTTTGATACTCCGGTTCTAAACGCGAACAACGTATCGTCACTGTCGACCAGTATTGGCGTCGCGCACTACCCAAGTGACAGCGATAATGTTGACTTTCTTATCAGCATAGCGGATAAGCGCATGTACAAAATGAAATTTCAACGTTAAACGGTATTTATGATGAGAAAGTTCATGCAAGTACTGCTTCTACTGGCAGTCATTGCGGCAGGTGTGTTGGCTTGGGTATTTATCCCATCGCACGAAACCATCGGGCAAAAAACGCTTGAGCAGGCACTCAACGACGACTACAGCCTCGTTGGACATCGAATCTACTCAACCGATCCGGATGCTGGTAACCGATTCGGCTACTTCGTATTGGCAACGGGTCAGAGCATTGAAGAACAAGAGCCGTTTTTGGTCACTTCGGATCAGTTTATTCGCATGGAACAAACGGGTGATAACACCTTGTCTGTGACCGTCAATGGCCGTATCTACCAATACCACAACGACTTGTGGGTACCAAAATCGGATGGAAAGTTGCAGCACTTTTTGGTCAGCGCAACTGCCAACTACGTGCGCTAAAAAACGGAAACATTACTACCCCCTCCCATCACACACAAAAAAAACAAAGCCCCGCATGTACTGCGGGGCTTTTTACGTTAAGAAGAAAGTAACATCGAAAGGAGGGCGTTACTTCGCTAACACTTTCTCTTTAATCACTTTGAGTACCCCAGCCTCTTGGTTGCTTGGCGCAGAATAACGAGCGATTTTCTTAATCTCTTCGTGCGCGTTGGCAACCGCGTACGAATGCTCACTGACTTGCAGCATTTCGAGGTCGTTGAGGTAATCACCAAACGTCATGGTTTCTGCCGGAGTAAAATTCATCGTCTCTTGAAGATGCTTAATGGCCGCGCCTTTAGACGCCTCGGCATTCATCACATCCAGCCAAATTTTTGCGCTCACTACAACTTTATGCGTTGCGCCAAACTTCGCGTTCATAGTCGGGAACAGGAGCTCTTCCGAACCGTCAAAGTGACAAATCGCTACCTTGATGAACTCGTCTTCGACCTCAAGCAAATCCGCCACCGTTTCACAGCGGTGGTAGTACTTTTGAAACTCTTCCAGTGATTGCTGATCATGCGTTTCGATGTACGCAGAGCGCTTGCCACACAATACGATGTTCGCTCCGTCAATTTCACGAGCCGCTTGCACAATCTCCGCCACTTCCGCTTTAGGAATGGTACAACTGTAGAGCTCTTTGTCTTGGTACATCACCAAGGTGCCGTTTTCGGCCACATACAACACTCGATCTTTGATTGGCGCGAACGTGTCTCGCAGACTGTAATACTGACGACCAGACGCAGCGGAGAACAAAATGCCTTGCTCTTCCAGTTGCAAAAACAGGTCGAAAAACTCTGGATCCAAACGACCGTATTGGTCAAGCAAAGTGCCATCCATATCGGAAGCAATAAATTTGATGCGAACTTGTGACATTAACTAAAACTCTAAATGACGCTGCGAAAAATATATCCATGTAAGGTACAGGATCTTGTATGAATCTCAAGTCGGGATAACGACGCCTTTCGCGATTACCAAGGGTGCAGTTTAAAGTAATCTTCACTGTGATCGATGAAGGCTCTCACCGCAGGAGACAAGTGTTTACGCGATGAATACAGCGCGTAAATGTTGAGATCATTTGGCTTCCAATCCGGCAACACCGACTCAAGCTGACCCGATTGCAGATAGATATTACTCAAATAGGTTGGCAGCATCGAAATACCCATGCCTTGTAAAGCGCCATGCAATAACGCCGTGGCCTCATTGCTGGTTAGGCGACACTCAATTCCCACCGATTCGAACTGATCGCCCTGAGACAAATGCCACACATGACGCTCAAAGTTTTTGTAACCCAAACAGTCGTGTGAAGATAAATCTCGCGGATGCGCGATCGCGTGGTGAGTTTGCAAGTATTGTGGCGATGCCACCAACACCGATTCACACACCGCAATCGGCTTACCAATCAAAGAAGGATCGGGATCTGACGCAATTCGGATTGCCAGATCGATGCGTTGCTCGGTTAGATCACTCACTGAATCTTGCAGATCTATGTCGATATGCACTTTGGGGTGCTTTTGCATAAAACTGTTTACTGCTGGGATCAACTGTGAGAATCCAAATGAAGTGCTAGACGCGAGACGGATTTTTCCGGACAGCTCACCATCAACGGCAATGTTCGACGTCAACGTATCGGCCTGTTTTAACCAGCGCTCAATCTGAGGCAAGCTGCGCTCCCCTGCGGTGGTGAGTGACACCTTGCGCGTGGTGCGGTGCAACAAACGAGTTTGCAGCCAGTTCTCCATCGCCTCTACATAACGAGTCACCATTGGCCGAGACATGTCTAACCGCTCTGCGGTCGCGGTAAAACTGCCAGAATACACCACATCCACAAATACTTTTGCTGCCGTTACTCTGTCCATACATTTGCTCGAAATAAGAAATAGTGATGCACATTATTGTGTATTTTTCCGAGCGTATCAATTTTCTAATATAGCTCCCGTTCCCAAGCCATCGTCGCTTGGCCCCAAATTCTTTAGGAGCTTATTATGAAAAAATTCACTTTGATTGCTGCATCCATTTTAATGGCAAGCCCTGTCCTAGCGGCAAACCACTCTCCCCTTACTCTTGAGGTTTACAACGCCGACGGTAACAGCTTCCACGTTAACTCAACCTTGGTATACGGTGAGACTGACGCCATGGTCATCGACACTGGCTTCACCAAAGCTGACGCGATGCGCATTGCCGCTAAAGTGTTGGACTCAGGCAAAACGCTTAAAACCATTTTTATCAGCCAAGCGGACCCAGACTACTACTTTGGCGCAGAGGCCTTACACCAACAGTTCCCTGATGCGCAGATCATCGCAACGCCTGCGGTTCAAAAAATTATTAAAGAGAAATTGGCTGGAAAGCTGGCGTACTGGGGACCAAAGCTGGGCGCAAACGCACCGGTAAAACCAGTGATCCCTGTCGCGTACGATAAAGCATCATTAGAGCTAGAAGGTCATAAGATTGAAATTCGTGGTAACCATGGCACATCAGCACACCGCCCTTACCTATGGATTCCAGATAACAAAGCGATTCTAGGTAACGTAACCGTGTACTCAAACGTACATTTGTGGATGGCCGATGCCGCTGACCAAACCGCCATCAATGCTTGGGAGCAACAACTTAGCGAGATGCTTGCGCTTAAACCTCAAGTGGTCATTCCTGGTCACATGAAAGCAGGCACAAAGCTGAATGCAGACACCATTCGCTACTCGCAACAATACTTGCAGGATTTTCAGCAAGCGAAAAAACACAGCAATAACAGCGCTCAACTCATTGACACCATGTCAGCGAAATACCCAGAAGCTCAATTGCCAATCGCGCTAGAAATCGGTGCAAAAGTGCATACTGGTGAAATGTCATGGTAACCGTGCATTACTTCTTCGATCCCATGTGTGGTTGGTGCTACGGGGCATCACCACTCATCGAAGCCTTGATGGACACCTCTCAATTTAAGGTAGAGCTTCATCCCGGCGGTATGATTGAGAAACGCGCGATTGAATCTGAATTTCGTCAGCACATCATTAACAGTGACGCTCGTATCGCAACCGAAACCGGAGCAACGTTTGGTGAAGCATATCTGCAACGCGTGAAAAGCGAAGATGCGTTTGTTCTTGATTCTTATCTACCAACACAAGCGATCTTGAGTGCGGAGAAAATGGGGCTGAATCCATGGCACATGCTAAAGGCCATCCAATCCGCGCATTATCAGCTCGGGTTAAAAGTGAATGAAGCATCGACGCTCAAAGCCATTGCAGAATCGCTAGGTTTAGCAAACGATGTGTGGGAGCAAAACATGACGTTAAGCGAAGCCGATCTAGATGAGAAAATTCGCTCTAGCCGACAGTTGATGCGCCAGTTACACGTTGGTGGTTATCCAACCCTGATTGCAGAAGTAAATGGCGAGTACCTGACCTTGCCGCACTCGGCCTACTACGACAAACCGGCACAGTGGAAGCTGGCATTACAAAAACTGCAATAAGCGCTTCCCCACTCGCTCTTGTTCTTAATCCAAGAGCGAGTGCCAACACCGACATGGCAATCCTGACTCAAACAGGTACAATCCTCGCTCGATTTTTTACTCGCGCGGATACCCACCATGCACTCGCCTGAACATTGTTTTACTCGTTTTACTGCTGATACTTCTGACTATGAATTACCAACGCAGTTTACGTTTCCGTTCTACTACACGCCGCATCCTCTTTGCGTTATGGCTGCAAAGCAATTGCAACAGCACTTATTAGCGCAAACCGACTTCGAACACGATTTTGGTTTGGTTAATGAAGAAACGGGGCGAGGCAAAATGTTTGGCGTATTACTAGTAGAAAGCTCTCAAGGCGATCTCGGCTTTTTAAGTGCGTTTTCTGGCAAAATTGCTGACCAAAACTTGATTCCAGGATTTGTCCCTCCTGTGTACGACATGCTGACCGATGAAGGCTTCTTCCGCGCAGAAACGGATGCCATCAACGCCGCCAATGCGGAGTACAAAACCTGTGCTGCGAATCCGGAATTGGCGGAGCTTAAAGCGCAAATACAAGCCGACCGAGCCGCTTATCAGCAAGAGGAGCAAACACAGCGCCAAGTGATGATTGACGGCCGAGCAGCACGCAAGCGACAGCGCCAACAGGGCGAGCAAACGCTCAATGCCGATGATCTCAAAATCTTGTTGGATGAGTTGGGTAAGCAAAGTGTCGCTGAGAAAAACGTTCTCAAATACTTAAAGCAAGCGTGGGATGAAAAGCTTGCAATCAAAGAAGCGCGATTGGCCGAGTTAGAGCAGCAACTTGCTCATCTGAAAGAACAGCGCAAAACGCTCTCCAACGCTTTACAGCACAAACTGCATAAACAATACCGCTTTCTAAACAGCCATGGCGAAACACGCGACTTGGTGGACATTTTTGCGGACACCACAAACCCAATACCACCAGCAGGTGCAGGGGAATGTGCTGCGCCAAAACTGCTTCAATACGCGTTTAAACACGGATTCAAACCGTTGGCGCTGGCAGAATTTTGGTGGGGTGTGTCGCCAAAGTCTGAAGTTCGCCAACACAAAAAGTTCTACCCATCGTGTAATAGCAAATGTCAGCCGATTTTAGGTCATATGATGCAAGGGCTGGACGTCGAACCCAACCCATTGGCGGAGAATTGGGCAGAAGACAAAGAGCTAGAGATAATCTACCAAGACGACGCTATGGTCGTCGTCAACAAGCCCTCGGGCTTACTTTCAGTGCCAGGTAAAACTATCAAGGACTCTGCTTATACGCGCCTACAAGCGATGTTCCCTGATGTGGAAGGGCCGTTTGTGATTCATCGCCTCGACATGGCGACCTCTGGCATTTTGGTGTTTGCCTTAACCAAGCGCGCGAACAAAAGTCTGCAAAAACAGTTTATGGCTCGCGGCGTACAAAAACGTTATATGGCACTGCTCGAAGGCGTATTAAACGAGCCTGAAGGGGAAATTTCACTGCCAATGCGTGGCGACCCAGACGACCGCCCACGTCAACTGGTGTGTTTTGAACACGGGAAACATGCAGAAACCTACTGGCAACTGATTGACGTCAAAGATGGACGCAGCAAGGTATACATGTATCCGAAAACCGGGCGAACTCACCAACTACGTGTACACAGTGCTCATCACATGGGGTTAAACATGCCGATGGTTGGTGATGGTTTATACGGCGAAAAAGCGAATCGCTTACACCTGCATGCTGAGATGCTAGAGCTGGATCATCCATACAGCAAAGAGCGCATGGTGTTCAAAGCTGAGTGCGAATTCTAACGTCTTCCAGATTTTAAATAACAAAAAGGCACTGACTAACAGTGCCTTTTTGGGTTTCTAACAACAGAATAAACGAGATGCGCAATACCGAAAACCGTTAGCTCACCTTAAACTTGGTCCACACCTGAGAACGCCAACGCCTTGCCATGATGATACCACGCACCCATTCATCGAGTGCGATTGCCATCCAAGCCCCTAAAACGCCATAACCCAAGTGGATGCCAAAGATGTAAGAGAAAAGCACGCCTAGTCCCCACATACTCAAAATCCCCATTTGCACTGGGAACTTGATGTCACCCGCGCCTTTGAGCCCCGCGATAAAAATCAGGTTAAACACACGTCCGGCTTCGAGCAAAATTGAGCCCATGACTAACGAACCTGCCAATGCGAGTATCTCTGGTTGATCGGTAAATACGCGCAGAATCTCTTCTCTAAACAGGTAAATCAGTGTGGTTGCCGCCGTTGATGCCACAAATCCCACTAAGAAGTAGATTTGTACACGTTTTAAAATGCTGCTCACCCAACCTTTACCGATGTAGTAACCAGTCTGAATTTGCGCTGCCTGACCAATTGCCAACGCGAAAGCAAACGAGAAACGGGCAATGTTTTGCGCATAAGTGAAAGCCGCCAACGATGCCGTCCCCATTTGCACCACAAAGTACACAATGCAGATTTGCGCCACGTTGTAAGACAGCACTTCACCCGCGTTCATACCGCCGATTTTTAAGATCTTTTTGTAAACCTCTGCGGGCACTTGTTTCATGGTCGACATCGGTAGTTCAATGCTGCTGCGAGCGAGAATAAACCATAACATTAACGTACCGATGACTTGGCTGACGACGGTTGCTATTGCTACACCTTGCACACCATACACAGGTAAACCGAATGGCTGGTAAAGCGCAATATAGTTACCAATGATGTTGAACACACCCGAGATCAAGTTCACCACCATTGGGGAGCGTGAATAGCCATGGCTACGCAGAATGGTCGTAAAGACTATGCCTATGGTGACGTTGAACGTCATCGCTCCGCTGATCAGCAAATATTCACGTGCGTATTGCTCGACTTGTGCCTCCAAACCGTAATACGGGAGCAGGAATATCGCGCCAAGCACGGCAATCACACTCAATAGCACACCGATGATCACAGACAGCGCAATACTTGCTACGCCGACATTCACAGACTCTTGCTCGCGCCCTGCGCCATTGTATTGGGCAATCAAAATCCCCGTTCCGCTGCTGACAAACGTCGAAACGATGATTAAGAAAAAGGTAATCTGCGTGATCACACCAACAGCGGATACGGCTTTGTCCGAGTAGCCACTCAGCATGAACACGTCACTGGTTCCTAAAGCCGTCCGTAGCAAAATTTCGACAAGAATCGGCCAAGCTAATGCCACGATGGACATTCGTTGGTTGATGTTTTGGCTTTTAGGCATGTTTTTAACCTTTCCAACAACTAAAACTGCCTCGCAGAGAACTGTGAGGCAGTCTATAAAAAGTAATTCGGGATTCGTTTGAGATGAAACTGAGATTCAGCGCGGATTTTAGTCGGAGATTGGTCACAACGACAACAATAATTCCTGTCATTTGAGGAAAATATTTCTAATGACTTTTCAAGCCCACGCGACTCATTGACAGAGCTTAGAGATCATCGACTGACGAACAATGAGTTCAATAGGTACGCGGTTGATAAGTGGCTTAACGCCGTTAAATGACGCCATTCAGCGAATTGAGAATCGACTCGCTAACAGCCGTTTTTATGCATTATCTGTATTTATCAACGTGCACACATCAAGGTAACTTTGTAACCGTCATCACCATATTGCAGGCAACATATCGATAGATATCGTAATAAACAAAACCCTTGGCGTCGTCACACCCAGAAAATTCCTTACAAGATTCAATCACCTCGCAACATGACTAAGTTCACATTTGGCGATTTTGTTATTCTATTTATCGCTAAAATACCGCCTAGAATAGACGTACATATCAATTTAAGTAGGGATAGAAGATGTCGACATTGGCCGGGGCTCGCCTAGAAGAAATGGCGGATATCCGCTCGACGAGAAAAAAGAAAATCGTTTTTCTGTGTTCTAGCATTGCCGCCACACTATTGGTGTACGGCGCTATCGTCCAATCGCTCGAAAATCATTGGGGGTTAAGCGTTTTGCATGCCTTCAGTGCCATCGCCTGCTTAGGGATTTGCTATCTCATAAAAGTACAAAGGCATCACAAATATGCCGATTTACTGCTCAGCGCCGTCATCATGTTTGAGGGGTTATTACTGCTTCTTTTTAATGATGCGCCCTCCGGAAAGTTATTGTGGCTCTACCCCATCGTCGCAACCATCATTTTGATTAACGAGTTCAAAGTCGGTTTACTCTTTAGCGCTACCTACATGATTTTGGTTTTCTTTGGCATTACGTTTTTAGACGGCTTACCTGCCACTGGCGATATGATCGAACGCCGATTCATGTTCACCTTGATAGCCATCAGTTTTGTCTGCCATACCTTCTCCTACTACTACGCAAAAGTCGTCAGCTACATTCAAACCCTTTACCGAGAAGGGATTGAGGAGTTAGCCTACCTAGACCAACTGACGGGCTTAGCGAATCGTTGGAGCTTTGAAACGTGGGCTAGAGCAAAACTGCACGACATTGACCACTCAGACGAACGCAGTGTCACCGCGTTGGTTTTTCTCGATATCGACAATTTTAAGTACATCAACGACACCTATGGCCACGATGTTGGCGACCAAGTGTTGAAAGCATTTGCAACTCGATTGAAGAAAAGCATTCGTAACAGCGACCGAAAAACCGATAAACATGACTACTCCATTGCGCGCTTCGCAGGCGATGAGTTCGTGTTAATGCTTTACGATGTGCGCAGTAAACAAGACCTAGATGGCATTTTGGATCGCATCGTTAATTTGTTCCCAAAGGGATATCAAAACTACGATACCTATAATGAGCTGACGATGAGCGTAGGAGCCGCAATCTATAAACAAGACGCCAACGATTTATCAGAGCTTACCCGCTGCGCAGACAAAGCGATGTATGCCGCGAAACACACGGGTAAAAATCAGTACGCGTTTTACGAACATTGTTCTCATGCTGGTGAGCTGCGCAAACAACAAGAATCAATGCTTGAGATGACAGAGGCGTGCTAAGCCTCTGTGAGTCGCCCGATTATGCAAAAAAGTGCATCGCCCACAACCCAAGCGCTAAAAACACGATCAACCAGAAGGCTTGACGCGCCCGGCTTGGTTTTCCTTGTTGTGTTGCAATCACTGGCTTAAAAGCTCGCTCCTTCATTTTTCCGACCAAGCTTTTTTCTATCGCCTGTTTGTAAAACTTGCGTCTTTTGTGCGCCGCGTTCGCTACTTCAGTAAAGCGGTGTCGCTGTTCATTCGTTAAATCGCTCGCTTCGTAGCGAGGAGGGAGATCAGAATGCTTACGTTGTACTGCCATCACTTCCTCCTTGGTTGATGGGTGTACTTATACTAAGTATATACACAGTTGCGCATAAATAGCGCCAAGATACCGAATTCTAAGCGATATCTCGTGCGCCAGTTCAAGGAAATTACGCAACTAAAAAAGCCACCCGAAGGTGGCTTAAAGCAATTCAGCATTTGTACCGATTATAGGTATTCGCACAAGTAAGCCGTTGCGTCTTTCACTTGCAGCTCAAAAGATGAGTTACCTTCAACATCAAACGACTCCCCGCAGCTGTAGGTTGTCCAGTCGGCTTCACCTACGCGTTTCACCACGAGAGCGCCTTTAACGACAGTCATGCGCTCAGGAGCCTGCGTACCAAATGTGTACTCGCCCGGAAGCATCACACCGACACTAACATCCTGTCCGTGCTGGTTAAAACCTAGTGACTTTACACCGCCTGCAAAATAGCTATTTTCCTTAATACTCATTATTGGTTTCCTTATCAAAAGTCCGCTCTTTTTTACCCTGTTTTTTTCTGCGACTCAAGCCTTTAAAGCACAGAGATTCTACCGAATTGAGAACTCAGTTAATCAGCTCAGAATTTGGCTAACGCAACAGGAAAGAATAATTCGAAATTTGCAGCCCATTCTTAATCACTAAGGAGTCAATCATTAACGACAAATCAATCAGTAATAGTGTATCCGATTGTAAAAGTGGACATTAGATCATAGTTTCTGGGTCGCAACGGCGAGATTGTTTGTTTTTAGTGCGGAAGGTTTCCACCATATTAAAAAAGGACGATAAGAGTACTCATGGCCATACCCGCTCGCAGGAAAAGGAAACAAGATAAAGAACCGCAACTTTCATTTTGGGCTCGACACCAGCTTAAGATGGTAAAAAGTGCGTTCGTTATTTTTGTCTGCAGTTTGGTGGCTTTTTTCGCTTATCAGCTCCACGTCTCCTACCAAGATTACATCGACCCCGAACACGTCTATGGTGAGTGGATCGAAATTGGTGCTCCACCTTATCAAACCGAACGCCTTATTTTTACCTCCGATGGGGTGTATCGAAATCATCGTTTGATCACGACGGAATTTGCGTTTGATGGCAAAGTCATCACCTTAAATACCGGATTAGGTGAAACTGCGTATCAACTTTCTGGCTCTCATCTGTCACCACAAATACGCCGAATTGAACCTCGAATCCCAGATCAGCGATTCATTCGAAAGGGATTTGAGCATACTGTTCAAGGTTCAGAAGTGGGCGCAGCATCAAAACGACGAGCCGCTCTGAGTGAACATTTCAGTCGCGACTAGCACGTTTTTTACCACTATTTTACCGTCCTAAGGCACTTCTACGCGATGAAATAAAACCTTAATAAACAATCAAATAAGATATTCGTCGCATTTATACCCACCCAAATTGAGTAAACAATTAATTTAATTCCTGCCAAATATTTATAAATTATTGACTCGGTCTTACATTTTCCGTGTAACAGAGTGTGGGTTTTATTTAAGTTCTCTCATGTGACTCGAAAACCGTTTTAATTTTTTTTGACGAAAAAAAACTCTCTGAAATGCTGAGTGTGATGCTTTTGCACGTGGTGTAAATCTGATCATCTTATCTGGTGCAAGAGCAGCTTATGTTCACGAAAGAACATGAATCCAAGGATTGAGAGAGAAGTTATGATTCGATTTAACCTATGTGCAGCTGGGGTTGCTTTAGCGCTATCAGGTGCTGCAGTCGCAGCTCCGACCGCACCAAGTGTCGATATGTACGGTTCTAATAACCTTCAATTTTCTAAAATTGAACTGGCTATGGAAACCACATCTGGCTACTACGACATGGTGAAATACCATGACCAAGCTAAAATCACCGTTAAATTCAACCAGTGGAGCGGTACACCTGGCGACACTTACAACATCTATTTTGATGGCGTAAAAGTCGCAACAGGCGCTATCACTGGCGGCCAAACCACAGCAACATTTGATTACGGCCAAGGCGGCTTGTACCAAATGGAAATTGAAGCGTGTGATGCTACAGGCTGTTCGAAAAGTGCTCCTGCAGAAATCACCATCGCGGATACAGATGGCTCTCACTTGAAGCCACTAACGATGAACGTTGATCCAAACAACAAAACATACAACACCGACCCTAGCGTCGTGATGGGTACGTACTTTGTTGAATGGGGCATCTATGGTCGTAACTACACCGTAGACAATATGCCAGCCGACAACTTAACTCACATCCTTTACGGCTTTATTCCAATCTGTGGTCCAAACGAATCTGTTAAGTCTGTTGGTGGTAACAGCTTTAACGCTCTTCAAACTGCATGTCGCGGTGTGCCTGATTACGAAGTGGTAATTCATGACCCATGGGCCGCTTACCAGAAGAGCTTCCCGCAAGCTGGCCACGAGTACAGCACGCCTATCAAGGGTAACTACGCAATGCTAATGGCATTGAAACAACGTAACCCTGATCTAAAAATCATCCCATCTATCGGTGGCTGGACACTGTCTGACCCATTCTACGATTTCGTTAATAAAGCGAACCGCGACACATTCGTGGCCTCGGTTAAGAAATTCCTGAAAACTTGGAAATTCTACGATGGTGTAGATATTGACTGGGAATTCCCTGGTGGCGGCGGTGCTGCAGCAGATAAAGGCGACCCAGTAAACGATGGTCCAGCTTACGTTGCATTGATGCGTGAACTGCGCGCAATGCTAGATGAGCTAGAAGCAGAAACTGGCCGTACTTACGAGCTAACTTCAGCAATCGGTGTCGGCTACGACAAGATTGAAGACGTAAACTACGCAGATGCCGTTCAATACATGGACTACATCTTCGCGATGACTTACGACTTCTACGGCGGCTGGAACAACGTTCCTGGTCACCAAACAGCACTTTACTGTGGTTCGTTCATGCGCCCTGGTCAATGTGACGGCAGCGGCGTAGATGAAAACGGCGAAGCTTACAAAGGCCCTGCGTACACAGCAGATAACGGTATCCAACTTCTTCTTGCTCAAGGCGTTCCTGCGAACAAGCTAGTCCTTGGTACTGCAATGTATGGCCGTGGCTGGGAAGGCGTAACACCAGATACGCTCACTGATCCAAATGACCCAATGACAGGTACTGCGACAGGTAAACTGAAAGGCAGCACTGCACAAGGTGTTTGGGAAGATGGCGTAATCGACTACAAAGGCATTAAGTCATTCATGCTAGGTGCAAACAACACTGGCATTAACGGCTTCGAGTACGGCTACGATGCACAAGCTGAAGCACCATGGGTATGGAACCGTACAACGGGTGAGTTGATCACATTTGATGACCATCGCTCAGTGCTAGCAAAAGGTAGCTACGCGAAATCTCTGGGTCTTGCGGGTCTATTCTCTTGGGAAATCGACGCTGATAACGGCGACATTCTCAACGCAATGCACGAAGGTATGGCTGGCGGTGTGGTTCCTCAACCAAACCGTAAACCAACCGCAGCAGCTGGCGCAGATCAATCGGTAACTGGCCCTGCAAGTGTGGTTCTAGATGGTAGCCTATCGAAAGACTCTGACGGCACTATCGCGAGTTACGCGTGGGAACAAGTATCTGGCACAGCAGTGGTACTAGCAGGCGCAAACACAGCGAAAGCAAGCTTTGATGCAGCAGAAGTTACTGTTGAAGAGCAATTAACTTTCAAGCTGACAGTGACTGACAACGAAGGTGCAACGGCATCTGACCTTGTTGTAGTAACTGTGAAGCCAGCAGGTGTGGTTGACCCAGTGAACAACGCACCAGTAGCGCAAGTTGTTGCTCCAGCAACAGCAAACGCTGGTGACGTTGTGGTTGTAGATGCATCTGCGTCTAGCGATGCAGACAACGATACTCTTACTTTCAACTGGACTCTGCCTCAAGGTCTAAACGCAACGGTAAACGGCTCTAAAGTGACATTCACTGCTGCGGAATACCCGCAAGACACAAGCCTAAGTTTCACTGTAAGTGTGAGCGACGGTAAAGCGTCTTCATCGGCAAGCGCGACAGTGGTTGTTGCACAGCACACAACCGATCCAAACCCAGGTACTTGTGACAACGCATGGGATGCGAGCGCAGTGTACACAGGTGGCAACCAAGTGACTCACGCAGGTAAAACGTGGGAAGCGAAATGGTGGACTCAGGGTGACGATCCAAGCAAGTCTGGCGAATGGGGTGTATGGAAAGAAGTTGGCGTAGCTAACTGTAACTAAGCCTAACATTCTGAGTGTAAACCTTGCACTCACAGAAGCTAAAGCTAAAGCTAAAGCTAAAAACGAAAAAGGACAGCCCCCGGCTGTCCTTTCTTTTTTCATTGTGATTAAACATCATTAAGCCAATAACTACACGCGTTCAATCAAGCGGTCGAAGCCGCTAAATACTTGCTCACACTTCATGACTCGCCCATGGCCTTGACCTTGTGTTGTCACCAACTCAACATTTTCAATCTCGTCAGCGGCTTGAGCGGAAATACTGTGTTTAGTGAATTTATCTTTCTCATCATGCACGATGATCGTGGGTGCCGCTCGCTCCGAGAGTCGCTTCAGAGGGTCGATCGATTGCAATGGGTAGCCATACTGATCTTCCACTTCCGATACCACCGCTTTGAACAGTTTCATTGAATAGCCAGAACGCGCAATGCTGCCAAACAAGTTCTCTACGTAATTCAACACTGGCGCAATCAATAGCAGTGGCTTGTTTTCCAACTTATGATGACGGCACTCAAGTGCAGACGCCGTTCCCATACTATGTCCAACCAATCCGGCGACGCCTTCTTCTACCGAGTCGAGAACCTCTTCCAAGCCACGCACAAAGCCCGGAATATGGCCATATTGACCATCACTTTCACCATGTGCTGGATGATCGTAAGCCAACGCTGTAAATCCACAAGCCGCGATATGTTCCATCAACGGATAAAACTGGCTCGCCGTGCCCGACCAACCATGAGTCAGAACCCACACAGGCCCCTGACCCAACGAATACGTTTTGATAGCCCCAGTGTGCCCTTGGATTTCTGCTTTAACTAATCCTTGTGGCTCCGCATTTTTTGGTTGCGTACGCGCTGGAGTAAGCAGCAGTTTTCGCGCCGTTTTCTTCGCATGCGATGGGGCTAATGTGTGGTGCAAGCGGGTACTGATGTTGACGAGACTGCGCTTCACACTAAAACGCTGCGAGGTATTAAAATAGATTTTCTCACTCATGATCTTTTCCTTAGTTATCAGCACACTTAGCAAAAATAGAACGGTCGTGCTTTTTATACTGATAAGAAAGAGCGAACTCTGTCGCTCTTTAAAATGAATCTTCGTTACCCGTAGACGGTGTTAACCTCTCCATCGAGCAAGCAAGTTGTCGATGCCTTGCCAAAATAGGCGTAAGCTCTCTTCCTCACCTTTGATCGAATAGAAAACATGCGCGCTCAGGTACTGCCCGTATAAATCGAACGTCGCCTGACGAGTATCTAAGTCGCTTATAAACTCTTGGTTTTCTTTGCCTTTCGCAATTTGAATTTCTAGATAACTTAACCAAGTATCAATCGCTTTACGTAATGCCGCTTGTAACGGACAATTTTTGTCTGCGGCATCATTCCACGCATCAAGGAACATACAGCTGCCTTGAAATGAATGGTTCCACGTCATCCAAGAATCCAACAACCCTCGGATTTTCCGCTCAATATTACCATCACCAAGCCCGCGTGCAGGTTCAATCACTCTTTCAGCAAACACTTGGTTTGCGTACTCAAGCACGGAAAGCTGCAAATTCAACTTGGAATTAAAGTGAGCAAACAGACCACTTTTGGACATGCCACACTGCTTCGCTAGTTCGCCAATGGTGAGGCTTTCTAAGCCGTCTTCACTGGCAATTTCAAATGCGCGCTGCAGAATGAACTCTTTCGTTACTTTTCCTTTTTTCATAACTGTAGTTTTAGCACGGTCGTTCTTTTTTGCAATGAAGAGTTAACTGGTCTAACCATCTATCCATGTCATTTTCTCGCTAAGATCGACCTATTGAGTGGGTTAATAGATGCGGAATCAAGAAGTTTGAAGTGAGTCTTAAATTCAGACATTGCTAAGGTTCAAGCTGCAATGTGTTGATTTTTTCATGCATGAAGTGCGTCGCGAACTGTTACTTTCGCTGAAGTTTTTTATTCATTTAGGTAAGTAACGTATGGCGACAAACCGAAAAATAGCCAGTTTAGAATTTGCACGCATCATTGCCATGGTGGCAATTGTCGGGCTGCATTGCCAAATGGCCCTCACTTATTGGCAGTGGGATGGCGTACCTTGGGTTGGTTATCTTCTTAATCAGCTCGCTCGTTTTGCGGTTCCACTTTTTTTCCTTATTTCTGGTTACCTTATCCAACCTAAGCTGAGCAGCAATCCACTCGAAACTTTAGCCAACTATGCGAAACCTCTAATGAAAATTTGGTTGGTTTGGAGCGTGATCAGCTTACTCATGCCGTTCCAATGGCAAGTCGTAGCAGAAGCGGGATACCTTGCTGAACGACAAGGCTACTGGGGATACTTAGCGTCTGCACCACTGAATTCATTACTAGAAGGCGGGCTTGTCCACCTGTGGTTTATTCCAGCATTGGTGATTGCGGTCGCTATCATCGCCTGCTTAGTTCGAATTGGCATGACGCAGTTACTGCTTCCAACAGCAGTGCTGCTTTACGTCTATGGTGTTTTGGCAGGCAGCTATGCACCTCTCACCGATTTACCTGCTCCGTTTTTCACTCGTAATGGGCCATTTTTCAGTACCTTGCTTGTGGTACTTGGCTACTTGATTCGAGAAAAACAGTGGCTTTGGTCACGCAACAACACCATTCGCCTGATTCTCCTCGGTATGGCTCTGCACTTTGGTGAAGCCTACTGGTTGATGCAATACGATGTGGCCTTCAACTCTAACGACTTCTTGTTTGGCACCGTCATTTGGTCGCTCGGCGTGTTCATGTGGCTGTTAGTTCATCCTAATTTTGGCAACATGCCATGGGTATTCAAGTGGGCCCCAAGTGTTTTAGGCGTTTACGTGAGCCATCTGTTGGTCATTATTGTCATGATGAACATAGCGGGCTTTTTAGGATTACAAGACTTAGCAAAAGATGCCTTCTTGTTTCCTGCCACTCTCGTCGTGACCTTGTTGTTGGTAAGGGCAATTGAAGCATCCCCACTGAAAAAAGCCCTACTCCGCTAAATGGATTCAGCAATACGCTAACACTAAAGTGTTAGCGTATTGATTTTTAAAGTGAGAGTTCTCTCTCACTCACCAAAATTTGACTTTCTAATCCTTCAGAATTTGCCGTCACTCACAAAAAACATTGTTCATTTGCTTTAGATTGACCCGACTATTACAACATTGCTCATTAAACGGAGGCTGTATGTGGGCAGGTCAGGGACTCATTCCTTTTCTAGAAATTAGCCATTGGCTAACTTATGGTTTATACGCTGTTGCGATCTTATTTGGCGCGGCGAGCATTGCGTCACTCAGAAAATAGTGGCGCAAGCTACCCAAATCTTAACTCCTACTGTTAATTCGAGCTCTCTCACAACTAACCCCTTAATTTATGGCTAATATTTCTCCAACAAGACAAGGGAGAAATGTCTATGCCAATCTATCCTATTGTGGCTTTCTGCTGTTTGTTGTTCTCAAGGTCCAGCTTTGCAGCGGCATCCGGTGATCTTAATCTGGTGAACTCCGCCGTAGGCTATATCGCTCTCATTCTTTTCTCGATCGCTTATATTCTGGTCATGCTCGAAGAGTATTTGAAGATGAGAAAATCCAAACCTGTACTTCTCGCGGCAGGTCTGATTTGGATTTTGATTGGTTACACCTTCGCCCAGCACCACCAGCAAGACGTGGCAAAAGCGGCGTTGGAACATAACCTACTTGAGTACGCCGAGCTGCTGCTGTTTTTGCTCGTCGCAATGACCTACATAAACGCGATGGAAGAGCGCAAACTCTTTGATGCTCTACAAGCGTGGATGGTCGGGAAAGGGTTCGGGTTCAAAAAGCTGTTTTGGCTGACGGGCTTTCTGGCGTTTGTTATTTCTCCAATCGCAGATAACTTAACCACGGCCCTTTTGATGTGCGCGGTGGTAATGAAAGTGTCTGGCGACAATCCAAGGTTCGTCAATCTTGCTTGCATCAACATCGTTATCGCAGCCAACGCGGGCGGGGCATTCAGCCCATTTGGTGACATTACAACCTTGATGGTTTGGCAAGCCGGGCACGTGCGGTTCTCTGAATTCATGCCTTTGTTTGTCCCTTCTCTAATCAACTATGTCGTGCCAGCGTTTTTAATGTCCCTTTTTGTACCGAACACCAAACCCAATACCATCCACGAGCATGTCGAATTAAAACGTGGCGCAAGGCGCATTGTGCTGCTGTTTGTCCTCACGATCGCTACGGCTGTCTCCTTCCATGCTGTTCTTCACTTCCCACCCGTGGTTGGCATGATGATGGGCTTGGCGTACCTACAATTCTTCGGGTACTTCTTAAGAAAAACCCTCAAACATTCGCTCGCGAAAAAAGCGGCCATGGCGATTGCGAATGGGGACGATCATGCGCTGAAACGTTTAGGCTCTGTCGTACCGTTTGACGTATTCCATCGTGTTTCTCGCGCCGAATGGGATACCTTGCTGTTCTTCTATGGCGTCGTGATGTGCGTAGGTGGCTTGAGCTTGCTCGGTTATCTCGAATTGGTTTCAAACGTCATGTACACCCAATGGAATCCGGTTTGGGCGAACGTGATGGTCGGTGTGCTTTCTGCCATTGTCGATAACATTCCGGTCATGTTTGCGGTACTAACGATGGACCCAAGCATGTCCACTGGTAACTGGTTGCTTGTTACGCTCACTGCGGGCGTAGGGGGTAGTTTGTTGTCGATTGGTTCTGCCGCGGGTGTGGCTTTAATGGGCGCAGCGCGTGGCCAATACACTTTCTTTGGCCATTTAAAATGGACGCCCGTGATCGCTCTGGGCTACGCCGCCAGTATTGCCGCTCATTTGTGGATGAACGGCGGCTTGTTTACCTAATCCCAATGACACGCCTAGCTACTTAGTCTAACGATCCGATGGATGGTTAACGCCATCCATCACTTCAATATCACCCAATTCGTACGGGTTAACGCCCTCTAAACATCCCACGTTGTAACCGTACTCACTTGGATCTGATCGGCGTTGATGGTGTGTGTAAATGCCACATTCACTACAGAAAAAATGCTTCGCGGTATGCGTATTAAATTGGTAGAGCTTTAAAACATCGTCACCTTGAACAATACGAATACCACTCAAAGGTACTGAAGCCACAATCGCACCTCGACGACGACACATAGAGCAATCACAGCGTCTCAGCTTTTCAATTCCGTTGGGTAACGTCAGTTCCAGTTCGACTTTTCCGCAGTGACAGGTCAGTCGATGCAGGGGGTTAATTTGAGTGTTGCCAACTTGCTTAATCATCGCTTTTCCTTGTTGTTTTTATTCATGTGTACATTATGTTAAACAGCTTAACATCATCATAATCTTGTCCAAAAACTCGACATTGGTCACTTTTCGCGACATTTTATCGGTCGATTTATTAGTCGCTATTTTGGTGACTGTTTACCGCGTTCGATAGGCAGATTGTCTCCGCCGCGGTTTTTAAACCAAGGAAATTGTTTTATGGATAAAGATCATAGCCTAAGAGAAAACCTCTTGGCTCTGACGCTCGGTAGCGCGTTGGTGTCACTTGGGGTGATATTTTTCAGCAAAGTAGGATTACTGACTGGCGGCACTGCTGGCTTGGCCATCTTTCTGACCAAAGTCAGTGACTTCAGTTTTGGTCAAATATTTTTCGCCCTTAACCTCCCTTTTTATATTCTGTCTGTGATGCGCATGGGCTGGAGGTTTACGGTTAATACCTTTATTGCCGTTTCTATTGTCTCCTTCGCGGTCGACCATCTGCACCACGTGATCGAAATTTCCCGAATCGAACCTTTTTACGCAGCGTTGTTGGGCGGTGGATTGATCGGTATTGGTATGCTGGTGATATTTCGTCACAAGATGAGTTTGGGCGGCTTTAACATTTTGGCCTTGTACCTTCAGGAACGCTTTGGGATTCGAGCGGGCAAAATTCAGATGGCGCTCGATTGTGCCATCGTGGTGATGTCGCTGTTTATTGTGGATGTGCACCTTATCGCTCTCTCCGTTCTTGGTGCCATTGCGACCAACTTGATTTTGGCGATGAACCACAAACCTGGACGATACCAGCCAAAACCGCAAACGGCATAATCAACACCTAGAAATACGAAAGTGTTTAGACAGCCAAAAAGCCCCTAGCCATTAGCTCGGGGCTTTTTGCTGTGGCGGTAAACCTACGCCAGTTCGCTGGTTGTGCAATATTGCTGCACCTGCGCATCCAATTGTTTTTTGCATTGCTGGCTAAGTTGAAAATGCACTTGCATCAATAAGTCATGCGCATAAAAAAGCTCAAACGCATCGCCGCCGTTTTGCAGACAAATGGCTTCACATCGTTCAGCATGCACTTTGGCTTCTTTAGGTGCATCGGCTTTCAGCAAGCTCATCGCCAAACGATATTCTGCGCGCTCTTCCTGCATCCAACCGCCCGCTATTTTCCAATAATCCAGTGCTAGCCTTGCAGACTCTAACATCCTCGCTTTCTGCTCGTCAGTACGCTCTGAGAGCTCTTCATACTGACAAGCCAAGTTGTTTGCGGTGATTGCGATCGAACGCGCTAGCACCTCTTCTGCATCGTGTGGTGTCATTCCTAATGCGGCTTTCGCCAACCATTGACTTGCTGGTTCAAGCTGAGTAAGAGCAGAAAGTTCGTTCGCAATAAGAGAGAACACGCGACGCTGATCTTGCTCCTCTAGCAATGCCACATCCTCAGTGTCATCGACAAAAAAGCGTGCAACGGCGATGCTACGTTGAAACGCCAAACTCTCGGTAATGGCGCGATCATCTAAGCGGTCTAAACAGGCAAGAAATCGTTCGGGATGCTCAAGGTGACCAATTGCGGTGTGTAGCATCAGTGCAACTATTCGCTCAACTTGGCTGAGCGCTTCCACCTCATTCAGCGCCGTTTCTAGCTGAGCATAAACCTGTTCTGGCTTTTCCTCGTGCAGCTGCCAACACTCACTCATGAATGCATCAAAATCCATTTTGAAAAACATGCCCTTGTTATCCTTTGTTATCTTGTTCGTAAACAAACCACTCTACACAATTCTCAACCGTGCGTTGCACGCCAAACAACAATATGAGAATCGCCTCACTTAAAGTGGTGTACCTTGCTCTAATGCGAGCAAACGTTGTTTGCGTTCTACCCCACCAGCATACCCAGTCAGTTTGCCACTTTTACCAATAACGCGATGACAAGGCACCACAATGGAAATAGGGTTCTTGCCATTTGCTAACCCAACCGCACGCACGGCTTTCGGGTTGCCAATCGCGTTGGCGAGATCTTGATAGCTCCACGTCTCGCCGTATGGAATGGTCGTTAACGCATGCCACACTTGATTTTGAAAATCGGTACCAGTCGCTGCCAAAGGCAAATCAAATTCGTTGCGCAGACCCGAAAAGTATTCGTCCAACTGGGTGACGGCTTGGCGCAAAATCGGATGCTGATCATCTCTTCGCCCCAATTCACTTGGCTTGGTGGTACAAGTCTCAAACCAAATGCCAAGTAAGCCCTCAGCGTTAGATTGGATAGTGACCGCACCTAGTGGGCTCGGCATCTCGGTATAAACTGTGTTCATGATTGATTCCATAAGTGAAACGTCGCGTAGCTTCCCCAAGGGGCTGCGGTGTGCGTATTGAGTGATGGGTAGCGCTGCATCGCTTTTTTCACCACTAAGTCTTTATCTAAAAAGCAATCGGGTTGGGATTGCCCACGCAGTTGAGCATAACTAACCGTCCAAGGTCCAATGCCTTTCAACGCTAACCATTGTTGCGGATCCGTCTCCGCGTTGCTTTGCATAAACTGAGCGAAACGCACCAATGTCTCTTTACGACTTTGCGGCATCCGCAAAAAACTCACGTCGGCATTCGCAATCGCATCTGGTGTCGGGAAAAAGCGCTTGTCAGCATCACCACAGAGCATTTTTACCAATAAGTTAAGCTGGCCTATCGCGGCCTTGACCGACACTTGTTGACCAAGAATGGCTCTAACCCCGGCTTCCCAAGCATTCCACACTCCAGGAATCCGAATGCCTCGGTTCGAAACAAGCCCCGGTGCCACATAATCCAAATGCTGCTCGACAGTACAGATATCGGTGTCGAGATCGAACATACGCCGCACTCCAGACACTAAATTTTGCAGCTTCGCAACTTCTTCAATTTCGAATTCAAGCTCAAGGTTTCCTTCACCTTTGTTCGCCTTAAACCACGCTTTGCTGTTATCCAGACAAACGTTGCGTTGGTAACTCTCGCCGCTCACCCGCTCCACGCCCTCAATGGCTCTTAGTCGGTAAAAATCCAGCATGTGTTGCCAATTCAACTCACCACGATAAGACAACGCAATTCGATTCGTGCTCACGCCATCAAATTCTCTTCGACGAACTTGAGAAGGCGTGAGCTTCAGAAACTTTTGGAATGCATCGTTGAAACGGCGCGTGCTGTTAAAACCAGCGGCGAAGCCGACTTCCGTAACCGACATCGAACTGGAATGCAGCAACTGTTTGGCGAACATTAACTGCTGATATTGCGCGTACTGTTTTGGTGACATGCCGAGATACTGCTCGAACAACATACGCAAGTAACGATCAGAAATACCAACGCGCTCTGCCAGTTCAGACACCGAATGGTGATGCAGCTCTCCTCGATCAATCAACGAAATCGCGCGTTGAAATGTTGTTTCTACGCCTTTCCATGCCCACGATCCCGGTGCGCTGTCTGGACGACAACGCAAACAAGGACGATAACCCGCTTTAAGTGCTTGGGCTTTATCGGTGAAGTACTCTACATTTTCTTCTTTGGGTAGGTTCGCCGGACAAATCGGTCGGCAGAAAATCCCTGTGGTTTTTACCGCGACGTAAAATCGACCATCAAAACGGCTATCTCGCGACACTCGCGCCTTTTGGCACTGCTCGAAGGTCAACGATGTATGAGGATGGATAAACATGAAGCGATCCTTGCTCGTGCATTCTGTGAAAACAACTCGATATAACTTCATTGTAGAACGCAGAACAAATGAAGATTAGCCATTTTCGGAACTCAATATTGAGATTTATTGGCATTAGCGAATTTGTACACTAAAGTTAAATCCAGAACATCACAACAACGTCGGCTAAAGGGAATTGGCATGGACTTACATACTTGCGTAATTGTACTAAGAAACCAAAAGGTTATTACCAGTAAATCCGTTGATCACTCCATTGGGATCATCGAACGTGACTCAGGTAACGAAATTTCAGAAATTCAAATCAATGCCACAGATGGCGTGAATATTCGGACCTATCACTACAACAATGTCGAGGAGTCGTTAGAAAGTTTGATGAACCTTTGATCTTCTACTTTGGACACACCTTTCTCCCTTGTAATCGTGAAAGCAATGAGCACAGCCCCCTGTGCTCTTTTTTTTGTGCGTTTTGATCAACAATATCTTTTCTCTCACAGACCAAATCCATCGAAATTTACGACTTAGTTGTCGTTAAAACCGCTAAATTAGCCAATCTTACTCCCAATAAATTACAGATAAGCGTCTGAGCAAAAACGTTAAAATATACTAATTCGAATTTATTGAACGAGAAGGTCAAATAAAGCCAATTAATAACCTCATCAACCACGCCTAAACTGTTCTCAACAGCTCAGGAGCAGACACACTCCCACTGAAACAAACATATCGAGGACAGCACCATGAAAGCACTTTTACACAAAATCACGACATCACAATCAGGTTACAGCGCACTGGCACTACGTATCCCTATCGGCATCATCTTTATGGCGCACGGCGCTCAGAAACTGTTTGGTTGGTTTGGCGGCTACGGCTTGGAAGGCACAGGACAATGGATGGCATCAATTGGACTTGGCCCTGGCGTATTGATGGCATTTCTTGCTGGTAGCGCAGAATTTTTCGGCGGCTTGTTTATTCTACTTGGTTTGCTGACACGCCCTGCGGCAGTCGCACTCTCATTCACTATGGTTGTGGCGATTTTCTCAGTGCACTTCGAAAACGGCTTATTTATGGCAAACAACGGCTACGAATTTGGCCTAGCTCTGCTAGCAGCAAGTGTTTCATTGGCCTTTTCTGGCGCAGGTAAAGCGGCGTTAGATAATTTCCTAAACAAAAAATTCTCCTAACCACGGACACTGGAGGCACTGATGATCACCATACGACACGCCGAAGACCGAGGTCGAGCAAACTTTGGCTGGCTAGACAGCAAACATACGTTTTCTTTTGGTAGCTACTACGATCCAAAACATATGGGCTTTTCTGAACTGCGAGTCATCAACGATGACTTAGTTCAACCCAACGCAGGCTTTGATACTCATGGTCACAGCGACATGGAGATCATCAGTTATGTGCTAGAAGGTGTTATTGCGCACAAAGACAGTGAAGGCAATGTACAAACGTTACCTGCGGGAGAGTTTCAGCTGATGTCGGCAGGTAAAGGCATTTACCACAGCGAATACAACGCATCAGAAACAGACCCTTTACGCTTTTTGCAAATTTGGATTCAACCTAACACCTTTGGGAATAAACCGGGCTACCAGCAAAAAGATTTTGGACGTAATGCAGGGTTAACCACCATTGCAACCCCAACGGGAGAGAGTGGCACACTGCACATCAAACAAGATGCGTATTTGTATCAATTGATTTTGGAGCCGAATCGCGAACTCGCCTTCGACATCCACTCTGGAAGAAATGTTTACGTTCATCAAGTATCCGGAGAGCTGCATATCGACAACACCCTGCTAACGGGCGGTGATGGCGCTAAAATCGAAGCACAGAGCAAGGTGACATTTCGTAACCTGACCAATCAATCAGTTACTGCGCTAATCTTTGACTTGCCGTAACTATCGGTTCATAGATATCGAACTATCGCTATCCGGTGATAAATCTCGCTTAAAAAGAAAGCCCCCAAGGCAAACGCCAAGGGGGCTTTTCATTTTTCCGTTTTCATTGACGCCAAGCGTTAATGGTTTGCGTCCGATGATGCAGACCCAATCTGTTGCAAGCTGTAAGCCGTGAGAGGATCGATTTCTTTCACAATCTCTTCGACCTGTTTAATTGCTTCTACAGACGTGCTGGCTTTGCGATAGCTTAAGTAGATAGGTCGGTACCAATCTTCCACTCCAGACACCTTGTAGAGCTGCCCATTCGCAATAAACGGCTCTACGAGAGACACCGGCAGATACGCCGCGCCGCCTTTCTCTAAAATGAAGTCCAAAGCAATACGCGCAGTCGATGTACGCAGGTACGGAGCCGGAATTTTAGGGTGACGCTCAGAGTGCTCAGAAGCGAAGCGTGTTCCCCAATCCACATACACATATTTGTGCTCAAACACCGTATCTAATGAATCTTGCTCGGTAGAAACCAACACAAGGACAACATCCGCGACTTTTTTACAATTAAGCTCATCAGCTTTGATTTGGTCAAACGCAAATGCCATATCTAACGTGCGCTCTAATAAGCTACGGCTTAGCATTTCACGGCCCATCACCTCGGCCATAAAGCCGTAACCGCCGAAAGAATCCGTCACAATACTCAAACAGTTTTGCAAATACGCATCCCAAATGTTCGGCGTACCACCCATGGTGAGCTGTAATGCTTTTCCATCTTCAAGTGATAATTCCAGTTTTGCTTGCTGCAATGTGGTGACCATAACTTCGGCATAACTGATTAAGCGTTCCCCTGCTGAGGTCAGCTTTATGTTATTTCGATCACGAATAAACAATTGCGTATCGAAGTAACTTTCCAATTGTTTGATGCGGGCACTGACCGCTGCTTGCGTAATATACAGGTTCTCAGCTGCGCGTCCGAAGTGACGAACCTTTGCCAGCTCTAAAAATGTTCTAAAGACCTTAACATCCATAAACCAACTCCTGGTTAATATCAAACCAGATTAACAATTAATTAAAATCTTGACGACAAAAAAGTTTTGTTTTTCTTTTGTTAGCTTTGCGCCTAATTTTCGCCGTAGTTCACTACATTCATCAATAACGGTTACAGAGGCTGTTGACATGTCTGACACTGAATTCCGTCATGGCAAAAAACGTTTTTACGACAACGTAAAATTCCCACGCGGCTTTGCAAAGTCTGGCGATTTTACTCTTTCGGAAGAGGAAATCCTAACAATTTATGGGGATACTATGCTTGGCTTAGAGTCAGGCGAGTTAACACCTGAGAATAGCGAAGAGAAACACTTCGTCAAGGTGCTAGAAAACCCAGGCAAAGCGAAAACTAAAATCGAGCGCACTTGGTTAAAATACACCCAACTGGCTCGTGGTCGTAAGCGCTTCCATACGCTAAACGGTCGCAACAAACCAGATGCGGCTGACGACTATGCAGAAGAGAGTTTGGCTGAAGACGATTAATAAGAAATAACCAAACGTCAGATGTTCAACAAACGTTCATCATTCGGTGTGAGTGAACGCTTCTGACCCATTTCTTCTCCTAAAGCCCAAGGGCGCGTTCTCCCGAGGGCTTTTTTAATATCTGCGATTTTGGTGCATGGGAAATGTCGACCTATTTCGCCAGCATCGCAATCTTTTTCAAAAACGTTTCTTTTAAGTGCTCCTGCTCGTACTCTAGGTGATACGTGTTGTGGAAACCCACTTTCAGCTCCACGCCGTTGCCTCTTAAAAAGACGTTGTAACCATCGTAATCCGAGAACGCCTCCACACCTTCATAGATCTTACCGAACTCCGTTGGCGAGCCGTTGTTCATGACGTTTTCGTACGCTTGTAGCACTTTGCTTGGATCCAATTCGTTTTTCATAGTGATATCCCTACCTGTTCACACGCTGTAATTATGGTTAAGGAATGATTTACCTGCCATGTACGAGGTTGAGTGAGATCAAAATATTTGAATTTTTTCCGCCACTTACCATCCAATAAACCCAGAACATCGACGCTTGATGTTTACTTTATAACTTAATTCAAGCCATAAATTTTACGCATCTATCAATGAACTCAAGTGACCAAAAAACGCTCACAAGTTAACAATTTAGCGTAAAGCAAACGTAAAACTGGTTGCAAAAGGCAACATTGGTTAAAGAAAAAGCAAATTTTTGACCTAAAACAATAGCAGTTCGCCATTACTTATTTTATAATGCGAATTAATGTTTCAGTACATCTTAAATTCCAATAACTAGGGGCACAAAATGAGACTTATCCCGTTAACTCGAGCAGCACAAGTAGGTAAGTGGGCAGCTGCGCACATCGCTAAGCGTATCAACGATTTCAAACCTACTGCTGAGCGTCCATTCGTTCTGGGTCTACCAACTGGTGGCACTCCTCTAGCAACTTACAAAGCACTGATCGAGCTTTACCAAGCTGGTGAAGTAAGTTTCAAACACGTTGTCACTTTCAACATGGATGAATACATCGGTATCCCTGCGGATCACCCAGAGTCATACCGTTCATTCATGTACAACAACTTCTTCAACCACATTGATATTCAAGAAGAAAATATCAACCTGTTGAACGGCAACACTGACAACCACGAAGCAGAATGCAAACGCTACGAAGACAAAATCAAGTCTTACGGCAAAATCAACCTATTCATGGGCGGCGTAGGTAACGACGGTCACATCGCATTCAACGAGCCAGCGTCTTCTCTGTCTTCTCGCACTCGCATCAAGACACTAACTGAAGATACTCGTATCGCGAACTCTCGCTTCTTTGATGGTGACATCAACCAAGTTCCTAAATACGCACTGACTATCGGTGTAGGCACACTACTAGACGCAGAAGAAGTGATGATCCTAGTGACTGGTCACAACAAAGCACTTGCACTAGAAGCGGCTGTTGAAGGTTGTGTAAACCACCTATGGACAGTTTCTGCTCTTCAGCTGCACCCTAAAGCAGTGATCGTATGTGACGAGCCTTCACAACAAGAGCTTAAAGTGAAGACAGTTAAGTACTTCTCTGAGCTAGAAGCGGAAAACATCAAAGGTTTCTAATCATTCGGGCAATAAGCCAAGATAACCGCTAAAAACACAAAACCCGTGAATCATCACGGGTTTTTTCGTTTCTGGGCATGACAAATACCATCACATCGCAAGCATCTTCATTCATTTGAGAAGAACCTCAGTACGCTTGGATGCCAAATTGGCGCAGACGTTTTGGCAATACTTCATCCAGCTTGTCTAGTTCACTTGGCTCTACTTCGATCAAATTGAAGTTGTGTTGCTGATACACCGCACGAATGGCTTCTCGCTCTTTTTCTGGCGTCTCTCCGCTATCACTTCCCCAAAACTGAAGGTACAGCTTGCCAGCAGGAAGATAAAAATCGCTCATCACTTCTTGTTCTATCGGGACTTGTCGCTCGTAAGCATGGACAATTCCAGCCAAATACAACCAGTTATCAATTAGTAACTCCCCTTTTGAACGAACATAGTGCCCATCCAAAGTCCGGTGTTTGGCTTCGAATTTTTGACGAAAACTGGAGTAGGATTTGTCGGTGGAGTGCGACTCCGCATCTTGCCCCAAAAACTCCACTACAGATTGCTTCAAGCGCTTGTTGCGCAAAACGACATCGTGCCAAACCACAAAGGTGTTTTGTGATTCTTTGTCTGCACGCTGTTGACCACCTGCTCGAATGCCCGCTTCGGTGACTTGCCATCCGTCTTCCGATTTACTTATCCAGCCTAGCTCACTCAACAATTGGTTGATTCGCTTGGCATTAAGGCGAAGTTTATCGCCAAGTTGTGTGGCACTCAGTGTTTTCCCAGAGGTAGGATTCAGCTCAATATGCAAGTTCGTAGGCCAGACAATAAACTGCCCAAACTTGGGGTGGTCAACATATTCACCGCCGAACTTAGCGCCCTCTTCCGTCAGGATCCATTTTTCCCCTTGGCGAGTGATGTAACCGGCACGTTTGAGATCTGAAAACAGCAGCTTGGCGTCAATATTGCGCATTTTCGCTAATGCTGATGTCGATATTTTTTCTGACATGTGTGGAGCCTCCTGCTGCTGGGAAAATAACATCCTGTGAATGATATTAACGCATTGATTTCATTGCTTGAAGCAAGAATGAGAAAGATTCATACCAAGAAACAAAAAAGCCAGTCTTTTACGACTGGCTTTGGCTTTAAATGATTCTAAAATTGGCGTGGTTACGCCTTTCGCCGATTATTTGATAAAGGCGATGCAGCCTTGCAAAATCACTAAGTTAACGATGTCGATGAAGAATGCACCGACAATCGGCACTACCATAAACGCCTGTGGTGACGGGCCGAAACGGTTCACGATAGACCCCATGTTCATCACGGCTGTTGGGGTCGCCCCCAAACCAAAACCACAGTGTCCACTAGAAATTACCGCCGCGTCGTAGTTGCTGCCCATGACGCGGAATGTCACGTAGTAAGCGAACACCGCGAGAATTGCCGACTGCACGGCAAGGATGATCAAGAACGGAATGGCTAGGTCAAAAATGTTCCACAGTTTTAGGCTCATTAGCGCCATTGCTAGGAACAGCGACAATGAAACCGTACCGAGAATATCCACGGTTTCTAAGTCGACTTTGCGAACTTTCGTCACTTCCATGATGTTGGTGATCACCACACCAATAAACAACGCGTAAACAAAGTCTGGAATCATCAACCATTTGATGCCAAAGCTGCTCACCCAGTTTTCTAGATAACCCGCCCCTGTCACACACAACAAAATAATCGACAAGCTTTCGACCACTTTCTTTGCAGTAACTCGGTCTTCTTCGTGCTCGTTATAAGTCACGAGTTCAGGAAAACGTTGGTGACTTTGATTTGTACGGCCGTATTCCGACTCTAGGTTGTTTTTGTCTATCAAACGCTGTGCCACTGGACTGCCGATGATGCCGCCAATCACCAAGCCAAACGTCGCAGATGCCATCGCAACCTCAAGTACGTTATGTAGCCCGTACATATCTTGGAAAGTCTGCGACCAAGCTGCGCCTGTTCCGTGACCACCAGAAAGCGTAATGGAACCCGCAATTAAGCCCATTAGCGGATCTAAGCCCAATGCGGTCGCCAAAGACACACCAACGGCGTTTTGAATAAGAATGTACGCTGATGCCACCGCGAGAAAAATAAACACCTTCGCACCACCTTTGATCAGCTGGGTGTAGTTTGCCGCTAATCCAACGGTGGCAAAAAACATCAACATAAAGGTGTTTTGCAGTGGTAAATCGAAGGATAAATCAACGCCATTAAAGTGCATTGCGGTAATCACACAGGCGATGACTAACCCACCAACAATCGGTTCTGGGATATTAAATTTTTTTAAAATTGGAAGTTTGGTGTTGATAAATTGCCCTAGGAACAACACACAAATAGCGACGAGAAACGACTCCTGTGGGCCGATTGAAATAACATGATTCATAAAACCTCTTTTTTCCTTTTTCTCATCCGCTGAGTAATGCTTCAACGAGAGATAGGTAACGAATCCAATCAGGTTGCCTATTGAGTCCTTATTTTTCTAGGGTGAATTCCACTCTAATTCTCACTAAATAAGAATGTTTTAATTTTAATATTCAATAAATTCTCACTCAGTGATAAATGCGAATTTTGTCGTAAGTTTCTCACGCTCTGAAGTACCTCTAATTGCGGATTCTCAACTTATGAGAAGTGGTTGTTTTTATATCAATTTGAAATAGAAAAAACGCATCCGATTGCGTGCAAATATTCAGTGCAACGTGTCGAAAACGGACTCCATAAACACGCTGTTGTGTGATGGCAAAAAGATTAATTCTTTCTATTTCTCAAACCCAGTGTTATACATATATATAACACCAATTCAGCCATAGGATGTTTATCATGACGCATTGGCATGATCGCCAACCGATTTTTCGCCAGTTGGCTGATCAGATCACCCAACAAATATTGCAGGGCGTCTGGAAAGAAGGCGAGGCTTTACCCTCTGTCCGCAGCATCTCTGCCGATATGAAAATTAACCACCTTACCGTCATGAAAGGCTATCAGTTACTTGTTGATGAAGGACTGGTGGAGAAAAAACGTGGCCAAGGCATGTTTGTCGCACAAGGGGCAATTCAACAATTGCGCTCTGCGGAAAAGGCTCGCTTTCTTGAACAGCAAATTCCTCAAATAGCCGATACATTACAACGTCTGGACATGTCAGTTGATGAACTTGTCCAGCAACTCAACCCCCATATGAAAGGTGACCAATGAGCGCATTAGTCAGTGTAAAAAACGTCTCCAAGCAGTACCGCCAACAAGGAGAGGCGCTTCATGATGTGAGTTTTGACTTACATGCTGGTCAAGTGCTTGGTTTACTCGGCCACAATGGCGCGGGTAAGTCGACGCTTATTAACGCCCTACTCGGCGCCCACGACTACGAAGGGACTATTCGTATCAATGGCTTCGAGCCCATGATGCAGCGTGACAAGATCATGCAGAATTTGTCGTACATCTCGGATGTGAATGTTTTGCCAGATTGGATGACGGTCTCTCAGCTTCTGAGTTATACCGAAGGGGTTCACCCGGGTTTCAATCGCAGCAAAGCGGATGCGCTGCTTCGTCAAACCGACATCAAACCACGTGCGAAAATCAGAGCCCTTTCGAAAGGGATGAAAGTGCAATTGCACCTTGCCATTGTTATCGCAACCAATACACAAATCCTGATTTTGGATGAACCAACTCTTGGTTTGGATTTGGTTTACCGCGACACCTTCTACCGTCATTTACTGGAATGGTTTCACGATGGTGAACGCGTTCTTATCATCACCAGCCATGAAGTTTCCGAGATCGAGCATCTGTTAACCGATGTGTTGATTCTTAAACACGGTCGCCCGGTGCTGCAAACCTCAATGGACAGCATCAGTGAAGACTACTTTATTCTCGATGCCAATGACGAACACCGTGCGCAAATTGAAGCGATGCACCCACTCTCTTCTCAAAAAGGATTGGGCACAACGAAATGGCTATTGTCTTCACAATACGCTGATCAAGCGGCAGGGCTTGGCGATGTGCATGGTGTAAAACTGGCGGATCTGTTTTTAGCGTTACAAAAGGAGGCAGCATAATGCGCTCTGTCGTCGCAATGTTGCGTAAAGAGTGGTTAGAAAACCCACTAGTATTGCGCTTACCTTTGTTTATGTTGGCGTGTGGAGCGTTGCTTTTTATTAGTTTGATGAGTAACACCACGTTGCAACACAATATGTTTTTCGAAATGAGCCTCGGTGGCGATGTGAGTGATATTCACAAAGAACTTGGGGATGACGTCAACATGCTGATCACAGGTGGCGCTGGTTTGCTGTCTATGTTGCTTGCCATTCAGTACTTCCCTAGAACGCTGCGTAAAGAGCGTGCCGAAGGCAGCATTATGTTTTGGCGCAGTATGCCAGTTAGCGATCTAAAAACGCACCTCGTGAAACTGACGTTTGGTTTGTTGGTGATCCCGCTGGTGTGTTCTGGCCTCGTTTTGGCGGCTGATTTTATGCTGTGGTTACTCAATATTTCGACCGACCAACAACTGGCTTTGCTCTATCGTCAAACTTCGCTTGGTTACGTGCTGCTGCACTGGGTGGAGTTCTTAGCAAGAATGGCGCTCGCAGGCGTGTTGATGCTGCCACTAGCACTTTGCGCAATGGCAATTTCGCAGAAGGTAAACTCGCCGTTGGTGATTCTCTTCATCGCGATTTATGCGCTACGTTGGATGCCAATTGCGATGTTTGGTTACTACGGGTTGGATCAGTTCTTCTCAGCCGTGCTCTATTTGCCTCTGCATGCGATCATCGCCTCTAACCCATTCAGTGCGATTCCTGAAGCGGGTTGGGCCAACGTCGGCATCTACGCCTTTATTGGGATACTGGCGTGGACGGCAAGTTTGAAGTTCAGCCGAACCATTCAATAAACAACGGCTCGAACAAAAATCGAGACATAAAAAAAACGGTCACAACCTGCGTTGTGACCGTTTTTATTTTTTACCCTTAGGGGCTCATCTATCCAATCGTCTAGCCAAGGAAAGAAATGTAACCTTGCAAGATGATTAAGTTGACGATGTCGATAAAGAATGCGCCAACAATTGGTACCACCATAAATGCCTGAGGTGAAGGACCAAAACGGTTAACGATAGAACCCATGTTCATCACCGCTGTTGGCGTCGCACCCAAACCAAAACCACAGTGACCACCCGAGATAACCGCCGCATCGTAGTTGCTGCCCATTACCTTAAAGGTCACGTAATAGGTGAAGATGGCCAAAATCACCGACTGAATCGCCAGAATCACTAAGAATGGGATCGCCAAATCAAAGATGTTCCACAGCTTCAAGCTCATGAGAGCCATTGCCAAGAACAGAGACAGCGACACCGTACCGAGCATATCGACGGTTTCAGCGTCCAGCTTACGAATCTTAGTCACCTCTAAGAAGTTCGTAATAATCACACCAATGAAGAGTGCATAAACGAAATCAGGAATCATCAACCAAGAAATTTCGTAGGTACTCACCCACTGTTCAACGTACTTCGCACCCGTCACACAAATCAGTAAGAAGAAGAGTTTTTCCACGACCTTTTTCGCCGTTACTTTGTCTTCTTCGTACTCGTTGTACGTCACCAGCTCTGGGAACTTCTCGTGGGTTTTGGCATCTCTACCACCACGACCGTACTCAGATTCGATACCATGTTTTTCCACTAGGCGTTGAGCCACTGGGCTACCAATGATACCGCCGATGATCAAACCAAAAGTGGCCGATGCCATCGCGATTTCCAGAACGTTATTTAATCCGTACACGTCTTGGAAAGTTTGTGACCACGCCGCCCCCGTGCCGTGACCACCAGACAGAGTAATCGAACCCGCGATTAACCCCATTAATGGGTCTAAACCCAATGCCGCCGCAAGTGACACGCCGACACCGTTTTGAATGATGATATAGAAAGACGCGACCGCTAAGAAGATAAAAACCTTCGCGCCTCCTTTCATCAACTGAGTGTAGTTTGCCGCTAAACCAACCGTGGCAAAGAACATCAGCATAAAGGTGTTTTGTAACGGTAGATCAAACTCTAAGTCGACACCGTTAAAATGAAGAGCAGTAATGATGCAGGCTACGATAAGGCCACCTACAATCGGCTCAGGTATATTGAACTTCTTTAAAATCGGTAACTTAGCATTAATAAAATGCCCCAAGAAAAGCACACTGATCGCAACCAAGAAGGATTCCAGTGCACCTACAGATATTAAATGATTCATATCGCCTCTTATTATTGTTCTCTTCATCCTCCGTAATGATTGAGTGTTAGTTTAACCTTCATTCAATAGCAAATTTTCTCGCTTTATTTCCGAAAATACTCATTAGATGGTGTCATGCGCCTTAGGCTAGTTTAAGGGCGCTTGTTAAGCATTGTGCCAATGGTTTGCTGTTTGCCGCCCTTAAATGTGAAAGGAGCCTTTACAGCTCCTTCAAATGCCCTTTGCCTCAACCAAAAACGCGTGGTCAATGCGCCGGGTATAATGTTGTGAGTAAGTTCTAGTGACACTTTCTGAACCGCGCAATGGGCTCCCTTACTTAAACAGAATGCGTCGATTACTATCGAACAAAGTTCCTTCCCGCTGTAACCGTCAAAACGCCGAGATCGCGTTCAAACAATTGAGTTTGCTTGTTCCTATCGTAGTTTTTCAACTCTGACTCATGGTGATTTAAACGAATCGATGCCAAGGAAACGCACAAGCTGCAACAATAGTTTTCGTCACAACGGAGCGAGATTATAACATATCGCTGATAATTTTCCTCATTTCAGTGACATTCGCCATCTTTATAGTTACTTTCCGCAATGATTAACTGCTCAATATCATTTCCACAGATAAAAGAGCGAAGCGCGTTAAACTTAGCCTCATCCCAAGAATACATCTTAAGAGCCAATAACTTATCTATCGTCTCTGAGTCAAAACGAGTTTTGATCGGCTTAGCAGGAGCGCCCGCTACCACGGTGTACGGCGGCACGTTTTTCGTCACGACACTGTTTGCGGCAATCACCGCGCCCTCTCCAATCGTAACACCTGGCATGATCATCGCGCGCATTCCAATCCAAACAGCATCTCCGATAATCGTGTCGCCCCGGCTTTGATAGGAACGTTCGACATCATCAAGAAACGGATACAAGCAGAACCAATCGGTTCGATGATTGTGGTTGCCACCCATTAAAATCACCGCTTCTGCGGCGATACAAACATAATCACCAATATAGAGTTGGTCGACTTCCCAACGGGGTTGCCACTGCTTGCTGATTTCATCCCCCAGCAGATAACGAACGACGGATTGCTCAAAACCATTATCCCAGCAATCGCTGTAATAACTGTGAGTACCTTTAATATGGATGTTGGCGTTTTGCACCACTTGGTGCAGATACTGAACTTTAGACCAATGTTTAGTCATGGCATTTGCCTCTTCAATAGAGAGTAAAATTTTGCCACGGAACGATTTCTCGTGGCGTTGTTGCTGCGTTCTCAGTCAACAACGCCTATTGGATTCGGGGTTGTAACAACAGTGGATTAGGCATAGTGATCTCCTTTAGGCGAACTATAAAACGAATTGGCGCAGAGTGACAAACGCCAATCCCGATTATTCATTCGCCAAAAACATGTATAATTTTTATGCAAGCCATTCAAATAACAAGAGCTCAACATGAAAATTCTATCGCTTCTCCCTGCGCTATTACTCTGTGCCGCTTCTGCCAACGCGGCGAACAATATTCGTATCGAGTACATGCCCGCAGAAACAACCCATGACAAACTTGCCGAGCAATCCATTCAAAGCAGCGATGTGAACCCGATTTTTGTTCGACTTTCTCAAGCCTACTTCCCTTTTCGTAAACCGCTCACTCTGATTTATGGCGGCGAAGATGGCCCTATGTACGATCCCGACACGCACACCATCCATATTCCTTATACGTTTTACTTGGAGTCGCTCAATTACTTCTCCAACAACCAATATGAAGATCGCTACGGAAAATCGCCAAAGACTGGTGCATTAGATACCTTATTACACACTTTGCTGCATGAAGCTGGGCATGCGTACATCGAGGATCAAAGCATCCCTGTGTTGGGGAAAGAAGAAGATGCCGTTGACAATTTCGCCACTATTTTACTGATCGACTATTTAGACGATGGCGCCGATATGGCCATCAGTGCCGCCGACATGTTTGCGTTTGAGTCCGATGACAGACCCGACTATTACGATTTCGGCGAGTACATTGACGAACACAGTTTTGACCTACAGCGTTACTTCTCCACTTTGTGCTTGGTGTATGGCAGCGATCCTGAACAGTACAAATCGTTACTCGACGAAGTAGAAAAAGACTACCTTCGAGATCGCAAAGACTTCTGCCAATACAATTACGAAAACATTCGCACTAACTGGCAGCACTACCTGCAGCACAATGAACCCAAAGAAGCATCGCCACGTAAAAACAGCGAGAAACCATCAAGCAGCCCCAATGCAATGACGAATTGATATGACTAAACTGACTATTTTCTACGACGGCACTTGCCCACTGTGCGCCAAAGAGATGAAGGCATTACGCCAACACGATCATAAGCAAGAGATAAACACCGTTGATATTTACAGCGACGCTTTTTCGGCCTACCCGCAAATCGACCCTGATCGTGCCAACACCATTCTGCATGCCTTGGACAACCACGGGAATTTACTCCTCGGGCTGGATGTGACCTACAGAGCTTGGCAGCTTGTTGGACGAGGTTGGTTGTATGCACCACTGCGCTGGCCACTCATTAGACCTGTTGCGGACTGGCTTTATCTGCGCTTCGCCCAAAATAGGTATCGCATCTCATATTGGTTAACGGGCACTTCTCGTTGTAATTCTGGCCGCTGCTCTCGGTAATTGTGATCACGCTTGAAAATGTTAATACGCTCGCGATAAATCGTGCATTTCCAGTACTTCTCTCCTACTAAGTCGGTTAATCTGCAATCACTACAAAAATAAATAGCCATATATTTATCCGGCAAATCGATTGAATTTTGCCTTTTCGTAACGCTGCGCCGAGAAGTAAGGAAGTCTCTATGAATCTAACCATAAGAAAGCGACTGTATATTCTTTCCATCATTCCAGTACTCACCATTGCACTAGGTATGATGTGGTTCACCTACCTGCAAACTAACGCTTATAACCAACAGCAAATTGATCAGACCCACACCACCATGATGGCGATGAAAAAAGCCGAGCTGAAAAACTATGTTCAGATGGCTCGCTCGGCGATTGAACCGCTACTCAAGAAAAATGCGACATTAGAAGAAGCTCTTCCCGTTTTACGAGAGCTGGAATTTGGTGAAACGGGCTACATCTTCGGTTACAACTCCAAAGGCGTCCGTGTTGTGGTCGGCAAGAACGACAAAGGCATCGGTGAAAACTTCTATAACCTGCAAGACAAGAAAGGTAATTACCTGATTCAAGACTTGCTGAAAAACGCCAAAACGGGTGAATTCACTACCTATTACTTCCCGAAACTAGGACAAACAGAGGCGCTACCGAAATTGAGCTACTCAATGTTCATTCCTGAGTGGGATTTAATGATCGGTACCGGCTTCTACACTGATGACATTGATGCCGTCATTGCAGAAATGGAAGCCTCAGCCCATGACGCGCTCAACACGACTCTAGTGGCCATCGCGCTGTTCTGCGTTTCTATCGCTGCCGTAGTTGCTATCTTCGCCGTGTTTGTGAATCGTAGCATCATGCGACCAATCGAACAGTTTGATGCCTCGATCCAATCCTTCGCGCAAGGCGATGCCGACCTTACGGCGCGCATGCACGAATCCAACGTACCTGAGTTCAAACAGTTAGCGCACAACTTCAATATCTTTGTTGAAAGCCTACAGGGCATCATCAAGAGCGTGACTCAAGTTGGTGAAGAAGTCGTCGCAGAAACCAACAACATGTCGCAACGCGCCTCTCAAGTCGACGAACTCGCTGGCGGTCAACGTGAAGAAACCGAGCAAGTTGCCGCAGCGATGACGGAAATGACAGCCACCGCGCATGAGATTTCGAACAACGCTAACCAAGCAGCAGAATCAGCGCGACACGCCGATGAAAACGCTCAACAAGCGAAACACATCGTCGATTCCGCTGCGAATTCTGTCGAAGAGCTGGCAAGCGAAGTTTCAGAGGCGAGCACTGTGATTGCCCGTTTAGAAAGCGACGTTCAAAACATCTCATCGTCTTTAGAAGTGATTCAAGATATTGCCGAGCAAACTAATTTGCTTGCGCTAAACGCCGCGATTGAAGCTGCGCGAGCTGGCGAACAAGGGCGTGGATTCGCGGTAGTAGCAGATGAAGTCCGCAAGCTTGCAAGCCGCACTCAAGACAGTACGGGCGATATCCATAAAATGATTGAGCAACTAAAATCTGGCTCAGATGCCGCTGTACGTGCGATGGAATCAAGCCAAGCGCGCGGTGAAGCAACGGTAGAAGAGGCGCGCGCCGCCTCGGTTGCGTTGCAAGACATTCAAGCAGCGATTGCCAACATTATGGACATGAACACGCTGATCGCCACTGCAACCGAAGAACAGAGCCAAGTGGGACAAGAAATCTCTCAACGTGTTGAGGTCATTTCGCAGCAAAGTAGTCAATCGGCAAGCCTTGCCAACCAAAACCGCTCGGGAAGCCAAAACCTCAATCACAAAGCCAACGAGCTCTACGACTTGGTTGGTCGTTTCACGGTTTAATCCAACAGGCTAACCGACAAATAAAAACAGCGACGCCATGACGTCGCTGTTTTTGTTACGGCCTAGAAACGACTTCGCTATAATGCCGCCAACTTAGCACCCACAAGGGCAAATCGACATGATTATTATGACCACCAATTTCGGTGACATCGAAATTGAACTGAACTTGGAACGAGCGCCAGTAAGCTCAAAAAACTTCAAAAAATACTGTGAAGAGGGCTTCTACAACGGCACGATTTTCCACCGCGTTATCGACGGTTTTATGATTCAAGGTGGCGGTCACACTGAGGACATGACAGAAAAACCAACCCGCGCACCAATCGCAAACGAAGCGAACCGTGGCCTAAAAAACACCGTCGGCACAATTGCGATGGCACGTACCGACGCGCCGCACTCAGCAACTGCGCAGTTCTTCATTAACTTGGAAGACAATGATTTCTTAGATCACACCGCCACCACCAACTTGGGTTGGGGCTACGCGGTATTTGGAAAAGTGACAGCAGGCATGGATGTGGTTAATCGCATCGCGAAAGTGAAAACGACATCAAAGCAGGGTCACGATGATGTGCCATGCGAACCTATCATTATTGAAAAAGTGACGATCAGCGAATAGTCGCCTCTATCCGCTCCAAGATAAGAAAAAGCGCCTAATCTCTTCTGACTTAGGCGCTTTTTTTGTGTTGATGATTAGTAGGAATTCTTGGATTAGATAGAATTATTGATAGAAAATCTCGGCTTTGGCACCGACCAAATCGAGTTCAGAACCATGAAAATTAGCTAGGTATTCCGCGACTAGGTTATACCCCACCCAATACCCCATGTACTTCGGCCAGCGGCTTTCATCGCTTCCCAAAAAGTAAGCATCAAAGTTGTAATCCAAGCTCGTTAACTTATCTTTCATCTCTGTGTAAAACGGCCGCCAGTCGCGGTCTTTTATCAACTCAAACAAACTCGGAATGATGCCGCCGTTGACCTGACGTTCAAAATGGCAAGCCAAGCCTTCCATGATCAACACCTCTCCCAGAGTGAGCCCATTTTCTCCCGCTCGCATCCGAAACAGATGATGCAATTCATGCGCGAGCACTGCAGCCAGTTCGTTTTCAATGACGGTTTTTATATCCGTGCGCTGAGTGTCTAGCAAAACTTCAACTCGATAGGGGCTCAAGCAGTAACCACCAATGCCACTTTGCGGCGCATCACCGTGACCAAATGGACTGATGGTGACATCAATATTGGTCAGTTCAAAATGATCGGCGAGTTGCAGACTCAGGCTATTCAGCTGTTCATACAAATAGTCAGCAACAGGAGACAACGCTCCCGTCGCATTTAATAAAGTCACACGATAACTCATTTATCTTCCTTGATAATTTAGATGATGTGGGGCGAGTTTACAGTGTAAAGAGTGAGCAGCAACGGATTAGGGAAAAGTTACATGCCTTTAAACAAACTTTGAGAAGCGCGGCTCACTGGCAGCTTATTTTCACCAACATAAACAAACATTCTTCCTGCAAAGTCTTTGTTTACTTTACTGATTTTAGACACTTGCACCACGCTTGAGCGATGCACTTGCCAAAACTGCTCTGGGTTTAGCTGCCCAATCAACTCTTTGAGCGATGTGCGGATCAAATATTCTTGCACTTCCCCCTTCCCTTGCTGTGCATACACCGAAACGTATTTTTCTTCCGCTTTGAAATACAGCACATCAGACGTCGCGATGAGATGAATATCGTCACCTTGCGTGGCTTTTATCCACTGTAAGTATTGCGGTGTTTGAGGCGCAGACAACTGTTGCAGTTGTTCCAACAAACTATTCATCTGAACATGGCTGTTGTGGCTTCCTCGTTGGCTGAGTCGAGCTTTGACTCGTTCACAGGTCGTCTGCAAACGAGCGTCGGAAATGGGTTTGAGCAGGTAATCTGCCGCATTTTGCTCAAACGCTTTAATGGCATAGTCATCATAAGCAGTAACAAACACGATCAAAGGCGGGTTGGCCAAACGATTGAGTTTTTGCGCCAAACTCATGCCATCTAACACGGGCATACGAATATCGAGAAAGGCAATATCAGGTTGGCTTTGCTCAATGGCTAGCAAGGCTTGTTCGCCATCAGCTACCTTGGCAACGATGTCCAACTCCGGCCACACTTCCGCGAGGCTTTTGTCGAGATGATGCCGCAATAACGGCTCATCATCGGCGATAATGGCAGTAAACCCTGTATTCATTTCACTGTTCCTTACTTATCATTGGCCAACTCAAACGCACACTCACACCGCCTTCGGAAGATTCACTGATCGACACCTGACCTTTGCCAGCAAATAAGGCATCCACACGCTGTTTAAGGTTACTCAATCCAATCCCCGAACCAGAGTGATTGCTGACGTGACTCAACCCCACGCCAGTATCTTTCACTTCAATTTGCAACAGCTGTTTCTCTTGCTTTATCAGCAACTGGACTTCGCCACCTTCACGTTTTGGCTCGATGCCGTGAATAATGGCGTTCTCTACCAAAGGTTGCAGCATCATCGGAGGCAACTCTGTATTTCCTAACCCTTCTTGCACCTCGATTGTGTAGCTTAATCGCTCGCCTAAACGAATTTTTTGAATACCCAGATAAGCGTCAATCAAAGCGATTTCATTCTCAACCGTGGTGTGCTCTTCACGCGAGCTTTTTAGCGTTGCACGCAATAACGCCGTGAGTTGATCCAACATTTGTTTGGCTTTATCGACGTCTTGCGACATCAACGCGCTGATATTGGCAAGCGTATTAAACAGAAAATGCGGCTCAATTTGGCTTTGCATCTGCTTGAGCTGGCTGAGTAAAAGGGCTCGTTCTTGTTCGGCATTTTCACGTTTGATGCTCTCTAGCTCACGCTGTGCAATGGCTTCTTTTTCGCGTGAATGAAAATAAAAATAACACATACCGCTAAACAGCAGGCCCATCAGTAAGACAGGCAACATGCCCGAAATACCGAAGTATTCACCGAGCCAAAACTGCGCATTAATTACACCAAACAACAAACACGCGGTCAGTGATAGCGCAATTTCTAGCATGCGTGGGATGGTCGGAAACAACTTGTCGATCAACCACGAGAAGAACAGTGCAGAGTAGCCAAAACCAAAGCTCACCAGCACATGCACGTAGTACGGACCACCCCAAACTGAGAGCGTCATTCCCGAGATAAACAAACAAAACAACGTGGTGACAACCACACTGCGCTGCCATCCACTTGCTACCATTGACTTAGCTGAACACATTTAAAATTTCCCTTTGATGTTAAATACAATCATATGCTTATCGTTGATTTGTGCGTAAGCAGAATGGTCGTCTCCGGTTAAAAAGCGTGCGGCAACTTCCACTTCTACACTTTGATCGCCAGTGTCAATCCATTGGTAATTCAGCCATTGCGTCACAATCACACCGCCATCTTGCGGCGAGTACATGACGTCCAATGTTGGAGTGACATTGCTAAGCCACTCCAAATCCGCTCTTGCGCGCCACGCAGTCCACGCTTCAAGATCCCAGCGCCAATGCAACATGAGATTGTGCTGAACAATATTGGCGTGTTGAAACCCTTGGGCGTAGCTAGTAGCAAGTAGAGTCGTATCCGACGATTGGGAGAGCCATTCTCCACGTGCGATTGCTTGCTCCCATTGGCTTTTCGACCATGCTCGGCTGTCATACCAATATTCGGCGATCACATTGTGTCCGGCTTGGTTCGCCCAATTTAATCCCACCAACGCTTGGAAAGCGCTGCCTTGTTCTTCCACCGTCACGGGTTGATAACGATCGCTCGGCTGCCCTTCATTTTTAAACTGATAGCCAACGCTCTGCTTTTGCCACAACAACGAGCTGTGCATGGCTATAGATTCATCCAACACGGCAATGGCACTCGCACCCAACAAACCCCGACGCACATCATCGTAATAGCCTATGAGTTGGTACTCCGTATCGCCCACCAGCGCATAACGGCGAATCCCAAACCCACGCTGCTCCGCGGCTTGATCAAGCGCGCTTTGCTCCTGTTGCCCCCAACTCGAGTCCGTTGCAATCGCCGTCCATACACCTGACATGTCGTAATACGAAAGTGAAAATACACCCGCTCCCTCCTCTGCCACCAAGCCGACCGGATTTTGTCGATATGGTTTGAACAGATCTAAGGGTCGATAGCCATAACCTACGCCCCAATCAACGCGCAACTTGCCCGCGCTAACATCCAAAGTGGTATCACCAACTTGCCATTCGCCCTGCCACGCCAGTTCTCGGATAAGAAGTTGATTATCCGCCTCGCCCCACCATTCATGCTCACCTTGCTGATTGAGATACAAACCTTGGCTGTACAAGGTGAATAAGCCACTGATGTTTTGATAATTCACTTGCACATCAAGTAAAGCGTTGAGCGAGTCACGCGCGCTTCCTTGCGCCTCCATAAACGCGCTATCTCGCTGCTTGGCGGTTTCGTAACTTACCGCCCAATCCCATTCAAAACTCAGCTCATCATTGGCCGCAACAGGTGCAACCATCCATAATGAAGCGGCAATGAAGCTAATCGCAGCGCTGTTTACATTGATGATGGCGTTAAAGAATCGCACTTTCATAAAACATCCTTGATGGCGTTAATAACCTTAAATTACAGCTCCGATGTATTGGCTTTCGGCAAATAACTCGGGTTGTAGAATTTATTATCCAACTGCCACGGGACGATTTCTTGATACTCAATCACCGTCTTTTTGCTCGGTTGAATGCTGTCGAGCAGGATCATCTCACTGACGTAATCTTCGCCGCGGTTGGTCGCTCGTCCGTATTGCGCTTGCTTGGCAAGCTTGCCCGAACGCAAATAAAGATCCGCTTTGATCGGGAACGCATCTTGCTCAGACAACCACAAATCGATCTTCTGATAACTCGCCCCCTTGGTTTTGGCCGTTAGGGCAAGGCGATAAGCCGCGATGCTCTGTCCATTTATCGTGAGGGTTTCCGTCGCTTTCCACTCGCCTTGGTAATCCTGGCTCCACGTCAACGTTGAAATATCACCAATTGAGGCTTCACCAAGCAGCTTTTGCATTGGCGTAATACGAATTGGGCGGCGGCTCTTTGGCATTTGCAGCCAGTAGTTATCGCCCATCATCAGCATCTTCTGCCCCGCTTCGACCGCCGATTTGAACACCACCAGCGATTCACGGTTTGGCCGCGTGTACACATGGTAGAGACGCGTTTTGTCCAACTCTTGGTCTTGATACAAACGCACCAGCGACACCACTTTGGAGGAATCATCTTGCAAGCGGTAGCTGTCGGCTTTCTCAATCAACTGCGCGACTTGTTGTGCATCCAGTACTTGTTCACTAGCACTCGCAACGCTGCTGACAGCCAATAGTGTGATGGTTAGTAATGGTTTGAAATTAAACATAGATCAGTGCCTCCGTAATTGGCTTGTTCACGCCTTTACGCGCCGAGAAAAACGCCGCGACCAAACAAATCAGCAATACTGATAACCCTGCAGCAGCCACCAGCTCCCAAGAAAAGTAAATCGTCAATGGGTAGCCTTCTGTGCGTCCTGGCGGTGGCGGCATTTGTACGTCCACCATCATCAAAAAAATGGTCACCAGCGCGGTAAACAAGGCGCCGATTAAACTGCCAATCACCGCGAGTAAACCCGCTTCGCGTAAAAATCCGGCGATGATTTCTCGGGGATAGCTGCCCAATGCGGACAAGGTGCCGATTTCACGTGTACGCTCGGTCACAGACATAGTCATGGTGTTGAACAACGCGACAAACACGACCAGAGCCATCACGGCGCCCATAATGCCGAAAATACGGTCGTACAAATCTTTCACTTTTAGATAGAAGAACGCACGCTCTTGCCAAGGCGTGATTTCAACCTCTTGATCGCCAAAGCTCGGTTGTTGTTTGTTTAGAATCGTCGCGACTTGCTGTTCAACCTTGTTGGTTAAGCTGGTGTCGAACAGAAATACTGACAGCGCACTGACTTTGTCCGACCCCAGCAGAGACTGAGCACTGTTGATGTGTACGTAAAGTTGGCGTTTATCCAGCTCAGGAACGCCAGTTGAGTAGATACCGCGAACTTTAAAGTCGTAAGCGTTCAAAGCGCCATCTGTCGTAGTAGCAAGTAAGGTAATCCAATCACCCACGTTGACGCTCAGATTATTGGCGAGATCCACCCCAAGCATCACTTCTGGCTCAGAAGCGTCGTAGCGAGAGGCATGAATGTTGGAAAGCGTCTGCCCATCACGCACGTCCAAAAACGGCCCTTTCATATCGAACTCGCGTTCGTTAACGCCGATACCAATAAAAATCGAGGACTTGCTGCCGTTAGAGATCAAACCGCTGAATTCCACTCGAGGCTGTACGCCTCGCACCTCACTCAAACCAATCAACTGTTTGGTGAGCTCATCGGCATGGCTCAAACCATTGCTCAATGGCATCTCTTCTTCTTTAGCGAAATAACCCGGCGTGGTTAATGTCAGATGCCCCGTGTCTCGCGCTGTGGATTCTTTCAAGCTGTCGTAGGTATAAAGGCCGAAACCACCTGCGCTGGTCAGCGCAAAAACTGCAATGGCGATGATCAGCATCGACAACAAACTGCGTCGGCGATTACGTTGTAGGTTCAGCCAAGCAAGGCGAACCGAAACGGGAATTAGCTTGCCCATGAGACCTCCTCCACACTGGCGTGCGTTTGGATGATTTTGCCGTCCACCAGCTCGATGGTGCGATCGCAGCGTGATGCCATACGAGGGTCGTGAGTGGCGACAATGAAGGTGGTACCAAACTCGTGCCCGAGCCCTTTCATAATATCGATGACTTTGTTTGCGGTTTGGCTATCGAGGCTTGCTGTTGGCTCGTCGGCAATCACTAATGCAGGTTTGTGAACCAAAGCGCGAGCAATCGCTACCCGTTGCTGCTGACCACCAGACAAGTTATCGGGCATGTGATGGATAAATTCGCCCAGCCCCACATGTTCCAACATTTGTGTGGCAAGTTCGGTTTGTTCAGTTTTTGAAAAACCGTTGAGATGCAACGGATAAGCGACGTTCTCCAAAGCCGTCATCACTGGCACCAAATTGAATTTTTGAAATATAAAACCCAGCTTTTCACGGCGCATTTTCGCAGCCTGCATTTGTCCACTCGGGTAAGGTTGACCAGCAAACGTTACCTGACCTTGATATTGAGAATCCAACATGCCAAGCACATTGAGTAAGGTACTTTTTCCTGAGCCGGAAGGCCCACACAGCGCCACCATTTCACCGGCAAACACCTCACCAGAGACTTCTTGCAACGCGCGTACGGTCTGGCTGCCAAGGGTGTAATCGCGACTAAGTTGACTGAAAACGATCATGACGCCTCCTTAATGTTTAGCCAGTAACGCTTTGGCTGTTTGCGTTTCTAAGTGAGTGCTATCGAAACTTTCCATTTTCGCCAACCATTTCTGCGCTTGCTCCATGTCCTCTGCACGCAGCGCTGCTTCAATGGCGTAAAGGTAAACCCAAGCCGTTGCCGCGAACGGTTGTTGATTGAAGCTCGGTTCATCAAGCAGGGTCAGGTACAGCTCGTACCCACGCTCAAAGTGATTAAACATATCCGGAAGCGAAGTGTAAGTAGTGGCCGCCATCGCAGTAGCCAATTGATATTCTGGTAGCCCTTGTAAACGCTGCTGCTCTTGAATCGGCATAGGTTGGTTTGCCATTAAATCCAAACCTTTCTGAATGGTGGCAAGCCCGCGTTCAGTGAACTTCATCTTGTTCCATGGCATAAACGCATCGCGCCCTTGCAAGGTTTCACTGCTGCCAAGGTAAACCAATGTCACAGGCGTAGCGCCTTGCTTTTGAACTAATTGTGAAAGCTCGTCATGTACAGTATCCACCAAACCCGTGTCGCCCTGTGCGGCTTGGTTAAAACGGGTTAGTAACTGCTCAGTAGGGTTTGCCAACGCCAAGCTGCTACTCAAGGTAAACGCAGCCAATGCCGCGCCGAGCAAGGTTGTGGCTCTGGATAAATGAAGATTGAAAACCATCATGGTGACTGTCCTTAGTTGAACGTGATTTGATGGTTTCAGATTACGCCATCGCTTCATAGTCAGCTGTAGGATGCGACCAATGGTATTTTTAGGGAGTAAATGGGCGTGAGCGGCGATAAATGGTTTTGAGTGAAAACACAATAACATCCGAGCGAGTTATCAATTATTGCTGGATTCAACACTAAGTACGATAAAAAGAGTGGCGAAAATATCAAGGCTGGTGTATTTATCCTCTTCACAACATTCCCAGTCGACGTACCACAACAGATGATGCTGCACCTCCTTTCTCGCACTCCTTTGCGCCGCATCTGTGAACAGGCCTGTTGTGCTTTCACTTTCAACAAATCTAAGAAAGCCAACATACCCGACCTATTGGATTCTTAGCATCGGAATAGTTTGAACTCTCTTGAGTTCTGGTTGTTTTCGCTCTTTTGAGAGCGTTTTTAGGTTGTAGTAAATGAACAAGCGTTTCTTTCCAAGAATCGATTTGCCACTTTTGATGGCGATAATTCCGATCATGTTATTGAGTTCGCTGACGCTATGGAGCGCCAGTGGCTTCGATGAATCCATGCTCTTTAAACACTTAGCCCGCTGCGCACTGACACTGGTGTGTATTCTGGTGATGTCATCCATTCCAGCAGCCAGTTATCAACGCTCGGCACCGTACTTGTATTTTGTCGCCGTGTCGTTACTGCTGGCCGTCGCGCTGTTTGGTGACAGCACTAACGGTTCACAACGATGGCTAGATATCGGCTTTTTTCGTTTTCAACCTTCGGAATTAATTAAGCTTTCGATTCCGATCATGATCGCTTGGATGCTGCATCTGGAAGGCGGCAGACCTGACTTTCGTAAAATCGCGCTTTGTTTGATGATTACCTTGGTTCCCGCAGGGTTGATCGCTCTGCAACCCGATCTGGATGGTGCGATCTTTACCGTGATCTACGCACTATTCGTGTTATTTTTCGCGGGTATGAGCTGGAAAATCATTGGCGGATTTGTGGTGAGCGTTCTAACGCTCGCCCCGATTCTGTGGTTTTTCGTGATGGAAGCCTACCAAAAAAGCCGTGTGACTCAGTTCTTACACCCAGAATCTGACCCACTTGGCTCTGGTTACCAAATCATTCAGTCGCTGATTGCGATCGGTTCGGGCGGTATGAAAGGCAAAGGTTGGATGAATGCCACACAAGGAACACTGGGCTTTATTCCAGAAAGTCATACCGACTTTATCTTTTCAACCTATGCGGAGGAATGGGGGTTCATTGGCTGTGTGGTATTGCTGACGCTATACCTATTTATTACAGCACGGGTGATGTTGCTAGCATGCCAATCTGAGCACTTTTTTAGTCGCTTAGTCAGTGGCACCTTGGCGATGAGCTTCTTCCTCTACGCCTTTATTAATACTGGAATGGTGAGTGGATTGTTGCCAGTAATGGGAAGCCCGCTTCCATTCTTTAGTTACGGCGGAACAGCCATGCTGACACAGGGTATCTGCTTTGGCGTAATCATGTCTCTGTGTTACTCCAAATACCGTAATACTTAGCGCTACTCGCAATATTTAGCACGATCAAAAAAGGCTTCCCTCGGGAAGCCTTTTTTACAACAACGAAAGCTAAAAATTATAGCTCAGCGTTGTGGTATACCTGCTGAACGTCGTCACAGTCATCTAGAAGGTCTAGGAACTTCTGGAATTTCTCTGCGTCTTCACCCGCTACTGGCGTTTGAGTTTGAGGAACGAAAGTGATTTCTTCCACATCAATTGTCAGATCAGGGAATGCTGCGTTTAGCGCTGTTTTCGTTTTGAAGAACTCAGTGTGAGGAGCAAATACTGTGATCACACCATCTTCTAGTTCAACGTCAGTTACGTCTACGTCTTCCATCATTAGCGTTTCAAGAATCACTTCATCGTCTTCGCCTTTGAATTGGAATACCGCTTGGTGATCGAACATGTGAGACACAGAACCTTCCACACCAATCTTCGCGCCAACTTTTACAAAGCATTGGCGAACATCTTGGAAAGTACGGTTGCCGTTGTCTGTTAGACAGTCGACGATCACGCTTGTGCCACCAGGACCAAAGCCTTCGTAACGTGCAGGTACGTAGTCTTCACCACCGCCGCCGTTTGCTTTGTCTAGTGCTTTTTCGATAACGTGCGCAGGAACCTGGTCTTTTTTCGCTTTTGCGATTAGGTGTTTCAGAGACAAGTTCATGTCTGGGTCACTACCACCGTTTTTCGCACACATGTAAATTTCTTTACCGTATTTGGAATAAACTTTAATTTTTGCGCCTGCAGTTTTCGCCATAGAGGCTTTGCGCACTTCAAAACTTCTTCCCATCGGGATGTCTCTCTAAGTTCAAATTTAATGCGAAGGATTTTAGCAAAGAGTGAAACATTGTCCATTTCACTCTGCAAAGGAATGGGGAGGAAACCTCATTCGCCGCTACGGTTTACACCGAGCCACGGTTCGCATCATGCGACACCCATTACTCGTTTGTACTTTTCGACTGCCTGTTGAAAAAAGACTTTTTCATCAGCATCGTTAATCTTAGACAGCTGTTCTTCTATTGCTTCAGGGCCAGATTTGGCCTCTCTGAGTTTCCAAACCAAAAACGACGCTTGTTTATCCAGTTCGATCTTGTTTTTTTCATCAGGCGGCAACAGGGATAGATTAAACGACATTCACAGCCTCAAGGTACTTTAAATACTAGCCGCGCACTATAGCATACAGAGTTACAATTGCAGAATAGAAACGCACTTAACTTGATCAATTTCAAGTTACTCACTTGGGTGTGGCGATATTTTTGAGGGCTTTTGGCAAATATTGTTCAAAGATTTGCTGTAATCGCGCCTTCGTCACAGGCTTAGCAACAAACTCGTTCATGCCCGCTTCAAAGCAACGCTGCTGATCTTCTTTCACTACATTGGCAGTTAATGCGATGATCGGCACGTGAGCGCCCCACTCATTCATGTCACGGATCTGCTCTGTCGCGATAAACCCATCCATCACTGGCATTTGGCAATCCATAAAGATGAGATCAAAGGCGTGCTCGCGGCATAACTGCAATGCTTCTTCACCATGGCTCGCGACACTGACTTTAAGCCCTAGCTGTTCCAGCATAATGCGAACAACCCTCTGATTCACTTCTGTATCTTCGACAATCAAAACCCACGGCGTATCTGGATTTTTGTTCGTTGCCTCATTCGCCTCTGTTCGAGGAAAATCGAGCACATTGAGCGGATCGGTATATGTTGGAAGACCGCTCACCACCGTTAAAGGAATGGTGAAATCGAAACAGCTTCCCAAGCCAAGTTCACTGGTTAGCTTGATGTCTCCACCCATGATGTGGACGAGTTGGGCACAAATCGCCAAACCTAACCCTGTACCACCATATTTGCGAGTTGTACTGCCATCGGCCTGTTGAAAGCGTTCAAACACCGCTTGCTGGTGCTCTTTGGCAATACCTATCCCCGAGTCCACAACGCGAAAGCGAACTTGGGCGATATCGTTGTTTTGCTCGTGCAATGAGACAAGTAATTTGACATGACCACGCTCGGTGAATTTGACCGCGTTGCTAAGTAAGTTATTGAGCACCTGCTTCAGACGCCCTTCATCTCCTTGTACTTCAGCGGGCAACTTAGGGTCGATGTCACTGAGCAATTGCAAATTCTTTTGCTGCGCTTTTACTGTGTGTAAGCTGATCACATCATCTAATAACTGGCGAAAATGATACGTCTCGCTGGCGAGTTCCACCTTCCCCGCTTCGACTTTGGAGAAATCGAGGATGTCATCAATAATGGTCATGAGCGATTGCGATGAGTTATCGATGATCTCCACAAATTCTTTTTGCTGCGGATCGAGCTTAGTATCACTAAGCAGCGACGCCACACCAATAATGCCATTCATAGGGGTGCGAATCTCGTGGCTCATGGTCGCGAGAAACTCACTTTTCTTGCGATTGGCGACTTCCGCCTTATCTCGCTCGGCTTCTAACTCGGCTTGATGCTCTCGCACTTTTTGCACGCTTCGATTGTATTTTTGCGCCAACAAGCTGACTTCATCAAAACACCAACGTTTGGGCAGCGTGACCGTACTCGGCGCATTACCGCCGCTAAAATCACTCACTGCACCGGAAAGCAACTGCAAAGGATTCACCAATAAACGGAAGGCAACCCACAACACCCCAACCATCAACAACAAAATTTTTATCGCTTCTGTCGTGAGTAGAAAAAAGAACTGTTGCCATAAATCTTGATAGACGGCGCTAAGGTCAGACTGCACAGTCAGCTCTGCGAGCTCAAACGTTTTTTCACCCACACTAAACTGCATCGGCCAACGCCTCTCAACCACATCTTGCGTGATTTCAGTTCCGAGCTCGATGATAACTTCGTCTTTGGTAGCAATGCGTAGGTAATCCACAGAAGGCAAACGCATCGCCCCCAGCGCTTGGGTGAGTAACAGCTCACGGTCTTCAACCCACAAACTGGCTGAAAAGCTGGAGAGGTAGCTCGACTCCACTTGTTTTAAGTCGGTGTCGAGATGGGACAACTCTTCTTGAAAATCACGGTATAAACTGATGGCAGAAATGACTAACGTAAAGATCAAACTCAACGTTAAAACCGCCAGCATAAGCTGGTTACCGATACTAAACCGGCGTTGAGTTCGCTCTTTTACATCCATATGAAATCACTCCGATAATCTTGCGCTACTCTAAATATAGTCGTGAGCAAATAATAATCGAGGATAGGATGAAAGGACTTCTACGTGTATTGGCTTTTAGTTGTATGGCAGTCAGTGCAGCGACCGCCGCTGAAGAGGTGAATTATTACGTTATCGCCGACCAAGCAAGGCCATTTCAAATCGAACAACAAGGACAACAACACGCCGGGATCGTGACGGATATTGTGAACGCGATTTTTGCCAACTCAGATTATAAGGTGAATTTTCACACCTATCCGTTTAAGCGCATGATTTCATTATTAGAAGCGGGTGGGGAAGAAAACTGGCTGACATACGGCAGCCCTGATTGGGGCCGAGTTCAATCAGAAAACTTATCTAAAGAGCCTATTTACACTGTAAAACACGTGTTGGTATCCAGCAGTGATGCGCCTTTTAAATTCAATACCATGCAAGACATCAAAGGTCGTTCCATCGTGTTGCTGCTAGGTTTCGACTACCCAAACTTAATGCCGTTTTTTGAAGACAAAACCGTCAACGAGATGCGCGTTAAAGATTACGACGCCGCATATCGCGTAATTCAGAGAACGCCAGGCGATACGGCGTTTGTCGAGATGGAATCGCGGGTGATGTACAACTTAAAACGTCTGGATCTGCCACTCGAACAATTTGAGATTCAATCTTTTAGCGCTGTGATCCCCGACTATTCGATCTATCTGGCCTTTTCTCCAGAGATGAAACCTGAAGTACAACACTTTATTAATCAACGACTGTCGGATCTAAAAGCCTCGGGAGAGATCGATAACATCGTCAAACACTATCTTTAACGCGCCTAGCCCTTTTACTGGTGCAGCTTTTGAGATCCCCACTAAAACGCCAGCCTTCTCAAGCTGGCGTTTTTGTCTGTTCGATTTGATACCCGCCAGAAACGATCATTCCGTTTGATCAACAAAATTGGGATCAAACATGTGCCCTAATTTGTTTGCTTTGGTTTTTAGATAGTGTTGGTTGCTTGGATTGCGACCTTCTTGCAGTGGCACACGCTCAACGACATTGATGTACGCGTTTTTCAAAGCCGCAAGCTTACGGGGGTTGTTGGTCATCAGACGCACTTCGTCAATCCCTAAATGCTCTAACATCCCTTTGCAAAATGCATAGTCTCGCATATCAGCAGCAAACCCCAAACGCTCATTCGCCTCGACGGTATCCGCACCATCATCCTGCAAGTGATAGGCGCGAATTTTGTTGATTAAACCGATGCCACGTCCCTCCTGACGCAAATAGAGCAGCACGCCGCAGCCCTCTTCGACGATGTTTTGCAACGCACGATTTAACTGAAAACCGCAATCGCAGCGGGTACTAAATAGTGCGTCCCCAGTGAGACATTCAGAATGGAGCCGAATCAATGGCGCAGGCTGAGACGTCGGGTCGCCATACACCAGCGCGAGATGCTCCTTCCCTGTAGCCGTCTCGATGAAGCCGTGCATCATGAATGTGCCCCACTGAGTTGGCAGCTTGGCTTTGTCGATGAACTTAACCAAATTGTAAGGCTCGACATGTCGCAGCTCTGCGCGTACGTTCATCAGAATTTCTCCTAGGTGGTTCAAACCTTTACCGTCTCCCCCATCTCCCCAAAATGCGTCCTTGTGCGAATGCTCAGTAAGGCAAGCATTGCCCGTGCGCATCAGTTTCTGAGCAAGTTTCGGGTTTTGGAGGAATTTTTCTCGCACAATGAACGCCATGACTGAGAGCTTCATGTTGTCCCAATCACTGCGAACGAGATGCTCGTACTGACGGCTTAACGCGAACGCTTCATCCGGCGATTGGGCTTTCTGAATTTTGGTTTGCAGTTGGGCATCAACAAATTTCTGAGCTTGATAGTAGTGTTCGCTGGTGGGCCAAGATTGGGAAGATATTTCGACGGGGGCATGACAGAAGTTGGAGAGGAAGCCGTGCGGCTCATCGGGCTCGTAGAAAAGGATCTGATCAACCATATTCGCGCTCCTGCTTAGATGATATGGATAGTCAACAAAAGGCATATCCTACTGATATATCTTTTAGTAACGCCTCTACCATTTGTCAAACCATAGTAAGCAAGCAAAGTGACTTCAGACTGAATAAAAATAAGGTTGGAGAACAAATAAAACGAGCAAGAAACTTCGGTTAAATGATGGGGTTAGCAAATAAAAAGGGCAGCCAGTTGGCTACCCTATGGAGTGGTACACCGAATTGAGAGAATCAGTGAATCAAGCCAAGTTCTCTTGCTTCTTCAATGCTTAACCCGCTTTCGCGGATTTCACGCAGTGCCTCAATGCGACGTCTGGCTTCTGCTGATTTCATTGTTTTCTCTGGCTTCACAACGGTTTCTTCTTCTTCGGGTAATTCCCACTTGTGAGCGATGTTGGTCATCTCTTCATGGTCGATAGAATTAATGGACATATTTCCTCCGAACACACCATGTTTTGGACAGCTAATCTATAGCAAACCCCCTGTGCGGAGGTAAGAAAAACAGTGGGGAAATGTGACCCCTCCCGACCTTTCATCAACTCGTTAATAGATTCATCACTTACCTTTTGCCAAAGGCCAAATTTACGATTAAATTTGAAAAATTCCCCCTAAGAAAAGTGTGCTGATCCAGCTCTCACTTTTGTCTTTTTTTATCACACTCTCGTAACCAAAATTCGACTTTTTCTTTCATTCAAGTTTCGAGTCACTTCACCTATTCGGTCGATTACGCTTTCTTCTCATTTGTACATACGATAATGATAATAATTATCTTTTGTATTGGTTAGGTATTTTTAATGAGTGAGATTAATTTAAGTCACGCCTTTCACTGCGATCCGGTCATCCAGATCCGAGATTTGTGCGTGGACTACATCACCGACAATGGTGACTTTAATGCGGTGAAATCGGTCAGCTTTGATATTGGAAAAGGCGAAGTATTCGGCCTTGCTGGGGAGTCTGGATGCGGAAAGAGTACCATCGCTTTTTCGATCAATCGTCTGCACAAGCCGCCCGCGTTTATCTCTGGCGGACAAATTCTGTTCCAAGGTAAGGACATCTTACGTTTGTCCGATAAGGAGCTAGGAGCGCTGCGTTGGAGCGAAATCGCCATGGTATTCCAAAGTGCCATGAATTCGCTTAATCCGGTACTGACCATTCAAGAGCAGTTTGCGGACGTCCTACGTCATCATCAAGGCCTCAGCAACGAACAAGCCAAAGATCGCGCCGAAAAACTGCTCGATTTGGTGAACATCCCTCGAGATCGACTGGGTGAATATCCGCACCAGTTCTCTGGGGGAATGCGCCAGAGACTGGTAATTGCCATTGCGCTGTCTTTAAACCCTAAGCTCATTATTATGGATGAACCAACGACAGCGCTTGATGTGGTGGTGCAGCGAGAGATCCTGCAGCAAATTTATCAGCTGAGAGAAGAATTTGGTTTCTCAGTTCTTTTCATCACCCACGATTTAGCTTTGATGAGCCAACTGTGCGACCGCATCGCCATCATGCGCCATGGTGAGATCGTAGAAGTCAATCACGCTTACGAGATCCGCAATCACCCACAACACCCTTACACGCAAAAATTGTGGGCCTCGTTCCCCAATATTCACGATGTTCACAAGCAGCCAGAGCAACAAGGAGCACCAGCATGAGTCAACCGATCATTCAAATGAAAAACGTGATCAAAGAGTTCACTGTGGGCGGTGGCTTTGCCAAAGAAGAGACTTTTCGAGCGTTGCAAGGCGTCAGTTTTGATCTTTACGCTGGGCGAACATTGGCTCTCGTTGGCGAATCAGGCTGCGGTAAAAGCACGTGTGCAAGGCTAATCACAAAGGTTTACCCGGCGAGCGAAGGGGAAATTCTATTTAACGGCACCAACATCAATGACATCACCTCACGACACGATATTCAAGATTATCGCAGTAAGGTACAAATGGTGTTTCAAGACCCTTTTGGATCGCTGAACCCTACCCACACAATTCGTCATCATCTAACTCGCCCGTTGAAAATCCACAAGCAGGTGCAGCATGACCGCGAGATCCCGGCGAGATTGGAGGAACTTCTCAAGCTGGTGGAATTGCCAGAAGAGACGTTAAACAAGTACCCGCACGAACTCAGCGGCGGTCAGCGTCAGCGAGTAAATCTCGCACGCGCACTGGCCGTCGGTTCACAAATAATTTTGGCCGATGAGCCAACATCGATGCTGGATGTGTCAATTCGCTTGGGCGTATTGAACTTGATGCAGCGTATGAAGCAAGAGCTTGGGATTGGCTTTTTGTACATTACCCACGACCTCGCCACCGCGCACTACATCGCTGAAGAAACAGCGGTGATGTATAAAGGGCAAATCGTTGAATGGGGAGACACGCACGCGATCTTGAAAAATCCACAGCACCCATACACTAAGTTGTTGATCTCAGCCGTACCCGATCCTGATCTGCCATTTGGAAACTTGGTGAAAAATGAACCAAACTACTCAATAGACGCCGATGAGATCCGTCATCGCAGCAGTGTTGTGGTTGATGAATATGATCAAGTTGGTCCGAATCACTTTGTTAAACAATGGATTGAGGCTGCATGATGGAACTGACCTTCTGGCAAGATCAAATCTCGGATTGGTATGAAACTAGGAAGCATGATCAAGTAGACGTGTTAGAAGCGATCTTGTACGAAGCTCCTGATACCGTGTTTGGTCCGGTGTTGTCTGATCAACAAAGCAAAGCCATCGCCTGCTGGCTAGATGGATGTTTGAGAGTATTTCAATACGCCAGGTATCAAGACCATCACAAAGCTTACCAAACTCTGCTCTATGCAAGCGCGAAGCTCGAACAAGCAGCATGCCACCCCATGAGTGATATTCTGCTTAAAGATTGGTGCTTAAAACGCTTACAGCATTTGACCGTATTGGCGTTGGAATTTTGCAATCAACAGCAAGATCAAAGCCAATGGCAACAACAAGCCAATAACTTGATCGAATCACATGTAGCCTTAATGCGATCACTTAATTGGAACGAGGCAGGGAAACATGATCAAGGACTGCGACATTAATACGGAAGAATGATCAAGAGTGTTCAGGAAAAATAGGCAAAAAAAAGCGAGTTTCTTGAGGAGAAACTCGCGAAGTCTATTCAGAATGAATGTAACAATATGAGCCAATCTATTAATCATCAGAAAGGACAAAAGGTTGTCTATTCGGGATAAATCTTAGTCTTCGCTCAGACATCTAATGTCAGTGGTTTGTTAGAGTTGAGTCTGTTTTCTATCATCGAAAGACATTGTTACATTTTAAATCAATCAGTCACGGCTATTACTCACCCCTGCTTGCGCGAGATCATATTAAATCGCCATTTCATCCAAAGCACGGAACACCATCTCATCCATGTGACCATCAAACACTTGTCGGCAAACTTTACGGCGCACCGCTAAACCAGCAATCAAACGTTCAATCGTGAGATGTTTAACCTCGTTTTGAGTGTTAAACAGCTCTACAGTTTTGCTCAGAGTCTCATAAGGAATCGGTTCATCCCCTACTCTCAGCCAATCTAGCTTCTCAATGTACTCAGAACACTCTTCTTTGATTGAGGCATACGAGTGCCCTGTCATTGCAGACAACGCAGTTATACTGCGTTCTAGCGCCTCTGGAGAGGTGTATTTCGACAGAGTAATGGTGATCTCATCTGCGTTGATCTCGACAAGGTGCTTTCTTTGCTTTACTCGACGGCCCAAATTTCCTCGCGGAGACGGGGCCTTTCGCTGAATAGGCTCAAATTCGCCGTCAATGATGCCTGAGAGCGCTTCAAGCTGCTGTCGGGTTACCATCTCATTACGAAGCGGGTTTGGCAGCGTAGGCGCCATGTTGCGCTTGCCTGCGTTGGTTGTACGAGCACGTGAGTAACGCAGCACCTCTTCGACGTCACATTTGATGTCGATCTGGTAATCCATCACTTTATCATTCTCGATCATAGTTTCGATCGTTAAGTGATAGCCCCATAAGTTCACAACAAAAAGATCGTCTGTCCCTTTGCCGTCTGACAAGCGTTTCAGCTCACGGATCAGATCCATTGAGAATCGACGCCATTCAATGTTACGTGCAAGCTTCTGATTTAACTCGCTCAACAGCATGCAATCTGTGTGTCGTCGCACCATACGACTACGGAAAAACGAATACAGCTGGAACACCAATGTATGCTGTTTCAGGATTTCTGGTGGGAACAAGAAGAAATAATCGCGTGTTAGTAGTTCTTCGTAGAACGACGGTTCCCACACCAAGATATATAAGTTGGGTTTAATACGAATTTCGCCATCACTGCCTTCAACGGGCGCTTCTTCTGAAGCCGTGATGGTACGGGCTAAGAAGCGGAAGCGATCACTCTTAAAGCCTTCAGGCATATTTTCACTGAGCCATCGACCAGTGAGTTCATGCAGTTGGAAATCGGTAAACTCGATACGATCGATACTGTCACGGATGGAATCACGCGCTGGGCCACTGTCTTTTTTGCCACGTAATGACAAAATATCGGTGATGTAGAGCGGCGTTTTATTCGGAACGAGCGCGGCATCCATTTGATATTGATCTTTATGATGATCATGGTATTGCACTGTCAGAGTAAACAACGCAAACAGCGTCATCAGATCATCGACTGTCATGATATTTTTGGAAGATCGCGTTTCAATCACCGCTTTGGTGCCTGAGATCGACACCATGGATTTCTGATAGCTTTTACGAGTGCGAGGTGGTGCGAGTGCTTGGTCAATGATCCCCGCCCAATTCGTTGGTGAAACGACAAATTGATCCGCTTCATCCTTCATCATTGGTGGCGTATTTAAGCCGTGCTCATTCAACAAGCGCTTGTTCACTTGGGTTTGTGCGAGTGCCTTAGAACGTTTTTGCTTTTCATTCTGACGAACTTTGTCAGTGACTAAGCTTGTTGCCCCCAAAACCGAAATGAGCTGGTTTGGGTTTACAAACTTATGCAGCATGGTTTTGCCTGCTAGGCCTTCCTCAAAACGTACTGGAGTCTGGGTAAACAAGCCGATATTGACAGCCGCTCGTAAACGTTGCTGAAGTGCAGCACGAGTCAGTTGACCGTCTGTGGCTTCAACAATCTCAGTTGTTGAAACAAGTCCATCTTTGCTGCTGAAACCTCTCAATGAGATCAGATTAAGCAACTCTAAGATGCTTTTGGTCACCCCTTTGAAATGTTGGTACTGCTCTACCCAATCAGCAGAGGATTCATGTACCTCAAAAAGATGGCCATCCTTATGGCTTCTTGGTGCTTTAATCAGAATTTTTTCATCAGCCGTCATTTTAGATCCAGATCACACTAGCCGTAGTTGTGCTATGGTTCCGAAGAATAAAGAAAAACAGATCATAAATAAAGAAAAAATCTTGTTTTTTAAATAACTGATCTTTTTGATTATTCTGATCTTAATTGATTATATGATCTATTGATCTGGTTATTTTCACGAGCCTAAGTTGCTGTTATTAATGAGTATTTTTTTGAGGTGTTTCGGAACTATGATCATAGCTTTATCGAAACGATGATCAACAAAACCTTGAAAGCATGATCACTTCATTCCGCAAGCATGATCATTAAGTTCCTGAAAAGATGATCAAAACAATCATGAAACGATGATCATGATGTCTGTACAGGTTATCCACAGAAATCCGTGATTACCTCGATCTTGATTTGTCGATCCTCTGCTATTGTGAGTGTTTCGAGGTTGCGGATCAATGATCAAGCTAAGGTTATTTCATCTCTCTTTACCTTCAATTGTTGCCAAATTAGCCAAACGATTAAAATGACGTCAATTTGGGTCCTTAGCCTCAAAGATTGCATGATTATCAGAATTAACGGAAGCATGATCATGAAGACACTATGTCTTGTTTGCCGATACTGTATTTCATCGTTCCGAAGGTTGAGAGGCGCATTTATGCTTCAATCCCCCATTCCGTCTGCATTCAGCCGTAAATAGCGCATTAAAAAGCATGCTTCCGAGAAACCTACTTACTTGATCATTTTTCCGAGAAATGGATCCATGTACTCAAGCCTTGATTTACCTTCATTCATCCATTATCTTCCATGATCATGCTTTCGTATTTACAGTTATCTTCGAAAACATGATCAAGAGTCTTCCTTGATCATGGTTCCGTTCTTATTCGTTGTCTTTTCGCTGATTTTGCTTCGGATGCATGATCAAGGTCGTGACGCGACACTATTTCCTCTCTTTTCCTCCACAATCAGTATGTAAAATGATTTAAGTCGATTGAAATCACATAATCCGTAATTTAGCCCACTTATATAATCGTTCCGGATAAAATAGATTTACATTGTAAATAAGTGACAATGTAACACTTTTAATTTTGATAAGAACTAACCTCTTTTATTTGGAATAAATCGATTAAAAATTGATATATTTTTCTTCTTAAATCATAAAACAGCCAATTTTGATGGTTTTTTATGTGATGGTTGTTCAAAATGAATGTTCACCTTTTTGTTGTTTTTGAAGTCTACTGCTGTACAATTGGATGCAGATATCCTTCCAACGGAATTTGGCATGAAAAGAGAAAAAACGATTGAAAATCTTCAAGAGTTAGCTGAGCTGACGCAACAAGTTCAAGCTGACCGTATTGAGATTGTTTTGGAAGAGCGAAGTGACAACTACTTCCCACCAATGTCTAAGGCGATGATGGAGACTCGCTCTGGTTTAACTCGTCGTAAACTGGATGAAGCGATCGGTAAGATGGAAGCCGCAGGCCACCAATTTACTAAAAACAACGCGAACCATTACTCCATTACGTTAGAAGAAGCACACATGCTGATGGATGCGGCTGAAGTACCAAAATTCTATGAGCGTAAGAAGAATAACGGTAATAAACCATGGATTATCAACGTACAAAACCAAAAAGGTGGTACGGGTAAATCAATGACGGCCGTACATTTGGCTGCTTGTTTGGCGCTTAACCTAGATAAACGCTACCGCATTTGTTTGATTGACTTGGACCCTCAAGGTTCATTACGTCTGTTTTTAAACCCGCAAATCAGTGTGGCTGAGCACGACAACATTTATTCAGCGGTGGACATCATGTTAGGCAACGTGCCTGATGGAGTAGAGATCGACCGCGAATTTTTACACAAGAACGTGCTGTTGCCGACGCAATATCCGAACTTGAAGTCAATCTCCGCATTCCCAGAAGATGCTATGTTTAACGCAGAAGCGTGGCAAACGCTGTCTGAAGACCCATCACTTGATATCGTTCGTCTATTGAAAGAACAGCTTATCGACAAGATTGCGAATGACTTCGATATCATCATGATTGATACCGGTCCGCACGTTGACCCTCTGGTTTGGAATGCGATGTACGCGTCCAATGCACTGTTAATTCCTTGTGCGGCAAAACGTCTAGACTGGGCATCTACCGTTAACTTCTTCCAGCATTTGCCTACGGTTTATGAGATGTTCCCAGAAGATTGGAATGGCTTAGAGTTTGTTCGTCTAATGCCAACCATGTTCGAAGACGACAACAAGAAGCAAGTCTCGGTATTGACGGAAATGAACTATCTGCTTGGTGACCAAGTGATGATGGCAACCATTCCACGTAGCCGTGCATTTGAAACGTGTGCAGACACCTACAGCACTGTGTTTGATTTAACCGTAAGTGATTTCGAAGGCGGCAAGAAGACACTTGCAACTGCTCAAGATGCGGTTCACAAAAGCGCATTGGAATTGGAGCGCGTATTGCACTCTAACTGGCCGTCATTAAATCAGGGGTAAACAGTAAATGGCTTTGAAAACGTCTGAATTAAACGCGAAATTATTTGGTAAAACGAATAAACGTCGAGTAGCGACTCCACAAGAAGCGCAAACGGCAGCAAAAGAAAAAGCGCAAACCATCGAGTTGGCAGTGGCGGGTGAGGGCACGGTTCAGTTTGAATTAGTTCGTATTCCCGCAGATAAAGTGGCAAGCGAGACGCGTGTGTTCGCGGACAATGCCCGTGAACAATCATTCTTGAATGAGCATGCTTTATCTGATGTTTTGGTGACACTGAAAGAGCGTGGTCAACAGTACCCAGCTGTTGGCCGTCGCACTGACGATGGCAAAATTGAAGTGCTAGACGGTAGCCGCCGTCGTATGTCTTGTATCTTGGCGGGTAAGGATTTCTTGGTTTACGTTGGTGATGGCATCAACACTGAACACGCGAAATTCCTATCTGACGTCGCGAATGCTCACAAACCGCTGTCGCTTTACGAAAAAGGCAAAGAGATGCAGGCTAAGCTGGAAAGCGGTGAAGCCGAAGACCAAAAAGCGCTAGCGAAAATGTTCCAATGCAGTGAAGCATTGGTAAGTGGTGCGCTTAAAGCCGCGGCATTGCCGCTAGAATTGCTACAAGCGTATCCAAATGTTGGCGATTTAGGTCGTCCAACCATCGTTAAACTGCACAAACAGTTCTCAACATTGACCGCTGAGCAGCAGCAAAACTTGTTGGATAAATGCCGTACATCTGAAGGTTACTTGTGGCAACGTAGCAAGGCACAAGGCGTGGCTCGTTTGACCAAAGAAGTGACGGAAAGCATCGAAAGTTGGATCTCAGAGTTAGCACCAGCTAAACCTGCAAAAAAAGCTGAAAAAGTTGACCTTGTCAAAGGTCGAGCAAGCTACAGTCGTAAAGGCAGCAATCTTGCTCTCAATCTGAAGAAAGTCGACGACAGCTTGATGGAAGAAATCCTTACTTTTGTTCAAAGCAAAATGCAATAAAATTAAGCTTTAACGATAACCGCCTTCGGGCGGTTTTTTTATGTCTGCGATCTTGAGCGTGTGGAAGCATGCTCCGAATAGCAGATGTGATAACATGGCGGCAGTTCAACATCGGATAGACCCCATGCACGCACAATCTGAATTTCTATCTTCACTTCAACGCCAATCTCAACATGCTTTTCAACGCTCAGGCGTTATTTTGCAAGGAGAGGCGGATTGGCAAGAGTCCATTCTCTCTGCATTTCTTCAAACTCAAACCACACAACGTTGGTTCTGTGTTGGGGATTGGTCATTCGAGAGTGCCTTTTGTGTTGGAATGAAGCAGGGAAATCGACTGCTCGGAAGAGAATGTGATGTGCTGCTGTTTGACGCGCGAAAAGAGTTCGATGCTAATAGCTTTACGGCGGCAATTGGCTCTCTCGTTGGCGGTGGAATGCTACTTGTTGTGACAAATACTGCTCAACCACAACACTTCGCTGAGCAATGGATGCAGACCCAATGGCAAAAGCTGATAGTGCTTGAGCAGGGGAAAGTCATTCCCCAGGTTTCTGAGTTTGCTATTGCGCAGAGAAATACAGAATACATAGAGCAGACTCACGCTGTTTCATTAATCGAGAAAGTGGTGAATGGGCATCGCAAGCGTCCTTTAGTGCTCACGGCTGATCGCGGTAGAGGTAAAAGCAGCGCATTAGGCATTGCTTGTGCTCAGTTGTTGCAGCACAAGCCGCTGCGTATATTACTTACCGCGCCTTCTATTAACGCTGTTGAGCCAGTCTATCAGCACGCGCACCGTTTACTTACATCTGCCAAACAGATGAAGAAAGACCGTTTGGAAGTCGGCTATGGGTATATTCAGTTTATTGCGCCTGACGAATTGTTGTCTTCGCTGCCTGAGTGTGATTTGTTGCTAGTTGATGAAGCGGCTGCGATTCCCGTCCCGATGCTCAAACAAATCACCGAGCATTATCATCGTTTGGTCTTTTCTAGCACGATTCATGGCTATGAAGGCTGCGGACGTGGCTTCACGTTGAAGTTCATTGAATGGTTGCAACAACAACGACCTGGCATGAAGACGTATCACATGCAGCAGCCAATTCGTTGGAGCGTAGATGATAAGTTAGAAACGTGGTTGTATGACGCTTTTATCTTGAACGCGGAATTATCGCCGCAATCCATTGAAGGCATGGCGAACGTATCGTTGAACAAAGTGGACAAGCAAGCACTGGTTCACCAACCCAACTTACTACGCGAATGCTTTGCTTTACTGGTTAATGCTCATTATCAAACCTCACCGAATGATTTGCTCCATTTACTGCGAGATGACAACAGCTCCGTTTATCTCGCGATGGATAAACAAAATATCATCGGAGTCATTCTCACGGTTGAGGAGGGCGGTCTTGATGACGAGTTAATTGAAGCCGTTCAACTTGGTCAACGTCGTCCTAAAGGGCATTTGACGCCAATCACCATCATCAATCAACTTGGTTTGGTAAAGGTAGGTAAGCTTATTACTTCACGAGTGATGCGAATTGCGGTGCATCCTGATCTACAAGGTTCGGGCATTGGCAAGCGCATGCTAACACTACTCGAGGAAAGTGTTGGTGCCCATGTGGATTACCTATCGACAAGTTTTGGTGCGACGGATGAGTTGATTCAGTTTTGGCAACAAGCTGGTTATCAATCCATTCGTTTAGGAACTATGCGCGATGCCGCCAGTGGTTGTTATTCATTGTTGATGGTTCGCCAACTTGCGAATAAATCACAAACTTGGATTGATGACGCACAAGCATTGTTTCATGAGTTTTTGTCTGCGAGCCTTTCCCTTGTTTATCCTAAGTTAGAGCCGAGTCTGGCTAGAAGCTTGTTGCGTCAACCGATTCAACATCAAACCTTACATCCGACTAAGCGAGTATTGCTTCAAAGCTATGCGCAGGGTGGTGCAAGCTATGAATCGATTTTTGTGTGGTTACAACAGTGGCTGCGTCAATATGGTTTAGCGCCTGTTTCTGATTTGATGATAAGTAAAGTGTTCTTAAACCATGATTGGGGCATTTGTGCCAAACAATTTGGATTATCGGGAAGAAAGCAAGTTGAGCAACAGTTAAGAAGTGAGTTAGAAAAGTTGTTGAATCAATTTACAGTGTAAACGCTACGCCTTATGGATTTACACTGTAAATAGAGACGAGCTGAGAGGAGTGACTTTACACTGTAAATTCACTCCTTTTTTGTTTTTGATGAATGATAAAAAGCAAACTCATGACCGACAAAGTTCAATGTTGAGCTGTAAACAAAACCGCCAATAAAAGGGAAGGAGTGCCGTCGCCACTTCTATTGTATTGAAGCGCTATAACTACAAGCTACAACTTTCTCATGCTGTAGAGTGGCGCATGAAGTGAAACGTGAGTGGAATGATTTACGCGGATGAATCACCATGCCTAATACTTTATTTACTCAATAATACCAAGGCTTCGACCTTTAGTGACCTGAGCCCTATTCTTCGAAGTGCGAGGTTTGTTCAGAAAATGTTTTTGGTTAGACTGAAAGTGTTGATGGGAAGCAAAGTGGTAAGGGTATGTGGAAGCTGTGTCTTGAGTTATCTGAAGATAAGACCAAGGTGATAGCCCGTCTTCCGGGAGAAGTGGACCTCGGTGGTGAGCTAAATCAAAATGAATTAAACGAGCAGCTCGTCGCAATGAACGCTGAAAAGATGTTTGTTGTTGAGGGGGAAGTCGTGAGATTCATTAACTGCGCCAAAGAACGTAAAGCCGAAGCTTACGAAGGCATTGTCATTGCGGAAAAACGCAACGCGCAAGTTGAGGTCGAATTATCGAATAATGACATGCTCGCCAGTATGAACGTTGTCGGCGCGTACGGAGGCCGAGGTTTACGTGGCCCCGAGATTGTTCAAGCCCTTGCTCAAGCGCGAGTTTCGAAAGGCATCAACAAACTGGCTTTGAAGAAAGTGTTGGTTGTCAGCACTCAGCTCAAACCCGGCGAAACTTTTTCTCAACCTGTAGCGGTTGGTAAGCAACCTATCAAAGGCAAAGACGCTCTTTTTACTCCTCTCGTTAAAGACATCACCAAACGCATCCTCAAACCCAAAGACGGCCAATCTGCTAGCGACAAAATTGATTTACGTAACCTCGGTGAAACTATCGCGGTTGACGTAGGCGATGAGGTGATGCGCCGCACGCCTGCGACCAAAGGTACGCCAGGTTTTACTGTTCAAGGGCGAGTGATTCCTCCACAAGCTGGAAAAGACAGCCCAATGAAGCCAGGCAAGGGCACCGAGATAAGCAAGCACGACCCAAACCTATTGATTGCATCGGTATCCGGTACGCCTCTAATTAAAGACAAAACCATTGAAGTTGATAACGCACTCTGTCTCAATAGCGTTGGCGTGAATACAGGTCACGTGAAATTCAAAGGGAATGTGATTATCGGTGGCAACATTGAATCCGGCATGATTGTTAAAGCGACGGGTTCTATTACTGTAGGCGGCTTCATTGAATCGGCTGACGTACAAGCGCAAGACGACATTCAAGTTGGTAAAGGGATCATTGGCCACACCGTGAGTGATGGCCAGCCAAAGAGTTGTCACGTCAAAGCCAAAGGTTCGATTCGTGCCAGCTACGCCCAATATTGTGATTTGCAAGCTGGCGAAGATATTGAGTTGGCGGTGCACAGCATGAATAACGATATTGTTTGTGGGCGCAATCTGACGGTGCTGGATGCGAACGGTAGGAACGGTACGCTCAGCGGCGGAGATGCAAAAGTCGGTGACAAAGTGGTGTGCTTACAATTGGGCGTAGAAGGCGACACCGCCACTAAGGTAGAAGCGTTCGCGCGCTATTCTGCATTTAAGGAGCGATTAGCAGAGCTCAAAGATCAATACAAACGCGCTCAAGAAGGAACGATGGATGTGATTCGTAAAGAGCTCGAATTTAAGAAACGTCCTAAAGCCGAACGTACCGACGAAGAACAAGCTCAGATTGATGTGATGAAAACACAAAACAACGAGCAGCTTGAAGCGATAAAGCAAAAGCTAGAACAAACGGAACATGACTTTGAAGTCGCGTTAGAAGAAAATATTGTCGAAGCCAAAGAGCGTGTCTTCACTCGCGTGACGGTGCAGTTTGGCGACGAGCAAGTAACGACAAAGCGTACTCATGGCGGTTGTTCGTTCCGTTTCAATCAATACGAAATTAAAGTCTCGGCGAACTTGGAAGAAGAGGACGTCGCTGCGGTTTAAGCTTTCTTACTCACTGAGCCCACACGTCGCAACAAGATGTGTGGGCTTTTGTTTATCTACAAATCGACAATGTGCTCTTGATAGTAGTCCGCAAGCGCACCGACTTGGCTGCTACACATTACTTTCATTACTTGTTTAATGTGTTCTATTGGCCAGTTCCACCATTGGATATTGAGTAGAGTTTCAATCTCTTTATCGCTGAATCGTTGACGTACGACTTGGTTGTTTCCAACCACCACCGAATAAGGTTGCACGTCTTTCGTCACTACGGTGCGTGCTCCGATGACGGCTCCATCGCCGATGTTTACTCCGGGCATGATCATCGCCTCGCTGCCAATCCAAACATCGTTCCCCACCACCGTGTCTCCGGCACGCTCGAAACCGTCTTGCACGCCTTCTCCAAATTCTTCAGGAGAGAAGGGGAAGGTCGAAATCCAGTCAATGCGATGACCTTGGTTTCCTGCCATCATGAGGGTGGCTCCAGAAGCGATGGAACAAAACTTGCCAATGATTAATTTGTCGATGCTATCGGGTTCTCTACTTTGCCATTCTTGAAGTGTGACGGGGTCACCCAACAAGTAGCGTACCGCTTGCTCTTCGAAGCTTTTTTGATGATAGAAGCCCGAGTAATAGCTGTAATCGCCAACGATGATATTGGGATTAGTGATGTGATCTTTAATGACTTGACCTTTTAACCACGTGTCGAAAACACTCATAACTCATCCTTTCAAATTTAGGTTGTACAGAGTTTAGAGGCTTTCTATTATTTCCAGTAGTTTGATTTTAGAGATTCAGAATTACTGTATGGAAATAAAATGGCTCAGCTACGTACCACTTTACGTCGCTTTGTGCGAGGAGCGAAGTATTGCTGGCGCAGCAAAGCGACTGAATTGTTCGAATGCGCATGTAAGTCGGCAACTTAAGCAGCTAGAAGACATATTGTCGGTGCAGCTTATTCAGCGAACTACGCGCCAGTTTAATTTGACCTACGATGGTTTGCGGTTTTATCAGCAGGTAAAGCAACTGCTCGAAGGCGCTGAGCAGATCAATGAGCAAGTCATGGCAAACGAGATCGTATCGGGAAAATTGAGAATAGCGGCGTCCGCTTCTTTCGGAGCTGCGTTACTCAGCCAAACATTGATCGAGTTTCGATTGCAACATCCACAAGTGAGCGTCGAAGTGATCTTCACAGAGACACCTCTCGACTTGATTGAGGCTGGGTTTGATATCGCATTCTACTTTACCGATACTCCCCCAGAGGGATACGTCGGCCATCAGCTACGCACTTTACACTGTAAACCGATCGCTCATCGCTCGTATTTAGTTGATAAACCAAATGTAAGTACGCCAGGGGAGCTTGGTGACTTAGAGCACATCCTTTATAAAAGTCGCGACTTGGTGTTAGATAAGTGGACGTTTACACATAAGCAAACTCAACAGCAGTGCAGCATTGAGTTAGAAAGTACGCTGAGTTTTAATCTTGTCCAGTCCATGTTGGACGCTACTTTGGCTGGCTGTGGTGTAGCCATGTTAGATGAATTTGCACTGGCTAAACTCGACCCTGCACAAAAAGAACAACTCGTGAGTTTGCTGCCAGAATGGCAAACGGATGCGATTTTGCCGCTTTATCTGCTTTACCCAAAACGTGAGCACTTACCAAGAAGAACGCGGGCGTTCATTGATCACTTTAGGAACATATATTCTGTCGGCGAATAGCGACAACAAACTTAGCAACAATTGAGGAAGCAAAGGAATGCGAAAACACTGTATTGCGATTGGTGGTGGTGGCTGGATGATGGGAGAGAATCCGAGTCCGCTCGATCAATACATTTTGTCTTTGTCTGGTAAGGAGAATCCAAACATTTGTTTTCTACCGACAGCCACAGGAGACGCTGATGAAGTTATTGAACGTTTTTACAATGCGAAGCTTAGTGAAAACGTAACCCATTTTCCGCTGTTTAAGTTTGATGCTGGTTGGAAAGAAACGCTATTTGAACAAGACATCATTTACGTCGGTGGCGGTAATACACGTTCGATGTTGGCCATTTGGCGCGAATGGGGAATCGATAGAATACTCAAGCAGTGTTATGAACAAGGCATCATCATTTGTGGCATGAGCGCTGGTGCAATTTGTTGGTTTGAGTTTGCGGTGACAGACAGTGATCCCGAAGCATACCAAGTTATGCGTTGTCTTGGATTAATTGACGGTTTGGCTGCGGCGCATTTTTCTCATGTAGGTGAGAAGTTCGAGGTTTTCCAAGCCTTTGCTCGTTCTCAACCGAGCATCACTTGTTATGGCATTCACGATTATGCGGCATTGCACTTTGTCGATGGAAAATTGTTAGCTACTGTCACCAGCTTTCCTGATGCAGGCGTGTTGGTCAAAACAGGTAACGAAGAAAACATATTGCGAGGGTGAGCTTCTTCAAATCAGCATTAAAGGCAATAACTACTGACCGGACATAGAAGAAGCTCATGGATTCAGCTAACTTACATTAAGTATCGTGCTTACAGCTCGTAACGCAGACCTAAGTGGTAGTAGCTTTCGTCTGCGTGCGCACCGCCAAACGAGACTTCTTGTCCATTGCCGTAGCCACGTGAGCCGTTACGATCAACGTAGTTTGTGTAGATAGAAGAACGAGGCGTCAGTTTGTATTGCACTTCTAGCGTTGTATCTTTCAGCTCTAGCTCGTCACCATCACTGTTTTCTAAAGAACGATAACCAGCACGCAGTGCCCATTTGTCATTTACACTGTAAACCGCCGTCAGTTCCTTCACTTTGTCGGTACTGGTTTGTGAGTAATAGCCCTCTAGTTCATCTTCCGAGTACAACGCACCCAACATCAAATTACCTAGGTAGTAACGCGTACCTGCGCCCCAGAATGTGTAATCGGTGTCGTTGCTTTCACGTGCATCACCTTTATTTTTCTGCATCGCCACCACTGGTGCCAAGGTACCCAAATTCCCCATGTCTAGCGTATAACGCAGTGCAGTGTTGTAACCGTAGTCGAGTTCAGAAGTGTTGTTTCCTAAAATGTACGCGACAGAAAAATCGAAATTACCTAGGCTGTTTTGGTATTGCAGCGTGCCATCTTGACGGAAAACTTGCGTCGCGGTTTTGTCGACTTTATTCGCTTGGCGCGCCATAGAGACATCGGAAGAGGCGAACACATCACCAATGTCGGTAAACATAATCAATCCAGATGCCACGCGACCACCAGTAATGCGACCATAATCTTTCGCATCAATCCCCGCCCATACATAACGTGCGGTCAGAGACGGTTTGTCGTTTACTTGGTTTGCGTATTCAGCGGCACCCACTTGGTATTGCGCTTGGCCGATGAGCGACGCGTACTCGTTGATGGTTTGTGAACCGTTTAAACCAATACGGCCATCAAACTCGCCATTTGCATCGCCGTGCTCATCATTTTTACTGGTGACATTGAAACCAAGACGAGAGTAAATATTTAAAACTGACCCATCTTCCGCTTGATACAGTTGCGCTGCCATTGCGTTTGATGCCATCAATGTTGGGAGAAGTAGAGTCAAAATGTGCTTTTTCATGATTAACGACCTTTCATTTCTATTGTTTTAGGTACGACAAAGCCCCTTCCGAGTAACGGAATAAGAAAAATTGTCGTGAAGTAGAGAGGATGCGCCCTTGTTTGCCAAGGGCGCGAGCTAGTCCATTCCTATAGGGGAAGAATGATTTAGCTTAAATCGACGTCTTTGCAGCCAAAGAAGTAAGTCGCGAGGAAGCCGACGATGTAAGAGATAAGCAGGCCGGCAACAAACACCATCATGCCCGGGAAGATGCCATTTTCAGATGTCATGAGAGGAATCGCCACGATACCGGACGGGCCAAACACCGTATTAAGACCAACTGGCAAGCCAAGGTAAGAAACTAAGCCGATAAAGAAGCCGCCCGCAGCGCCACCAATACAAGCGGTAACGAATGGTTTTACGCGTGGTAATGTCACGCCGTAAATCAATGGTTCGCCAATGCCTAGAAGACCCGGAATAATAGCGCCTTTAACTTGAGTGCGCAGTAGAGCGTCTTTTTTAGCTTTGAAATACAGCGCCATTGACGCGCCAACCTGACCGCCACCAGCCATCGCCAGGATAGGGAATAGCGAGTTAAAGCCCTGTGCTTCCATCAATGCGAAGTACACTGGAACGAAACCCTGGTGGATGCCAAATACCACAGAAATTAAGAACAAACCTGCCAAGATTGCAGCGCCTAATGGGTTATCGTTCAAGTTGAGGAACAACCAAGACATCCCTTTAAACAGCTCGCCGCCGATTGGCATGATGATCAAGAAGGTTACCGCACCCATGATCAACAGAGTGATAACGGACGTTAAGATCATGTCCAGATCATCTGGCATGTATTGACGAACCTTACGCTCGACTTGCGCACCGATGATCGCCGCCAAAAGTACGCCGATAATGTTGCCGCGCGGATCAATCGCAAAGCCGAAAAACTCGTTCATGCCAGAATAAATGCCGGATGTAGCCTCTGGGTTGTAACCCAGCACAAACAAAGAGGCGAGAATGGCACCATTAACACCAGAGCCGCCAAACGCTTGCTGCGCGTTGTAACCAATCAGAATACTTAAGAAAGCAAACAGACCCTTACCAAAGACTTTCATGTAGGCGATCAAATCCAACATAAACTGGCTTGGTGTCTGGTCGAGAACAAACATCTGTTCCAATAACGTCGCAAAACCAAGCAACAAACCAGCGGCAATAAAGCCAGGGATCAACGGCGTAAAGATGGTGGCAAACTTGCTTAAAAAACGCTGAACCGCACTGGTTTGCTTACTCTTCATCTGTTTTTTCTGCTCGGCCGCGACGGCAGAAAGATCTTGTTGCGGCATATCAGCTTCTTCACTGCCACCAGAGGTTAAGCTGTCGATCAATTGATTCATCATCTCAGCCGCTTGTTGAGCTTTTCCGGGACCGAGAATGATCTGAAACTGCTCATCGCTTTCCACCACACCCATTACGCCGGGAATTTGCTTGATAACAGACTGGTCAGCCAAGCCATTGTTGGCGAGCGATAAACGCAAACGCGTCATACAGTTACCACATTTGCTTACGTTGCTGCTGCCACCCACTGCGGACAGCAACTGCGATACTGTGTTTGAAGTTATTTTTGCCATAGGGTCTATCCTTCAGAACTCGGATTATTTAGTTATTATTTAGTGCTGCGCGAATAAAACCGTTGTGCGCGGCGAGGCGTGATTTGGCTTGTTCGGCATCCAAATCGGCCAAAATCATTAAGATGGCAGTTTTGCAGTGTCGATCGCAGGCATTTAATGCTCGCTCTGCTTCTTCTTTTGATGCGCCAGTTGCTTCTACAACAATGTTGGTTTGGCGTTGGATGAGCTTGGCGTTGGTGGCCTCTACATCCACCATTAAGTTGCCAAATACCTTACCGCTACGAATCATTGCACCTGTCGTGAGCATGTTTAACACCAGTTTTTGTGCGGTGCCGGCTTTCATGCGAGAAGAGCCAGTGACGACCTCTGCGCCAACAATCGGCAGAATCGCGATGTCGGCCGCTTTTGCCATGGCACATTCTGGATTACAGGCGATAGATGCGGTCGTAGCTCCGATGGATTTAGCGTACTCCAAACCACCTAGTACATAAGGTGTACGGCCACTCGCTGCAATGCCTACAACCACGTCATGCTTGGTGAGGTGAAGCGCTTTTAAGTCGTCTTGACCCATTTGCGCGTCGTCTTCGGCATTTTCTACCGCTTTCAAAATCGCTTGGTGTCCACCAGCAATTAAGCCAATCACCATATCTGGATGCGTGCCGTAGGTAGGAGGACACTCGCTCGCATCAAGAATTCCTAAGCGGCCTGATGTGCCAGCTCCCATGTAAACTAAGCGGCCACCATTTGTAAAAGCTTGGGTAATCGCATCAACCGCCTTTGCAATTTGTGGTAGCACTGCTTTGACCGCGAGCGCGACTTTTTGATCCTCTTCATTAATGACTTGTAGCATCTCGATGGTCGAAAGCGTATCAATCTCTGCACTGGCTGGATTACGGCTTTCTGTCACCAATCGGCTTAAATCAATTTTCATGTTTTACACTCTTCGTAATGTTCAATCTGAGGGCGATTCTATGGAATAAAATATTCTGTTTTGGTGATAAAAATCACACTTGAGGTTATTCTTTGTGCAGGAGAAATTTGGAATAATGAGAGAAAATATACGTCCATTACATCCGGTATAAACTGGATTGGTTGGAATAATCATGGGGTTAAATCAAACTCCAATTATTTTTGTTTTGGAATAATTTATTTAAATTTTTTGAGGTTTTTGTTGTGTCAGTTATCAATAAGATGGTCGCGAGGCGTACTCAGCTTTCGCAAAGTGGTCGTTTGGTCGGCGATTGGATTGTTGAAAACGCAGAAAAGGCGGCGCTGCTCACTAGCCAAGAACTTGCGGCGCAAGTAAAAGTGAGTCAATCGAGCATTGTGAAATTTACTCAGCGTATTGGCTTTAAAGGCTACAGCGAGTTTAAGTTAGCTCTGAATGAAGAGATTGGCCGTAAGCATGCGATGCAGTCGACACCGTTGCACAGTGATATTTTGGCAGATGATCCCATTGCGGTTATTTCACAGAAACTGGTGAAAGCAAAAACAGATGCTATGTTTCAAACCACCAATGCGCTGTCTTATGAAGCGTGTCACCAAGCGGTGAAATGGTTGAGCGAAGCGCGTCGAGTGCAAGTGGTCGGGATTGGGGGCTCAGCCCTGACCGCGAAGGATTTAAGCTTTAAACTGCTTAAACTCGGTATTACGGCGCTTTCCGAACAAGACAGCCACGTGCAGATTGCTGTTGCTCGTACCCTCTCTTCAGAAGATGTGCAGATTGCGATTTCGTATTCGGGCGAACGCAAAGAAATTCTCGTCGCGACAGAAGCGGCAAAAGAGCAGGGCGCGAAGGTGATTGCGTTATCTGCTCCTGGGAGAAGTCGCTTGCGCGGTATTGCCGATATTACGTTTGATACGATTGCCAATGAAACGGAACATCGCAGCTCATCCATTGCTTCGCGCACCGCGCAAAACGTGATCACCGATTTGCTGTTTATCATCTTGGTTCAGCAAAGAGACGAAAGTGCACGTCAGTTGATCAGCGATATCAGTACCGACATCAAACAGATCCTCACATGATCGCTTAACCAACAGCGGACTAAAGATCCGGATCGTGCATCAGTAAAGCAATAAAAGCGGACAGATGCTTTTCAATGGTGAGATCGGCAGAAATCGCGGGCAATTCCAATGTGATGCAAGGTAAATCACGTTCACTACACCAAGTGCCGAATGAGCCGGGTGTTTCGTAGTCGACATCGTCAACGATTGGCAGTTGAAACTGCTCGCCGAGCCATTTGGCAAGGTTGGAATGTTTGGGATCATCCACAAACGCAAGCGGTTCATGAAATGACACCACAAACTTTGGCCTGCGCAGTTCAATCAAGTTAATTAATGCGCCAACTTCTGGCTCTAGCTGGTTTTTAGAGCCTGTTTTCACCTTTACGTCTCGAACGGGTGTGTGAGAGCTCCATCGATACACGGTGCCATGCTCAGTCCAATTTGGGGTTGGAAACGCGCGATTGAGATCCACTTGGTTTGCATTTGCGCGTGTGCCTAGCTGGTTGCCGTCCGGATTCAGTGACAGAATCACATCATGTCGTAAGTTTTCAGCTGGCAAGCTTCTTAGCGCACAGGACAAACCTGCAATCGAGGCTGTCTCATCCCCGTGAGTGCCTGCCAAAATCAAACCTCGCGAAGCACTTTCGACTTGCGCCGGAAAATACAGTAGTGGCGCACCAAGCACGGAATGACCGTATGTTGTTGGCCGAATTAAAAATGTCGCTCTTTCCGTTCTTGGAATTAGACTCACCGTAATCTCCTGATTGATGAAGTAATATCAATATCTAAGCTAATTAAACCTAGCTAAACCGAACCGTTTAAACTCGTCAACGGTTGAAATGTTAATTGTGGCGCTTGCTTCACAAGACGCGTTAGGAGAACGAAAAACGATATGGATTTAAAAAAACATTCAACGGCGTTGCTGATTTCCTCTTTATTCACCCCTTTTCTTTCTGCATCTGTCGTTGCGGATACCTTACCTAACGGCGTTCAACTCGCCGCAGAGCAACATTTGGTACGTGCGAATGACGCAGAGGCGGCAACGCTTGATCCGGCAAAAGCCGAAGGTCTGCCAGAAATGCACGTGATTCGTGATTTATTTGAAGGGCTGGTGATTCAAGATCGTGACGGAAACATCATTCCCGGTGTGGCGGAGTCGTGGGAAACCAAGGACAACCTAACCTTTGTTTTTCACCTACGAAAAGATGCGAAATGGTCGAATGGCGAGCCTGTGACGGCGGATGATTTTGTCTATTCACTGCGCCGAGCGGTGGACCCGAAGACCGCTTCTCCAAATGTTTGGTATCTCAAACTCACCAAGATCAAAAACATCGCCGATGTGGCAGAGGGCAAAAAGCCTTTGGACGATCTCGGTATCGTGGCGGTGGATAAATACACCTTACGTTTTGAGTTGGACAGTCAAGTTCCGTACTTTGTTGCCATGACCGGGCACACGTCCATGATGCCAGTGCATCAAGCGACAGTGGAAAACCGCGACAAGCCGTGGAGCGATCCAGACCAATTTGTTAGCAACGGTGCATTCACGTTGGATAAGTGGGTCGTGAATGAGCGCATTGAACTGGTCAAGAACCCAAATTACTGGGACAGCGCAGATACGCATTTAAACAAAGTGACTTACATTCCGTTTGAAAACCAAAACGCGTCGATCAATCGCTATGCGGTAGGTGAGGTGGATATCACGTCAGATGTGCCGACTCATATGGCGCAGAAGCTTAAACAAGATTACAAGCAGGCTTACACGGTGGTGCCATTGCTGTGCACGTATTACTACGCGTTCAATACCACTCGTTCACCATTTGATGATGCGCGAGTGCGTCAAGCGGTATCGTACTCCATCATGCGCGATGTGATCACGAATGGTGTCACTCAAGTCGGCAACCTTCCTGCTTATACTTTTGCGCATCAGTACACCGCAGGGTTTGATGCAACGCCGCCAGAATACAGTAACTGGAGTCAACAACAACGTGATGTGAAAGCACGTGAACTACTGAAAGAAGCGGGATACGGTGATGGCAAACCTTTGGATTTCAAATTGCTGTACAACACCAGTGAGGCAAATAAATCTATCGCCGTTGCAATAGCCTCGATGCTACACAAGAATCTCGGTGCAAACGTTGAGTTAGAAAACCAAGAGTGGAAGTCGTACTTAGTGGCGCGTAAACAAGGCAATTTCGATGTTATGCGTGCGTCTTGGTGTGGTGATTACAACGAAGCGTCCACTTTCTTGAGTTTATTGCGTTCAGGTTCTTCGGGTAACTTTGCACGTTACAGTAGCCAAGCGTACGACAACGTGATGAACAGTGCATTGGCTGCAACCGATGAGAAAGCGCGCCAACGATTTTATGACCAAGCAGAACAGTTGCTGGCGGCAGATATGCCCATTGCGCCAATCTATTACTACATGCAAGCGCGTTTGGTTCGCCCTACAGTTGGTGGTTTTGCCAAAAACAACGTAGAGGGTCGTATCTACTCGAAAGACCTTTACATTAAAAAGTAGTGCTCAAAACAAGCGATAAATACGAAGCCCCGAAGATGTGTCTTACGGGGTTTCTTTTTGTTGTTAGCGAGCGGAGAACTTGTCCACTAGCATTGCGACTCGTTTGCCAAGATACTCCGCCGTTGCAACATCAGAGGCATGCAACTGACCATCTGCACCACCTTGAGCAACAATGCCACCTTGCACGCCGTAGCGATTCAGATTTTGCTCCCCAGAATTGCTGATCTTATCCAACCCGACCCACATCATGCCGTGCTGGTAAGCGAAGGTTTGAAGGTATTGCAGTGTGCAAGATTGATCGCCATTCAACGCTCCTCCGCTAGTAAAACCTGCTGCCACTTTGTTTGCCCACTTCTGGTGGTACCAAGATTCACTGCTCGCATCGGCAAATGCTTTAAACTGTGCAGCCACGCCACCCATGTAGGTCGGTGAGCCAAAGATAATCGCATCACACTCAGCAAGTTCATCCATTAGATTAGGGTTCACAAAACGTCCCTCAATAATCTCACTGCCTTCAATACGGTGAGAGAGAATTTCAAATCCACCTTGCTGCTGAATGCTTTGTTGTTCAACGCCGGCGGCAATCGAGCGAGCAAGCTGACCAGTAACGTCGGTTTTAGAGAAATAAATAATCGCAATTTTGGACACAATGGTTCCTTTTTTCATTGTTGATTTTTAATCGTGCGACTAAGGCTAAAACCTCAAGCTAAGTTGAGGTCAAGAAGAGATTTGAGATAGATAAAGTACGAATTGGTATCTAAAGAGCTTTCTTATAGGGTAAGTCGACGGCATAACTACAGTGAATGCAACGACGATGAATATCGTGTATAAAAGCGTTAAAGGAAGATCTTAAAGATGTAGAAAACTCTCTTGGAAACAATGATAAAGGTACCGATACTAGTGATGAGTAATAGGCGGAAAAATAGATTAAAATATGTAAACTCAGACCTGATCCAAGGCGGGAAAAGTACATTTCATCGTTTCTTAAGGCGAGGGATTATTATCATTATGGTAGGAGGCCTTTCTACAGCCTCTTCCACGGTATTTGCACACTTTATAGCGGGTGTGTTTGATGTGGATATGAATGTTCATCCAGAGAGCTTAGAAGAAAAAGTGCATGCACTACTTTTTGTTTCGGTCAGTCTTGTTTTTTACCTCTTTTATGCCCTTATCTCGCTAAATATTAGTGGGTGGCTCATAATGAAGCTAAAAATATAAGCTTAACTAAAACCATGTCCTTGTATTTTAAGGAAGATGGAACTAGTGACGATTTTTTCTTTGCTTGCACCATCTCTATTTTTTGTATTTATTTAAGGTTCGTAAATAAGAAGCTTCCTTTGGTTGAAGTGGCGCTTTTGGTTTCGGCGATGTGTCATGCTTTTATCATGAAAGAATACAGTGGTGACCTTCAGCTTATACGTTTTGTCTCTTCACTGTTTTTCGCCATTAACTTTGGGTTATTTGTGACCACCAAGTGATACTAAAAAGCCGATGTAGATACATCGGCTTTTTAGTGGGTTATTTCTTTCTGCGAGTATAAATCCGAGATTTTGCTTTACTTGGCTCTGGCTTGTTTTTTGCCAGCTTTAGCACTGCTTTTTGCAAAATCTGGTTGTTTGGGTAAGTGATCAGCATTCAATCTCTAATTTGACTGATGGCGTTGGTACAATAAAAACAATAGGAGAATATAATGAATAGAATAGTAAGACTTTTGAAAATAGGTAGTCTCTTTACGTTTTTCTCCCTATTTTTAGTTTGGCTATTTTGTACAACACCTGATACTAGTACATTTAAGACTGTAAACTTGAGCTTGGATGAGGTGCTTTGTGCTGATTCTAGGGGATGGGGAAATGGGACAAAAGTTGCGATAATTAAAGATAAAAAAAGCAATCTACAATATTATGCAGATAGCCTGTCACCGCAGATGTGCAGATGGTTACAAACACAACTTTTAAGTACAACAACACTAACTGCTTCCGGTGCCTATGATGCTAGTTATGATCAGGGAAAAAATATTGAGTTACAACAGATATATTTAGGAAAAGAAATGATCTATCAAGATCAGTATATAACCGAAGCAGGATTTTGTAAGTATATCCCTCTATTAACAAGTATATAAATGAACGTATTACAGAAGTATTGGTGCTAGCTCTCGTAGCATAAAGGATAGAGTTCAACGATGTAGCGCTGGCGTGTCGAGTATTAAAGCGTTAAAGGAATATCTTAAAAAGGATGAGTAGATGATCGTTTTATCGAGGGGCGCATCACTGTTTCTACTATTGATGTTGGTAGTTATGCTGCACACCGAGCTTTCAATTAGCGACGGTAATACCAATCTTTATGCTTTCATTCCTTTTGCACTAGTTTACTTATTACCTTTGTTCCCTAATTCGATTCTGGTCAAAATTAAAGTAATAATCATAATGGCTTTCGTGGTCTCTGTGGTGCTGTGTTTCGGTGTTTGGTTAACGTTCCCTGCAGCGAGGGGAGCTGTCGTCGGTTACTTTTTCGTAATTAACATGCCAATATTTTTGACCCTTTATCAGAGGGTGAAAGCGGAATAAAAATAGCTGATGTATACCCGTGATTATGAAGGTGTCTTAGATTCGACATCACTTATCGCTAAAGGATAAATAACTTATGACGATTTTTTTCTTTGCTTGCGCCATCTCTATTTTCTGCATGTATTTAAGGTTTGTAAAGAAGACGTTTCCTTTGGTTAAAGTAGCGCTTTTGGTTTCGGCGATGTGTCATGTTTTTATCATGAAAGAATACAGTGATGACCTTCAGTTTATACGTTTTGTCTCTTCACTGTTTTTCGCTATTAACTTTGGGCTATTTGTGACCACCAAGTGATAACAAAAAGCCGGTGTAGATACATCGGCTTTTGAGTGGATTATTTCTTTCTTCGAGTATAAATCCGAGATTTTGTTTTACTTGGCTCTGGCTTATTTTTTGCCAGCTTTAGTACCGCTTTTTGCAAAATCTGGTTGTTTGGGTAAGTAATCAAGTTTCCGTTGTCGTGCTTAATTAACACGTGAAACATGCTGATTTCTTGAATCTCGCCACTGATGTCTTCGTCTTTGTCTACGACTTTAATACGATCGCCCACTCGGTATGGGAAGACAAAAAAGATCAAAAAGCTGGCGGTGATATTGCTCAGAATTGACCACTGCGCGATAAACGCCACACCCAATACGGCGAAAATGGACGACAGGAACAATGACACATCGCCATAGCCAATACCGGTGATAATGGCAAAAACAGAGGCGGTCAAAAACAGCAGCGCGACATTGAAACAGCGCTGAATAAAACTCAGTCGGGCCTTTTTTACGCCCTTTGAGGTTGCTAAGTTTAAGATGGCTCGATTGACGATTCTCTTCAGGATACGATAAGCGATCAGGACAAAGACGCCCATCAACACTTTGTAACCGAGGGAGCCTGTAGTGAAATACTGGCTCACTTGTTCTAATTGGATCCAATCATTCATTTCTTCAACTCGACGATATTTAGAAAGCGGCTTTTATAGCTGATTTTCTGCTGTAAGTAATCACAATTTTTCTACTCTGTTTACCCTGTATCGGCATTAAAACGCCTTACATGTTACTGAAATAGCATAATGAAAGACTGCGATGGGTAGTATTTCGTTACCATGCCTAATATTCAACCAGAGTCGACGTCTCTTTCATGTGCTCAATGTTTGAGCTTCATCCCATATCCGAAATTACGCCAAGTGAAGCGCGTCATAAATTTGATGAATATGACCTTCGTCCTGCTAACCTAGTAGTGGTTGAAAGAAGTCGGTAGGAGAGGCGCGGGCGTATGGAAGAAGATGAAAAGGCGATCATGATGCTGGTGGTGATCGTGGGGTTCGTGCTTATTTGGGTTGTGCTTGAAGAGCTGAACTATCTTGGTTTGCCGATCAAATAAGCCCCGTGAAACTTTCGATTCAACGGGGCTTTGTATTTCAATAATGGCTTTCTTGATTTCAGAGATTAGCTAACTGCTCTAACCTTACCTTGCTTCAAGTCGTTCAGCACTTGAGATTTTGGACCGTCTGCAATTACGCTGCCTTTCTCCATCACAATCACGCGATCTACGATGTCGAGCATCGACGTTTTGTGTGTAATCAAAATCAGCGTTTCGCTCGGTTTTAACTGCGCCAATTGATGCTTGATGTGCATTTCTGAGCGGTTGTCCATTGCACTGGTTGGCTCATCCATCAAGAGTACCGGAGGACGTCCAAGGAACGCGCGAGCAATCGTCACCGCCTGACGTTGACCGCCAGAAAGCATTGCGCCCCCTTCACCAACCTGACGCTCCAAACCTGCTGGATCCGATTGCGTAAAGGCGGTCACACCCGCACGATTGGCTGCATCCATCACGTCACGGTCATCGGTTAATGGACGGCCTAACGTGATGTTGTCGCGGATGGAGCCAAAGAACAGATTGGAATCTTGCGCCACACACCCGATATTGCGGCGAATATCGACATGATGAAGCTGCGCGATGTCGGTGTCATCAATGCGAACATGACCTTCTGTCGGTTGGTATAAGCCCATGATGAGACGCTCTAACGTGGTTTTACCCGAGCCGATACGGCCGATAATCGCCACTTTCTCGCCAGGATTGATCGTCAAACTCAAATCTCGAATTGACGCGACTGGTGAGTCTGGGTAGTGGAAGGTAACGCGTTCTAGCTCAATCTTACCTTGTACAATAGGGCGGTGAATGTAGCGTTTGCCTTCTTCTTGCTCGTCCGGCATTTCCATCACTTGGTTGATGATGGTCATCGACGATTTGGCTTGGTTATAACGCGTTGAAAGTAGCGATAGCTGAACCAAAGGCCCTATGGCGCGACCACTCAACATGGTTGCGGCGATTAAGCCACCCATGGTTAAGTCACCTTCTGCAATCAAGTAAACGCCTAAGATGATCATTCCGACGTTACTACTTTGCTGCACGAAACCCGCTGCGTTTTGGATGCTGTCGGTAATGCGACGGCTCTTGATGTTCCAGTTTGCCATGTGCGCTACCGCTTCTTCCCAGCGGTATTGGAACTGGCTTTGAGCACTCAACATTTTCACCGTTTCTAAGCCTGCCAAGCTCTCAATCAGGTTGGCGTATTTTTGAGAAGCCAGACGTGAGCCTTCCTCGATAGAACGGCGTAGAGGGCCTTGGATGAGCAGTGAGTGGATGATCAGAATGAGAACACCTACCATCGGCACAAATACCAAATTGCCCGCCATCAACCAAATGATGATTAAAAACAGAATCGCAAATGGTAGGTCGATCAACGCGCTGACGGTAGCGGAAGTGAAGAATTCGCGGATGGATTCAAACTCCTGCAAGTGACGTGCAAATGCACCCACTGACGGCGGTTTGGATTCCATTCGAATCCCCATTACTTTGCTAAACAGTTTAGAGGAGATCAGAATATCCGACTTTTTACCCGCCACATCGATGAAGTAGTTACGAAGTGACTTGAGAGAAAAGTCGAAAATGAACACGACGAAGATACCGCTTGCCAACACCCATAAGGTTTCAAACGCGAGGTTTGGCACCACTTTGTCGTACACCAAACGAGTGAACATTGGTGCGGCAATGGCGAAGATGTTGATCAAAAGAGAAGCGATAAGCACATCGCGGTAGATGCGTTTAGATTGCCACAAGGTTGACCAGAACCAGTGACCTTCTTTGGTTTTGAGCACTTCGGGAGAGCGCTCATCGAAACGGAATTGCTTTTTAACTAAAAAGTAGCGACCAGTGTACTGCTCAAGTAGGTCTTCTAATGGAATGGAGATTGGCACCATTCCACTTTCTAAGGTTGTGACTTCTGCTTCGCGTGTCTCCATATTGATGCTATTGAGAACGCAAGAGTCACCACCTTTAAGAACTAAGATTGCCGGCAGAATCAGGCTGGAGATTTTCTCCAGCTCTGCACGGTTTTCCTTGGCAACCAATCCGGCCCTTTCCGCCGCTCTTGGTAGCAGGAACGGGGTCAATTTACCATCTGACAGCGGAAGCCCATTCACAAGAGCTTCCGGCGAGTTGGCTAACCCATAGTAACGGCTAACGTAGATGAGCGAATTCAGTAAAGGGTCTTTCATCGTTGGTGAACCTTATTATTCCTTGTCGACGATGAATCCTTGGAATACCTCTACGAAGTGCTCGGTGAGGAAATCCAATTGGATCTGAGTTTCAATACGCGATGCAATCGTAGTAATGCCCAAGTTGTGAGCGGTACGAGAGATCGACGTGAGTGTGAACTTCTGTTTTTCGTCGTGTAAGTTGTGTGTGAACAAGTAATCCAGCTTCACGTAGTTCGGACGGAACTCTTGGATGTATTCCAGCGACTGGAAGTTACGACCATAGTTGTCGACACCAAACTCAGCACCAGACTGACGAATTGCGTTACAAAGCAGCGCGGTATGGTGCGGATGATCAATGAAGCATTCTTCAGGAATCTCAAAGTGAAGTTTAGACGCCACTTTTGAGTGTTTCTCCAACATGTTGGTTGTCCAGCGAATGAACGATGGCTGAGACAAGCTGCTTTGCGCGATGTTAATCGCGACTGGATCGTTAAGCTCGCCGCTTTCTAGCATCTTAATCATCGACTCAATCACGTATTGGTCGAAGATGTTGGTCGCATCTAACTGTTCCAATGCAAATAAGTATTGGTTAGCACGGTAAGTCTCGCCATCTTTTTCGATGCTTGAGAACACTTCGTTATGGAACACTTTGCCCCAAGTATTCTTCGCAGCTTGGAAGCGGAATTTCACCCAATCGCTGTGGATTGCTTCTTCAACCAACGCTTTCCATTGCTGTTTACCCATCAAGTTAGATGGCGTATCGCTACCAATGAAGCCGTATGGTTTGTCTGGCTGTGCTTTGGCTTTCGATAGTGCGTTATCCACCATAGAAAGGACTTCAGAACGCGTTTTCTGATCTTTGCTGTGTGCCACACCAAGCGAGGCTTTTGGTTTTGCTAAGCCAGTTGGATCAGTGTTTAGGCCATTGACACAGTTGACGATGCTGTCAGCGAGAATGCGCAGTTCGCTCTCATCCATGTGCGGGAAAAGCAGACCGAATTCATCACTAGAAAGACGAGCAATGGTGGCTCCCGGAACATCAATGGTGTTTTTCAGACGTTGAGACAACTCTTTCACGTGGGCATCAGCGCGTTGGTAGTCTTTTGTCTCGTAAATGTCGCCAATATATTCTGCATGGAGTAGCGCGATACCCCCTTGCGTTTGTTCTGCCAACCATTGGTCAACTTGGTTGATGTAGAACGAGCGGTTACCTAGTTTGGAGATAGGATCTAGGTATGCTTGAGCACGTAGACGTTGTGCTTCTTTGGCCTGTTCTTTAAATGACAACTCAATCTGTGCCGACATCATGTTGATGCCATCCACGACCGCGATCAGGTCTTTGGTTTTAGGGCGAGTGAGTGGCTCACCAAACTGGTTGTTTGCGATGTCGTGCATTTTCTTCACGATAGCAGCCAGTGGTTTTAGAGAACGACGCAGAATGTAAGAAATCGCAATCAATCCCGCTAGGAAGATGACGCTAAACGCAGATAGCAAACGGATAAAACCTTGCCATAGCTGTTCATACGCCGCGCCTGGGTGGCTGATGATTTCGACTTCGGCCAGTTGCATCCAACCACTGGTGACCACGCGTTTATCGTGAATCGCTTTGAACAGATTCATGTCGATAAACCATTGCGGAACGGTGCTTGGTTTTACTGGGTAAGAGCGTACGATCTGGTAATCAGAATCTAACGCGGTGAGACGCACCACTGAGTAGGTACTGCCGTCAAATAATGCATTGATTACCGATTCAACGGCAACCTTGTCTTTATCTTTTAGGTAAGGTGCTAATGCCAAACCCACGGTGTTGATGGTGTTGTTGACCTCTGAACGTTGCTGTTGTTCCAAGCTCGTTCGAGTAGTATTGAATTCGATTACGAATACTGATGCCATCAAGAGTATAAAGACCGTAACCATTCCCACTACAAGCTTCTTATATAGGGTCATGTTTCTCACTCGTCATAGTTAATTTTAGGTTTATTTAACTGCAACTTACGTTCGCGCGAGCGTAAGTCATTCCAAAGGCTCAAACGTGATGCTTTCCCCGCTAGCTCTCCAGTGCCAGCAGAGGACTTCATCAACCACAGGTTTGTACCATTAAAACTGTATATCGGTAGCAAATCGCTACGTTTAGAGGCTCGGACAATTTCTGGATTGATATTGTCGAGGATGAGCGGCTCAGAACTTGGGGTCGGGTAGTAGGCTAATACCATGTGAAACTGATTCAGTTCGATGGCTTTTACGTAGATCAAACGCATCTTTGAATCTGGTATTCCTAGCTCGAGTAACGAGAAGTACTTAGCGATGGTGAAATCCTCACAATCGCCGCCGTTGCTCCCTAAAAATTCGAGTGGCGTAGCCCAATAGTCTGTCTTTCCCCACAGTTTTATGTCGTCAACGAAATAGAGTTGGTTGAAAAAATCGTTAACGCCCACGAGCTGTTCATGAGTCTCCAATTGTTTAAAAAGGTCGATGCTCTGTCGCCATGTATTTACGCGCAATCCTGCGCGTTCGCCATACACCGCTGTGACCGCATCGACCCATCGTTGTTCTTTTGTGCTTAACGCACCAATTTGGAACGAAAAACAACTTAAACTGATTAATAATGTAACTTTACGCTTCAAATTGGATCGCATATTCGACTCACATCACAAGTGTACTCTTCCAATGGGCTCGTTGGTGAGAAATAAGTGCTTTTTATTTAACCACTTATCGAGCTTAACTGCACATTGTGAGTGCCTTTGTATCAGTTACTCCTTCAAGGCGTTGGTTTTGGCGCTTAAGATCGGCTTAAGCAGATACTCCAAAACGGTTCGCTTCCCTGTGATGATATCGACCGATGCTGTCATTCCTGGAATGATTGGTAAATCGGCATCCTGACCAAAGCTGGTTTTTTCTGTGCGCACACGCACGATGTAGAAACTGTTGCCTTCCTCGTCTTGGGTGGTATCTGCACTGATGTGCTCCAGTTCACCCACTAAGCCGCCGTATTTTGTAAAGTCATACGCGGTGAATTTTACGATGGCATTTAGGTTCGGGCGTAGAAAAGCGATGTCTTTCGGGGCGATTTTCGCCTCAACTAACAAGGTGTCTTCGGTTGGTACGATTTCAACGATGTCCATACCCGGTTGGATAACGCCGCCAACGGTGTTGACGTTCAGCGTTTTGATTTTGCCTGTCACCGGAGAGACAACCACCGTGCGGTTTACGCGGTCTTCCAAGCCAACTGCCGATTCAACTAATGCAGACAGTTGGTCTTGAGCATTATTAAGTTTCTCTTGTTGTTCGGAACGGAACTTCAACGCCACATCGATGCGATTGAGCATGGATTCTTTGATGGCGGATTTGATCACTGGGATTTTCAGTTCGCTAGATGTCATTTCACGGCGAGTGTCGTTCACTTGGCGCTGCAATTTTAGTAGCTCAATACGCGGAACAACGCCTTCATCCGCCAACGGTTGGGTGATATCCAGTTCTTTCTTCGCGTATTGGTAGCTTTGGCGTAAGTTGCGTACTCTCGCTTCAATCTCGACCAAGTCTTGCTGCTTTTGCTCAACTTGTTGATCGATCACCGACAGTTGGTTGCGTAGGTTATCCAAATCTTCGCGGTATTCTGCTTTTTGACGCTGAGTTAATTGTGGCTGCGTCTCTTCCAATACCGGTGGGAAAGTCAGTTTGCCGTAATCGAGAACGACGCTTTTTTCCCAATCTTGAATATTAAAATCGCGATTGACGGCCACGCTGTTGATAGAAGCAGAAAGTTGTAATACCGAGGCGGTCAGGTTGGCAACTTGTTGTTCACGTTCGCGGTAGTCCGAGCGAAAACGAGTATCGTCGATCAACAGAAGTTGCTGGCCTTTTTTCACCAGTTGGCCTTCCTTCACCAGAATTTCTTTGACGAGACCACCTTCCAAGTTTTGAACTACTTGGATTTGAGAAGAGGGAATTACTTTACCTTGGCCCACGGTGACTTGGTCGATCTGTGCCCACGACGCCCAGCCAATGGCTGCAACAAAAAACAACACCATAACCCACAACATTAGTCGGGCACTATTTGGGGTGTTGAGAAGCAGTGCGGCAGTTTTGTCATCGACAAAATCCAGCTCATCATTGCTGAGTTTGTTGTAGTTGTCTCGGCTCATCACATTCTCTGCTTATATAAATACGGATTATCTTTTTGATCTTATTATTATTACCCGATCATGTCAGCATTCCGGATAATAAAAATAAGTAACAGAGGACATTCGCTCTGGTTAACCGTCAGGCTTCAGCCCGTTCTTGCTGAAAGGCTAAAGAGATTTTGAGGTATTGCTACTGAGCCTTAAACTTCGATTTGTCCAACTGATGTTTTTTTAGTTTGTCGTACAAGGTCTTGCGTGACACCTGTAATTCTAGTTGAACCTCTTTAAGTCTGCCTCTGTGTCGCTGCAATGCATCAAATAACAGACAATATTCAAAGTGTTCTGTGCGTTGAGTCATGCTCTGAATTTCGATGCTCTTTTCACTGTCCCAATCTTCCATGCGAAAAGTCTCAGGTTTGAGAGCGCGCAGCTCCGCAAATTGGCGCAGTTGTTTAACGTTTTCTGGCCAAGAAAGCTCTGTAATTCGGTGTACTTCGTCCAAACTGATGTGCGGTGGTTGCAGCTGATAACGGCTTGCTGCATGACGTACGAAGTGTTTGTAAAGTGGGCCAATATCTTCTTTGCGTTCATCCAGCGTTGGTAAGTGGATGAGCGTTGCGAACGCTTTAACATCGGCATCAACCTTGGTCGTCGCACCAAATACGCGCTCCAATTTCGGGTGGTTAAACAGGCATTGCCACTGTGCGAGCGAGATATGTTCTGCGCTGTGCAGGTACAAACTGCAATGATTTGAGTCTTCCGTCAGGTGGTCAATTGCTTTGTCGAGTGCATCTAGCGACAGTTCGTAAAGGTCTTCACCTGAGGCGGCAATCAGCTCGCTGTCTGGTGTGGCGTGAATATCGTGAGCAAATTGCGCAGCTAATCGGCGACCAGTGCCGTCTTGTCCCACGAAAATCAGAGGTTGGTTCGTCGGTGCGCTGATTAAGGCTCGGCGAATACTCACCATGACTTTACTGTGACCAATCATTTTCGGGCCGACATGGGTTTGCATGTCGAGCTCTTTCTTTAGCCAGATGTTTTCTTGCAACAAGTTCAGCTTATCGCTGGCGTTGTTCAGTGATTTCATCAGTTGATCGGTTGAAAATGGTTTTTCCAGAAAGTCGTACGCGCCGCTTTTCATCGCTTCGACCGCCGTTTTAACGTCGCCATGCCCAGTTAGAACGATGAATTGAAAGTGGTGATTTTTGCTCAGCAGCGTACGCATAAACTCTAAGCCATCCATGACCGGCATGTGAATATCCGTAATGATGATGGCTGGAGAATTGGCATCGATAACTCTGAGTGCTTCAACGGCATTGGGAAAGCAAGTGACTTCAATGCCCTCGATAAGTAGTGCTTGTGAAACGGCATCACGAATGTGTGGTTCGTCATCAACAAAGATAACTGCGTTATGCATGGTCGTTTTCCGTTACTGGTTTGGTGGTACTGGTGTTTGCCATCGGAACGGTGACCACAAAGGTCATGCCACCTGACTTACCCGATAGCGTCCCTTGGTGGTTATAGGCGCTGAGCGCTCCGTGATAGCTTTCTAAAATACGTTTTGAAATGGTCAAACCCAGTCCGAGCCCTTCTGGTTTGGTGGTAAAAAACGGGTCAAAGATTTTCGCCAGTGCCTCGTCAGACATCCCCGGGCCGTTATCTGACACCAGAATATCGCAGCTCGAATCGTGGCATTGAATCGCGATGGAAATTTGTGGATCAATACAATAGCCATCCATCGCTTGCGCAGCGTTGTGGAACAGATTGATGAGCACTTGTTCTAGTTCAACGCTGTGAATGGCGAGCCTCACCTCGTGGTCGATCGTCGGTACTTTGAGCGTGACGCCTTGCTTGATCAACTTATTGCTCAATATGCTGGTGGCATTGTGCACCGCATCGTGGAGTATCGACACTTCATTATGAGGTTCATGAGAAGTTTTACGGGTGAAGACTTTTAGCCTAGCAATGACCTCGGCAATAGTCTCGTTTAGCGAGAGCATCTTGTTTAAGTTGTCTGCGACCATCGGGTAGCGTTCCATCGACAACAAGCGCTGGGAGTTTTCGGTGTAAGTTCTCAGCGCGGCAAGTGGTTGGTTTATCTCGTGGTTGATACTGGCAGACAACTCTCCCAGCAAAGCAAGTTTGGCGGCTTGAGTCAGCTCTTGCTGAGTTTGTCTTAGCTCTTGCTGGCTTTGTTCATACTGACGAACCGTTTGCTGCAATTTGTGGTTTGCTTCACTTAGTACAACCGTGCGTTGCATGACTTTTTCTTCCAAGCTCACATTGAGATTGGCAAGACGTGCCTTGTTCACCAACATCTGAAACCATGCCAATGCGATCAGTGCAATCAGCGCGTATAAAATCAAATAGACTACATCGGCCTGCAATACTGCCGTCAGTACGGTGTGGTGATTGATTAACGCTACAACGCGAAAGCCTTTATCCAACAAATGTGTTGCGTACGCGAGGTAGTTTGGTGACAGTAATAATTGGTTATCCGCAAACTCACTTTCGTCACTTTGCGCGGTAAGCTCGCCGTAATATTCGGGCAACGTGTCACCGTATTGGCGAGTTTCAGTCAGTTCATTGATGGCCGTTGGTGAGAGTGGAAACAGTGCGCGATAGCGCCAGTCGGGTAGGTTGCTCATAAACACTACGTTGTGTTTGTCGGTCACCAAAACGTCTGCGCCACTTTGTGCAAGGCGCTGTTCCAATTGCTCCAAATTCACTTTTACCGTGATGACGCCGATGACATCGCCGTTCAACCATAGTGGAGAGGAAAAGAAGTAACCCCGTTTGTTAGAGCGTACTCCTAACCCCACGTATTGGGCTGGCTCACCACGACGGGCATTTTTAAAGTAAGGGCGATAACTAAAACTCGAACCGACAAACGTATCCGCCTGTTGATAGTTACTCGAAGCGATAACCAAGCCTGTTTTATCATGGACATAAATGGTATCGGCCAAACTTTGCTTCAGCCATTGCGCCAACAGTAAGTTCAGTTCTGTCGACGGTGCACCTTTCTCAACGGCTTCAAGCAAGCGTGGATCATGGCTAAGCAAATTGGGAATTTGTTCAAACTTCGCCAGTTCGTAGTCGACTTCTTGTGAGACTTGAGCCGCTTGGCTTTTGAGCTTTTGTTGCCATTGATCGTGTTGATAGCGAGTTGCGTAGTGATGCGTAAGAGCAAGCCCTAAAATGCCGATAGCAAACAACAGCAATAGAAAATGACGCAGGGCTTTGGGATTGAGTAAGTTCACAATTAGCTCACCGGAGTTTTTAATGCCATGTTATCAAAAGGTATTAAACGATGCTGTGAGCGGTAACGGTAACTAGGAATCGAACTGCATTTTAGAAGTAGTATTCCGTACTAATAAATACGTAACGGTTGTTTGCCAAGTAAGCGATTGGTTTGTTGCGTAACATAGCGGTCAGTTTGTGCTCACTTGAGGTTAAATAGTCAATCTTGTCCCGTTAGAGAGCAAACGAAGCGAAGTTATTTTGGGATGACTTCACGTTACTTCTCGTCGCTTCATTCTCATTCTTTGGGTGGAAAAACTTGCCCTGCAGTTGGTCTTTGGTCTCGTTAGAAGTGTTGCCGCGCCTCGCTTTTTGCCTGAACCTAGAGGTTACCATCGGTTTTTCAACATCTATGTTTGCTGTCCTTGTATTTCAGTAGCTTCGGGAGCACAATCGACAAAAACGAGTGAAGGAGTAAAGATGGAACTTGCTGATATTCGTCGTGAGTACACGAAAGGTGGCCTACGTCGTAAAGATTTGAAAGCTGATCCAATTGATCAATTCAACCTTTGGTTAGAGCAAGCGATTAAGGCGGGGTTGACTGATCCTACTGCGATGACAGTGGCGACCGTGGATGAAAACGGCATGCCATTTCAACGAATCGTTTTATTGAAAAACGTCGATAAAGATGGCTTCGTGTTTTACACCAACTTAGGTAGTCGCAAAGCGCAGCATCTTGAACATAACAGCAACATCAGCCTGCATTTCCCTTGGCATCCACTAGAGCGCCAAGTTCACATTACTGGTGTAGCTGAAAAGCTGACTGCGATGGAAAACATGAAGTATTTTACTTCTCGCCCTAAAGATAGCCAGTTGGCGGCCATTGCGAGTAAGCAAAGTAGCCGTATTTCTGCTCGTGGAGTACTGGAAGGTAAGTTCCTGGAGCTCAAACAGAAATTTGCCAAAGGTGAAATTCCAATGCCAACATTTTGGGGCGGCTTTAGAGTTAAACCGCAAAGCATTGAGTTTTGGCAAGGCGGTGAGCATCGTCTGCATGACCGTTTTCTATTCTCTCAACACGATGGCGAATGGGATATAGACCGTCTCGCGCCATAGGGCATCTTATTTAACGCCTAACAAAACACCGCCATTTAGGCGGTGTTTGTGTTTATAAAGATAAAGCGGCGTGGCGTTAGCGCTCTCCATTCAGAACAACAGAAAGCTGATGTTTAAGCAGCGTTTTGGGTACAACAGAGCCATAGCCTGCCTCCATTGCTTTATCGATCAGCTCGTTCTTACTATTCGCTTCAAACTTGTTTCTTAGACGTGCGACGTGCCCTTCTACCGTTTTTGTGGAGATGCCCATCACTTGAGAAATAAACTGAGGTTTTTTGCCGTAAAGCAGTAAAAATAGCGTTTCTTGCTCGCGGCATGTGAGCTTTTCTGGTTTCGGATTCAGATTCGAAAAACGGAAAATGGATTGATGGTTTATGTCTGTACCGATGGCTCGACACACCCAGTAGCCCACTTCAATCACGGCGGTGTCGGTTAACTCTCGGCCATAAAAAATGGTGCCGAGGATGTTGCCTTGTTCATCTCGCCAAGGGGTTTTCGTGAAAATATGTGCGCGCCAACGCCCGTCAGGGTAAGGATGAATATCAAGGATCTTCAACGATTCGCCCGTTTCGATCACATGTTTATCTTGGCGTTGAAATTCTTGTGCGCATTCAGTGGTTGGGCTCGACATCTCGAAGTCAGTTTTACCAATGCACTCTTCTGGTGAGGCATGGCCCAATAATTCGGCGTATTCCTGATTCACATAACGGAATACCGAATCTTTATCTTTGCACCCCCAACAACCCGGTAGCTGTCGGAGGAGCGACTGTTCTATGGTATTGACTGGAATATTCACAAGAGGACTCACTACTGCTATTTGGCCCCAAGCCATCTCTCCATCAGCTGTGTTTACACCAGCATTCAGACATGACTTGGATACATTGCCTGCTTTATGCAGGTCAGTATGCTCACTTCATGGATTCTTTCGTCATCTACGCGGTGTTATTCCTTGATCATGCTTTCGGTAAATAGCACCAGATGACACTGGGAGCGGAGAAAAATGGATCAAGAGTACTCAGCGTGGTGATTGACGTAAGGATACGGTGAGATGGCCGATATAATATCAGCTTATGCCATTGTTTTCATTTTTGAGATACAAAAAAAAGCCAGCCTGAAGACGGGCTGGCAACACAAGATATAATCTTGTCGACGTGTAGAAGAGGTTCTAAATTACATAGCGAGGGTCTGCTAAGTAAGTTAGAGGTATCAATCAGATACCGAGAGCTCAGGGTCGTATGCATCCTAGAGCTCGAGGTCTAATGTATTGAATCAGGGGCATATTAGTAAGGGGGGAAATCCCTCTATGTGGTTTATATTCAATCGATTAATGCGTTTTTAGCCATTCGCGGCAGCAATACATAGAAAATACGAGACTTTTGTAGTGAAGATCTTTAGGAGCTTAGCCTGTTGCCAATGCCTGCCTTTTCTATCTGCCCGTTTTTGTTAAGAAAGTTGGTTGTACATTGACCGTAAGTTAATCTCGCATGATCATCGTTCCGGAACTATGATCATGTGGTTGGAGTTGATCTTGTTGGTTTGATCTTGCGCGATTGGCTCCGTGGAGATTTGCAAGGCAACCGAGAAGGTATATCATGCCTCGATGTAAGCCGAACGCTTAAGATGACCGTGTGAAATGAGTGACTCAGATAACCCGAAAGCCCCACCATATAAAGAAAGTATGCTGCCAAAACCAGCAGAACTGATCACATTGCCATCTTATATGGATTGCCATGATCATGCTTACACGCAGATCGTGATTGGGTTGAAAGGTCAAGCGGAATTCGAAGTCCGTGGGCAGGGTAATTTAGTCGGTCCTGGGCAAGGTTGTGTGGTAACAGCATGCTCTGATCATGCTTTCGGCGGCGTGATTCATCAGTCGGATATTTTAGTGCTGAATATGCCGAAGCCTACCAATGATGACCCTGAGATGCTTCAGAAGATCAATAACCTAGAACGTTCCCACCTTTACTTTCAACTCGATGGTCAAATTCAGAAGCTGATTCAGATGCTGGTACAGGAAATGCGTAACCATCCTGACGATCTGCTGCTTAGTCGCGCGTGTAATGACACCGTGATTGCATTGATGCAGCGCCATATCTCTGCATTTGAAACCAGCCGCAAAGATTCGCGCTTTGATCTAGAAGCAATAGACCGCTACATCGAACAACATCTCAGCCATAAGATCAGCGTAGCTCAGCTTGCGGGGCGCGTTTTCTTGGGTGAAAGCCAATTCCACAGCTTGTTTAAAGATCAGATGGGGATTACTCCGCATCAATACGTATTAGGTAAGCGCATTGATATGGCTCGTGAGCTAATCGAGCAAGGTCACCTCTCTTTAGGGCAAATCGCCGAGTTTACCGGCTTCTCAAGTCAAAGCACTTTTACTCATACCTTCACTCGATTGCAGGGACTTTCTCCCTCTCAGTATAAGAAACAGGTTGGGTAAATTTACCCAGAAAAAGACAAAACCATGCTCTATGCATGGTTTTTTTGTACTTTTTTACCTGTGATCTATTTCTCAATTTTATAGATTTAAGGCCAAATTGACGGTTTATTGAGCGTTGTGGCCTCCAATGCTCAAAAGAAGGTGTTGCTATAAGAATAATCTTATTGATATTCCTAACATTTTGTTGTGATTAAAATGCAAAAATTAAAATTTACAACACAAAATATTATCTATTTGAATGTGACTATGTGGATGTTTTGTTATAAAAGCGAGTTTTTGGCAAAAATATCGTAGTTTTTGACAAGTATTATTATCGGCCTCAAAATACACTGCCAGCCATTGATGATCCTCGAAGCGGTTTTCGAGGAGTGAGATTGAGGAACACACATGTTTACAGCTACGAACGTGTTGACACCGGAATTTATCGGGCAGCCGCTTGATAAGTTGTGGTCACTGATCTCGCCATTGTATATGGTGGACGAGTCTCAATGGCTAGAGCAATTATTGCCACTAGCGACGCCGACAACGGAAGAAAAATCGGCGATCACTAACCAAACGACCAAACTTATTGAAGCCATTCGTGCCGATAAGAAGTCAATCCAGATGATTGATGCACTTTTGCTGGAATACAGTCTCGATACTCAAGAAGGTATCTTGCTGATGTGTCTTGCAGAAGCGTTAATGCGAATCCCGGATGCGGCAACCGCAGACGCGCTGATTAAAGACAAGTTAAGCGTTGCGGACTGGAAATCTCACCTGAAAAACTCAGACTCTGTTTTCGTTAACGCGTCAACATGGGGCCTAATGCTGACAGGTAAAGTGGTCGGTCTTGGTGAGCAAGGCACCCAGAGCCCAAGTCAGGCTGTAAACCGTCTGGTTAACAAATTCTCTGAACCTGTGATTCGTAAAGCCATGTATCAGGCAATGAAGATCATGGGTCACCAGTTTGTTCGCGGCCGCACGATTGAAGAAGCACAGAAAAATGGTCGCCCGATGCGCGACAAAGGTTTCACTTACTCATTTGATATGTTGGGTGAAGCGGCGCTAACAACAGCGGATGCAAACAAATACTTCAAAGATTACCTAATGGCGATCGAAGCGGTGGGGCGCGAGACTTACGGTAACGACACTAGCCCTGCGCCTTCGGTTTCTATCAAGCTTTCAGCATTGCACCCTCGCTACGAAGTGGCGAACGAAGAGCGTGTTATGACTGAGCTGTACGAAACGCTCATGCAACTACTAAAACGCGCGATTGAAGTCGACGTTGCGATCACGATTGATGCAGAAGAAGCTGATCGCCTTGAGCTGTCTCTAAAGCTGTTCGAGAAGATTTACCGCAGTGACCTCGTGAAAGGTTGGGGCAAGTTTGGTCTTGTTGTGCAAGCGTACTCGAAGCGTGCTCTACCAGTATTGGTTTGGCTCAATGCCCTTGCGAAAGAGCAAGGTGACTTGATCCCACTTCGCTTGGTAAAAGGCGCGTACTGGGATAGCGAAATCAAATGGTCACAACAAGCGGGCTACGACAACTACCCAGTGTACACACGCAAAGAAGCGACCGATGTTGCTTACCTTGCATGTGCGCGTTTCCTATTAAGCGAAGGCGTACGTGGCAATATCTTCCCGCAGTTTGCCAGCCACAATGCGCACACAGTTACTGCGATTGCAGTGATGGCGCAGCATAAGGATTTTGAATTCCAACGCCTACACGGCATGGGAGATTCACTCTACAACCATGTGATGGAGAAATACGGCCAACCTGTTCGTATTTACGCTCCAGTTGGTAGCCACGCGGATCTACTGCCTTACCTTGTTCGTCGTCTGCTAGAAAATGGCGCAAACAGCTCGTTTGTACACCGTTTGGTTGACGCGCGTTGCCCAATTTCTGAACTGACACATCACCCTGTGGATGCGCTAACCAGTTTTGCGACGCTGAATAACGATAAGATCCCAATGCCTTCAGGTATTTTCCCTGAGCGTAAAAACTCTTACGGCGTCAACATCGATATCGAAAGCGAAGCCAAACCATTTGAAGCGCAAGTTGAAAGCTTCCTAAACAATAAGTGGATTGCGGGCCCTGTGATCAACGGTGAGCGTTTTGCCGAAAGCATGATCAAGGAAAACCTCGCTGAGATCATTACCGCGCCTTACGATCGTCGTGTTGAAGTGGGTCAAGTCGCTTTTGCAACTCTTGATCATGTTTCCGCTGCGATTGAGGCGGCGCAAGCGGCATTCCCAGAATGGAAAGGCACTGCGATTGAGCAAAAAGCGAAGTGTTTAGAAACACTTGCTGACCTGATGGAAGCAAACTTGGCGGAGTTGGTGGCGATTTGTCATCAAGAAGCGGGTAAAACCATTCACGACAGCATTGATGAAGTTCGTGAAGCGGTTGATTTCTGTCGTTACTACGCAAAACAAGCACAAAACCTACAACCATTTGAACTGGAAGGTTTCGATGGTGTGAAACGCATTTCAAGCCGTGAAGGTCTTGGTGTGTTCGTTTGTATTAGCCCTTGGAACTTCCCTCTGGCGATTTTCCTTGGTCAAGTAACCGCGGCGCTTGTTGCGGGTAACACTGTGGTTGCTAAACCGGCTGAACAAACCAGCTTGATTGCTGCTCGCGCGATTGATTTGATGCTGGAAGCTGGCTTCCCAGCTGGCGTAATTCAATTACTTCCTGGTCGCGGTGGTGAGATTGGTCATGCACTAACCTCTCACGACGCCATCGCAGGTGTCGCATTTACGGGCTCTACGGCAACGGCACAGCGCATCAACGTAACGTTAGCAGAGCGTACCGCGAAGCCAGTACCGTTTATCGCGGAGACTGGCGGCCAAAACGCCATGATCGTCGACAGTACTGCACTGCCAGAGCAGGTGGTTCGTGATGTGATTCGCTCTGCGTTTGCATCGGCGGGTCAACGCTGTTCTGCGCTTCGTGTGCTGTTTGTACAAGAAGACGTTGCGGACCGCATCATCACCCTTATCCAAGGCGCGATGAAAGAGCTACACGTTGGTTTGCCTTACTTGCACAAAACCGATGTGGGTCCGGTTATTGACCGCAATGCGAAGCAAAAACTCCTTGCTCACCTAGAACAGATGAGCAGCACGCAGAAGAAAGTTGCGCAGCTGCAACTGGAAGAAGCGTGTCAATACGGCGATTTTGTTGCACCAAGTGCGTTTGAAATCTCAGGCATTGATGTTTTGAAAGAAGAGCAATTTGGTCCGATTCTTCACATCGTTCGCTTTAAAGCGTCTGAACTGCCAAACGTTGTTGAGCAGATCAACCAAACTGGTTTTGGTCTGACTATGGGTATCCACAGCCGTAATGAAACCACTTACCGCTGGATTGAAAAACACGCTCGCGTGGGTAACTGCTACATCAACCGAGATCAAGTTGGTGCGGTTGTTGGCGTTCAGCCATTTGGTGGTCAAGGCTTGTCTGGTACAGGTCCAAAAGCTGGTGGTCCTCACTACTTGTACCGCTTTACTCAACATCTTCTTGCTCAAGCAGAGAACGCATAAGGAGTCGCATTATGGTTCATCAGATCACATATTTTAAAGATGCATTCTCTGCTTGGGAGCAGTGGAATCTGACCGATTTTGATTACAAATGCGAACATGTGTTGGCATTAAAACCTGCACTAGAAGGACAGAATGCTGTTGTGGCAAAAGTAGTGTCTTACCACTTGCAACAAGCGTCTGCACTGCTTGCAGAACCTCATCAGTTAGTGGGCCCTACGGGGGAAACTAACGAGCTGTACGCGGCTGGTCGTGGTGTGGCTTTGGTGATTTGTGAAAACAACATCGAAAACACTGAAAACGCGCTGTACAGTACTTTTGCAATGATCACCAGTGCCCTCATCGCAGGTAACAGTGTTGTGATTTGCAGCGACAATGCCGAGCTAAACCGACTGGTTGAGCAAGCGGTATCGTCAACAAACTTCCCATCTAACTTAGTCCAAGTAGTTGCGTACGATGCGTCTGCCCCGTTGCTAGAAAGCGATGTACGTAGTGTGGGTTATGTTGGGCATTCTCAGGTTGAGCATGCGCTCAATCTTCAATTGGCTAAGCGCGATGGTGCTATCGTTGGCTTAGTTTCTGAAACGGATTTGGAGTCACCAAAACTGGCTCACGATCCGCATCTCTCGTTGCGCTTTATTACTGAGCGTACTCGAACGATAAATATTACAGCGGTGGGTGGTAACGCGACTCTACTCGAGTTGGGGAACGAAACTCACTAACCTGACTTGTGACACCAATTTGAAATAACCAGCCTGAGAGCTTGTTCAGATTGGTGTCTCTTGCTTTGACGTATTGCTGCGATGGCAAAATGTCAGAGAAGACAAGGAAGGAAATAATTATAACGAGGACTATCAAATGATAGAAAATAGCTTTGCTATCACGTCCACTTTTGTGGCGTATTTAATAATTATGGTTGCCATTGGCGTTTACGCGTATAAGAGGACTTCCAATTCATCTGACTACTTCCTAGGTGGCCGTAGCCTAGGTCCGTGGCCTGCTGCATTATCTGCAGGTGCATCAGACATGAGTGGCTGGCTGCTACTAGGTTTGCCAGGTTACGCGTATGCAGCAGGTATCGAGGCATTTTGGCTAGCAGGCGGTCTACTTGCTGGTACATGGGCTAACTGGTTCATCAGTGCAAAACGCCTGCGTACTTACAGCATCCAAACTGACGCGTTAACATTGCCAGAGTTCCTGTCACGTCGTTTCAACGACAAATCAAAACTGATTCAGACCATCTCTGCGTTTTTCATTCTTCTATTCTTCCTTTTCTACACCAGCTCAGGTTTGGTTGCAGGGGGCAAACTGTTTGAAACCGTATTCGGCCTTGATTACAGCATTGCAGTAGTTATTGGTACAGTTTGTGTGGTTTCTTACACGCTGTTCGGTGGTTTCTTAGCGGTATCTTGGACTGACTTAGTGCAAGGCCTATTGATGGCAGCAGCACTGATGATCGTTCCGATTGCTGTTATGGACGGTGGTTTTGGCCAACTGTCTTCAGACATGCACAACATCAACCCAGAACTACTGACGTTGTGGAACGATGTGAAAGGTGAGCCTCTGTCAGCTATCGCGATTATCTCGCTAGCGGCATGGGGTCTTGGCTACTTTGGTCAGCCACACATCCTAGCGCGTTTCAAAGCATCACGTTCAAACAAGGACCTAACTACAGCGCGTCGTATCGCTGTGGGTTGGACTGCGCTTTCAATGGCAGGTGCAATGCTAGTGGGTCTAGTTGGTCTGGTATGGGTGACTGGCCATCCAGGCACGCAACTAGAAGATGGTGAGAAAATCTTTATGTTGCTTGTGAACACCGTATTCCACCCAGTGGTTGCTGGTATCCTACTAGCAGCAATCCTAGCGGCAGTAATGAGTACAGCGGATTCACAGCTTCTGGTATCTTCGTCTGCACTAGCAGAAGACTTCTACAAGCAAGTGATCAAACCTGATGCATCTTCAGAAGAAGTGGTGATGATTGGCCGTGTGGGCGTTATCGTGATTTCTTTGATTGCATTGTTCCTAGCAATGACACCAGACAGTTCTGTGCTAGGCCTTGTATCTTACGCTTGGGCGGGCTTCGGCGCGGCATTTGGCCCTGCAGTAGTACTTAGTCTGTACTGGAGCGGTATGAACCGTAACGGCGCACTAGCGGGCATCCTAGTGGGTGGTGTGACCATCGTAGTTTGGAAACAGCTAACTGGCGGTTGGTTCGACGTTTACGAAATCGTACCGGGCATCATCTTCTCAACACTGGCTATCGTGTTGGTTAGCAAGATGACTGGCGGTGCAGGTCAAGAAGTTCTAGACCAACACCAAGAGTACAAGCAGAAGTTGGTTGATCTAGACTAACCGCTGCAAAGATGACAAAAGCCCGCGAATATCGCGGGCTTTTTTATTGTGTTTAAATCGGTTTAGCTAAGCGACTTATTCGCGGATTTTTGAGTAAATCACGGTGTTACTCAGCTCTCCCGATGTGGTAAGACGTTCGTTTCTGAGTTCGCCTTCGAACTCATAACCACAGCGCTCGGCGACAGCACGGCTCTTTTGGTTGGTGCTATCAGCATGAATTGCGATTCTCTTGGCACCCAAATCATCAAACGCATAGCGCTCAACTTCGAGCACAGCCTCGGCAACATAACCATTGCCAACGGCAGCATCATCTAACCAATAACCTATCTCAAAGGATGGCACGTCGGGATCTCGAATCATCAAGCCGACCGCACCCAGTAAGCGATCGCTTTCCTTTTCAATGATGTAGTAACGCAGCTCTTCTTCGAAGTTTTCAAAGTTTGCGATGGCTTTCTCTGTCCCTTCTATCATCGCTTCTAATGTCAGCACATGAGGCACCCACGGCAGATAGACTTCGAGAGTCTTTTGGCTGCGAACGACAGCTTGATGCGCCTCTTCGGCTCGTTCTAAACAAGCGGGGATGAGTTTGAGACGTTTCGTTTCCATGCTGGCTATCCTATGGGTGAAAAATGAACGGAAAATCATTTAAACAGATGTACTTAGAATGATCTAGTCACCGCCGTCATATTATTCACTTGGTTTGCCAGAGAGAAACTGAGAGAATCGAACCGTTATCAAACCAACTAGGTTCATTATGAAACTTTTAGTAAGAAACTTGGCTCGTCACATGACCGAGCAAGATATCCGCAAATTATTCTCAGCGTACGGCAAAGTAGAACTGTGTTCGCTAGTGCTTGATCAAGAAACGGGTTTGTCGAAAGGCTTCGGTTTTGTCATCATGCCGGACGAAGCAGAAGCAATTTCTGCTCTTGAAGCACTGAATTTGACGAACGTAGAAAAAAGCAAAATTCGCGTGAAAGTCGCACAAGACTAACACAGAGGAAGCCAGCGTAATTGCTGGCTTTTTTGTCTTTCTATTTAGAGACCAAATTGGAAACTTCTGGAATATCTTCTTTTTTGCTTTAACGACATTGATCATCAAGCCTCTTTTCAAGTTTTTTCATTAAATCCTTTAACTGCAGAGAATCGAAATTGTCAGAATTCGGCACTTGGTAAGAGTCGTTGACTGTGTAGATCATCAAACTTTGGCTGGAGAAGGACTCTTTCTGTATTTGGACTCTGACAATGTCATCAAGAGGTAGACGGAAGTAAACCGTTGAGCCCTGGCTGTACTTCAAGGCGCTAGTGCTTGCATCGATATATAGCGTTTTAGGATTGAACGCGCGGCGCGTGAAGTACGTTGAGAGCAGTTTCAATCCGACTATTGTGAGTGCCAAGAGTCCAAACTCGACGAGCTTGTCTGCTAGGTAGGAAAAATAGAACAGCGACAACGATACCGTTCCCAGCAAGAAAGGGTTGTTCTTGGGCAGATTTTGTGAAGTTTCATGGATGATCATCCGACATATCCCTCGACTTTATTCAGAAGCGACGAACGTGAGTTGGTAGACACAAACCTTTCGTTCTTTGCCTTGCATGCGCAATGTTTTGTCACCGACGTAAGGGATCTTTAGTTTTTGGATCACCGATTTAGAACGGAGATTGTCCACCAAATGCATCACGGTTATTCCGTTTAACTCAAAGTGAATTCGAGCAAATTCGAGTAAGGCTTTGGAGGCCTCGAATGCATAGCCTTTTCCCCAATGTGGCACGCCAACCCAGTAGCCTAATGTTCCGTACCCCTCTTCGATACGCGGTAAACTCACCGCACCAAGTAACTCCCCGGTGTTTCGTAAGGTAATCGCGTATGCCACGCCTTGATGCTGCTGATACATCGGAGCGTGCCTATCTATCCATGCTTGCGCCATCGGTAGCTCATAAGGATGTGGGATGTTTGCTGTCATGTCGGCAATTCGCTTATCTCCAGCGAGTAAAGCCACTTGTTGGCAGTCACCGATATGGAATGGCCGGAGGACGAGTCTTTCGGTAGTGAGAGTCGGTTGTATCGTCATGCATTTCTTCCTTGATGAGACGGCTGTTATTGCTAGCAACTGGTTTGCGGGGTAAATCGAGATAACAAAGCGTTACGAAAGCTCGACCTAGCCAACTGTAAAGTTGTCACGCGCCTTACTAAATAATAAGCCCTAACAATAGCTTATGTGTGATGTATCGTATTATTACACACATAAGTGCTGTTTTTCATATAAGTGGTATAAAAGTTGAGGTCTGACCAAGGTCTCAGTTTTTTCATACTTTAGTAGGATTTTTTGAAGATAGGGCACAAAAAAGTAAAGGGGCTTTTTTATTGTGGAATTATTTTGAACAAAATATGTCAATTGTCAGTAGCACACAAAAATTCAGGGAGAAGAGAGATGCCGGATATATATTGCTCAGCGTGTAGAAAATCAACGCAACATAAGGTGATCATGAAGCGTTGTGAGCCTCAATCCGTTGACACGTTAACCGGTAAGGTGGTGAGTTTCACGCAACTGATGGCGAAGTTTGTCTCAGGTGAGCACTATTACGAGATGGAACCACAGTATTTTTGTCGTTGCTGTAACCACCGAGCGATCGGTGAAGTGGTACCTCACCCGGCAAGACACGTATCGGCCGCTCTGTAGTTTAACGTTACGCTGCTAAAGGCTCTTCGTTGGAGTAGGGCGATCCGTCGATCATCACTGGCCAGCCATAAGATGCGTATTCACGTGCTAAAAACTTAGCGACTTCGTGAGAAACCGTGGTGTATGTCCATTCGCCAACACCAAACGGTTTGTACGCCAGTTGTAAGGTTAACATTGCTTTTTCCTCAATAATTTTTCCTATTATTGCCTTACTATTTGGCTCATTTCTTCTGTTTATAGCTCACTTTATTCTCTGCAAAGTTCATCGTTTCACTTTTTCATTCACACCGATTTTTCTCTTATAAAAGCCGTGTGAGTACCTTTGTTATTTATAAACCTATGTTAACAACTAGGATGTGTTTTTAGGTTGATGATGGCTTTTTGTGCTAAGCAAACGTTAAAACTAAGCGGAATTCACACGTTGTTCATTTGTTAGTTTGCAAACATAACGGTAACGATTAATGTAAAGCTCCCTGAGTTGTTACAAGGATGTGTTGATGAGCTACCAATTAGACAGGATTGATCTGCATATTTTGAGAGTGCTTCATTCACGCGGGCGAATTCCCGTCGTCGAACTGGCGAAGCAGATTAACTTAACCACGTCGCCGTGCTCAGATCGCGTCAAAAGGCTTGAGAAAGAAGGCTATATCAATGGCTATCATGCAGAGTTGAATGCTGAAAAATTAGGATTGGATGTTCAGGTGTTCATTCATATTCGTTTGGATCAAACCAGCTTCTCGATTTTTGAAAAGTTTGCCAAAGCGGTGGAATTGATGCCAGAAATCGAAGAGTGTTATTCGCTCTCTGGTGACTTCGACACCATGATTAAAGTCCGAGTGAAGAACATGAAAGCGTATCAAGAGTTCATGTCGAGTAAGCTAGGCACGCTACCGGGTGTTATTCAGACGCGAAGTGAAGTGGTGATAGAAGAGCACAAAACGGGATTTGGTGTGAATCCGGAGCTATTAGGCTAAAGCACTTGTCGTGGTACAGGACATAAAAAAGGAGCCAACGGGCTCCTTTTTCGATAGGTCTCTCGATGTTCAGTGAAGGATTATGCGCCGATAAAGGTGCTAATAACACCAATCAAACCACCGAATACGCCACCCCAAACTACTAGCCAGCCTAGGTGTTCTTTAATCATTTTTTGCACCATTTCTTTAACCAATGCCGGCGTTAACTCGCTAAGGCGTTGGTCGATGATGCCTTCGATGTTCTGCTTAATCTCATCCATCATGGCTGGTGATTCAAACTGCTCTTTCAAAGCTTCTTTAATGCTGTCGCTCTTGCTCAGTTCGATGATGGACACTTGCATCTTTTCGACGAAAGGTTGTCGCATCGGCTGTAGAGCTTCCGCACCACCAAACATCGCTAGCATGCCGCCAAACTGGGAGCCCTCAATGACTTCTACTAGTGAGTCAAAGGCTGGGTTTAGATCCACTTTCTCAATCACAGGTTGAAGATCGATGTTCACACCGCCCGCCATTTCTTTATTCAAGAATCGGTCGATGTTCGCTTCGGTAAAGAACTGTTCCATCATCAAATTTTTGATCGCCAGTTTGAATTCTTCAAACCGTGCGGGAATCACACCAGAACCGTACAAACCCGGCACTTTTTCAAACAGCATGTGGATGGCAAGCCAGTTAGTGATGGCGCCAGAGAAGGCAAAGAGACCTGCATACCAAAGATAGTCGTTCTGAAATTGATGGCCCGCGCCCATCAAAGCGATGGCGAGCAGATTCGTTAGCAAACTTTTGTTCATAGTGACCAGTTATGTATGAATAGAGGAAGAAATAAGTGGGCCAGATTCTATACCTAAGTCACATTGAGATGCTAGGTGTTGAGCAGATTGGTTTGCGTGGAAGCGTAGGGAGATAATTGAGGCTTTAGAAAAACAAAACCCGACAATCATTGTCGGGCCACTGCTTTTTCTTAGAAAAACTAAGATTCTATTTTTTTAATTTTTAGATGCGGTAGATCTTACAACAAAGTTGGCATTTCCATCTTTCTGAATAGCCGAATAGCTTGTCAGCCCAACTAGGTTTTACTTGTACGATCTGCATTGAACCACATTTACACATAAGCTAATTACCTTATTGTTAATTTAATAACTAAGCCATCTATTGAGTATAGCTGCTTATCAAAAAGTGAAACGATAAATGAATTCAGCTAGGTACTCTGCATTGTGTCCATTGCAATAGATACGCAACGAGGCGCTATATTAGCAGAAAAAGTGTGATCTTTATCATTGTTGGTGTTTCATAAATGAGAATGAGTGAGTTCGTCAGTTCAGTGCTCATGTAATTCGAGAATAAAAAACGGCGCTTTAAGCGCCGTTTTTAAAGGGATGAAGCGGTGTTAAGAGGCTTGCTGATTGTCTAGTTCTTCACCAAGAAAACCGCCAGTTTGGTGTGCCCAAAGTTGTGCGTAGATGCCGTTATGAGCGATCAGCTCTTGGTGCGAGCCTTGCTCTACGACGTTACCTTTGTCGAGAACGATTAAGCGATCCATCTGGGCGATGGTCGACAATCGGTGTGCTATTGCAATCACGGTTTTGCCTTGCATGAGCTCGTTCAAGCTTTCTTGGATAGCCGCTTCGACTTCTGAGTCCAGAGCTGAAGTTGCTTCATCCAGTACCAACAGCGGCGCGTCTTTCAATAACACACGAGAAATAGCGATACGTTGACGCTGACCACCAGACAACTTCACGCCTCGTTCGCCAACTTGCGCATCGTAGCCGACATTGCCAAATGGGTCTGTCAGTGTTTCGATGAACTCGTGAGCGTGCGCTTGTTTCGTCGCTTTAAGCAGTTCCTCTTCTGAGGCGGTTGGGTTGCCGTACAAGATGTTATCTCTTATTGAACGGTGCAAAAGAGACGTATCCTGTGTCACCATACCAATTTTCGAGCGCAACGAATCTTGCGTGACGTCAGCAATGTTTTGACCGTCAATCTTAATGCTGCCTTCTTCCACATCATGGAAGCGTAACAGCAAGTTCACCAACGTGGATTTGCCTGCGCCAGAGCGCCCAACCAAGCCGACTTTTTCGCAAGGTTTGATGTCGAGATTCAGATGGTTGATGACGCCTTTGTTTTCACCGTAATGAAAGCTGACGTTATCGAACTGAATGCCACCTTGAGATACGACCAAGTCTTTCGCATTCGGTTTGTCTTGGATATCGATAGGTTTGGACAGTGTTTTCATGCCATCCACGACAGTACCCATGTTTTCAAACAGGGCTCCTACTTCCCACATGATCCACATCGACATGCCGTTAACGCGCAGTGCTAGGCTGACCGCAATAGCAATGGCACCGACGCTAATCGCGCTGTCTAACCACAGATAAATCGACAAAGCCGCGACGGAAAACACCAAGATGTAGTTGGAAATTTCAACCGCCACGTCAAAGCCTGTTACCAAGCGCATTTGGCGATAAACCGTGTTGAGAAATCCTTTCATGCCTTGTTCGGCATATTGGGTTTCTCGTTGGCTATGTGAAAACAGCTTCACGGTTTGGATGTTGGTGTAGCTGTCGACAATACGGCCTGTCATGGTTGAGCGCGCATCGGCTTGCTCAGAGGCCACATCTTTCAGTTTCGGTACAAAGTAAATCTGAATCGCGATGTAAACCAAAAGCCAGACAATCATTGGAATCATTAAACGCCAATCTGCAGCTGCTAACATCACGACCATACTGGTGAAGTAAACCGTCACGTAGACAAACACGTCCATGCTCTTCATGACCGTTTCACGTACTGCGAGAGAGGTTTGCATCACTTTGGTTGCAACGCGCCCTGCAAAATCATCTTGATAGAAGTTCAGACTCTGATTGAGCAGATAACGGTGAGCAAGCCAGCGAATGGACATTGGGTAGTTACCCAACAAGGTTTGATGCACCAGCAAAGAGTAGATAACAACCAAAAGTGGCATTACAACCAGAAGTAAGACGCCGTAAAAAATCAGATCCGCTCGGTTATCTTGCAAAAAGGTTTCTGGATTGCTGGTGGAAAGCCAGTCTACCAGTTGGCCCATTGCACCAAACAGCATGACTTCAACGATGGCAACAATCGTCGACATCAGTGACATGATGATCAGTGGCTTTTCATACCCTCGGGTGTAATGGCGTAGAAAGGCAAAAATCCCTGAAGGGGGCTGATCGGGCGTAGATTTGGGAAACGGCTCTGTGAGGCCTTCAAATCGTTTAAACATAACTCATCCTAAAGTTAAAACAATGCCATCTCGGTCTACTGAATCCATCGATTTACACTGCTTGGACATGGCAGTGCGCACCGAGATAGGTGGTAAGAAATATCGTTGTCCGCTAGCCAGAAAAGCAGACGAGTTTGTGAGAGGGGCGAAAAAATAGTCTAACCGATCGCCTTTTAAATGTAACTAGTTGGTTATGAACTGAATTGAAATATCCCATTTATTGGATTTGTCATGTCCGAGCCACAAAAGCGTAAACCAGCAAAGTGACAATAAAAAATCGTGTTTCGCTGTCTAATTGCAGGAAAAATTACTTTTAGAGAATGGAAATAATCACGAAAACAGCAAAACTGAAGTTAACAATAAATTTACAATCTCTCCATTCTAGAGATAAGGAATATATTGGATGCTATTACACGAATCAGTACCCCAATTTGCTGATGGGAAAGAAGAAAGCACACAAAGTGCTCTGCGCCAAACCGCAAACTGCGTAGTGATGGTGCCACCTAAAGAATTTCGTTTTAATGAAGAAACGGCGCAAGACAATGAGTTTCAGCATCAGGTGTCATTGAGCCAGAAAGAAGTATCGCAAAAAACCATGGCTGAATTTTCGGCAATGGTTGCCACGTTACGCCAAGAAGGGGTGCAAGTGGTGGAATTTGACTATCCAGTTTCTGATGTTGCGACGCCAGATGCGGTATTTCCAAACAATTGGTTTAGCACGACACCAGACGGCACGCTTTATACCTTCCCAATGGCGTGTGAAAACCGTCAGCATGAGGTGCGCCCAGAAGCGTTAATTGCCGCGCTAGCCGCTGCAGGACGTGAAGTTCATCAGCAAAGCAGTCTAACGGATTACCTAGGAGAGCACGCGTACCTAGAAAGCACTGGGGTGATGGTTTTTGATCATCTAAACAAAACCGTTTATGCCGCGTTGTCACAGCGTTGTGATCGCCTAGTGTTGGAAGATTACGCGAATCGCATTGGTTATGAGCGCGTGATTTCATTCCAAACCCGGTTGCCATCAGGTTCGCCGATTTACCATACCAACGTGATGATGGCTGTGGGTGAGCAGTTCTGCGTAATTTGTGATGAAGTGATCCCAGAATTTGAGCGTCGTTTTGTTTTGAAGTCTCTGGCAAAAGATAAACAAGTTATCTCAACTTCGCTTGATCAGATGAACCAGTTCTGTGGCAATATTCTGCAACTGGAAACCATCAACGGCGACAAGGTGATTGCGATGTCTCAATCGGCGTACGATGCATTCTCACCAGCACAAAGAAACCAATTGGCGACACACGGTAAATTGCTGCCATTCGACGTTTCCACCATAGAATCTATTGGTGGTGGTTCTGTACGTTGCATGTTGGGTGAAGTGTTCTTACCGAGTCGCAAAGCTGTGCTTTAACAAACTACACATTTTTTGTCAGCCGCAGTGAAGTGCTGACGAAGCGTTCTCTTCATGGGTTTTTAGCCGTTAGCTCTGTGGCAGTACAGACTAACGGCTTTTTTGTGCCAATCTAGCCCAAATTTTCTCTTAGCGATTTGATGTCTTTAGACGGCGGCGCGCCAAACAAGCGGCTGTATTCCCGACTGAATTGAGACGGACTTTCATAGCCAACTTTGAATGTCGCAGCCATGGCGTCTAAGTTTTCTGTCAGCATCAATCGGCGTGCTTCACTTAAGCGTAACTTCTTTTGAAACTGTAATGGTGTCATGGACGTCATGGAGCGAAAGTGCGTGTAAAACGACGATTTACTCATACCTGTGTACGAAGCCAAATCTCCAACACTTAATGGTTTGACAAAGTTGTTTTTGAGCCAGTCGATGGCTTTGGCTATTTGATGGCTATGGCTGCCCGCAGTCACGATTTGATGGAGACGCGTGCCCTGTTCACTCATCAAAAGGCGATAAAAAATCTCCCGTTTAATGATGGGTGCTAAAATTTTGATGTTTTGGCCTTCGTCTAATAATTCTGCTAAACGTACAAACGCATCCAATAGAGATTCCGACAACTCACCGACAGCAATGCCTTTTTGCGCTTCTTTGGATTGAGTAAAGGCAAGTTCGCTATCGACAATCAGTTGGGAAATCTCGGTCAATTCCAGCTCCATGATCAGCCCTAAATAAGGTTGCTCCTCACTGGCTTCGATAATGTTGGCAATGATAGGGAGATCGACAGAAGAAATCAGGAAGTGGTTGGCATCGTAAATAAAGCTTTCCTCTCCCAATAAGACTCGCTTCCTGCCTTGCGCGATAAGACAAATACTTGGATTGTGGGTATAGCTCGTAGGCGGTGTCGGGGTTGTCCAACGACTGAACCTCAACCCCGAAATTGGCGTGTCGTATTGGTTTGCGTCTCCCGTCCATCGATCAATCAGTTTGGCTAATTTCTGAGTGGCGAATGCTCTACTTGGTAAGCTGGTAGGTGATAAATCTGACATCGCGAAAAGGCTCTCGGATTATTGAGGTTGTTATTCAATGTATATCACGACATTTTGCGCAGTAAAGATTATCAGGCAAGGCGCTGTTTTCCTTTTGTGCGATTTTGAACCGTTCCAATTTAAACGTTTTCAATCTCTACTCTTATTTATTTTACTTTTAAATTAATGGTTTACTTATTGTTTTTGGCAAGGAAAGAGACGGTTGGTCGTCTTTGGTACCAAAATAAAAATCAGATTGTTTGGAAAATTAGGCAAGTATTAGCCATGAATAGGCTAACGATAAATGGCCTGCGGCGTTAACGTTATCTACACAGTTTGGCGAATGCTCGATACGCATCCTGCATTCCATAAAGAGACGTAAAGCAATGGTTAATCACACAGCAAAAACACAGATTCCACAATCACTAACAGCCGGAGTATTTAACGGCCGTGGCATTTTTGATTTCGGGGCAAAGAACGAAGCGTATGCCGATTACTTCACGGGGACAAGCTACTTGGCGTTGCTCAACCAACCGGGGCTGATCGTAGCAAATGTGACGTTTGAACCGGGCTGCCGTAATTTTTGGCACATTCATCACGAAGGCGGACAAATCTTGCTCGTGACGGGAGGCCGCGGGTGGTATCAAGAATGTGGTCAGCCAGCGCAAGCGCTCAACGTGGGCGACGTCGTGCATATTGCACCTGGCACTAAGCATTGGCACGGCGCAGCTAAAGATAGCTGGTTTTCACATGTAGCAATAGAAATACCCGCTGAAGGAGCAAGCAATGAGTGGTGTGAACCCGTGACGGACGAAGAGTACGCAGAGCTTGGCTAATTGAACGCTAACTTAAGGACGTCGGAGATCTGACAATGACAGGCAAGCCAAGTAAATATCAAACTTACATGAGCGTAAATATTGCGCTCATTGATGTCGCTTTTATGGCTCCTCAAGTCGCTTCGGCGTGTGGTCAACCAACGGAAGGTTCTGACGATGATCGCAATTAAAACTTCAATCAAGTCCATATTAATTTGGGTACTGACTATGACAACGATATCCGCTGTTATGCCTGCTTTTGCAACAGATAAATTGAGTAATAAAGAACGAGCAATCGTTCCAATCGCGGCTTTCACCGCAAGCGGTGACGTAGAAAAACTCAAGATTAGCCTGAATGATGGTTTAGAAAGCGGCTTAACGATCAATGAGATTAAAGAAGTTCTTGCTCAACTATACGCTTACGCAGGTTTTCCCCGCAGTTTGAATGGATTGGCTGCTTTTATGGATGTTGTTGAAGTGCGCAAAAATCGTGGTATTACCGACACATTAGGGCGTGAATCGACGCCGTTATCGACAGATAAAAGCAGCTTAGAGCTAGGCAGTCAGAACCAAACAACGCTGGTCGGTATGCAAGTCAAAGGCCCGCTGTTCGACTTTTCACCTCAAATAGATCAGTACTTAAAAGCCCATTTGTTTGGTGACATTTTCGCGCGTGACCTCCTGACGTGGAAACAACGAGAAATTGCCACGATTGCAGCGCTGGCAAATATCAAAGGAGTGAACAGCCAGCTTGCGGCGCACTACAACATCAGCATGAATAATGGCGTGTCTGCCGAAGAACTGAATGATTTCATTCTGGTTTTAAAGCAGTGCTGTGATGAAAGTATTGCGAGTAATGCTCAATCTGTACTGGATTCGGTGTTAGACGCCAAAAACTGATTGTTTTGGGTTTGGGAGAGGCGCTCTTGGGCATGAAACAAACGATAAATGGTCAACAGGTTGGTGACGATAAAGGTGCTCTCAACCAATGAGCCACCAATCGAGCCAAGCCATAGGTTGTGGCTCACCCAACAAAATGAGTTGAATAAAATTAAGCTGCGTAGGGTGATGCCTTGTTTGGAAAAGAGTGCCCAAGTGGCGACGGATGATCCTATTACTGTAAGTAGCTCAAAAAAGTGGGTGATGTTTGGCAGAGTCATCAGCCACATAAGAGCAATGAAAAACCACATTACTTTACGTGATTGAGTTTTGATTGAGGCGAAACTGCGAATGCCATTAATGATCACGCCAATGGCAGCGACGGTTGCGCCCAGTAAGACGAAATGAACGCCCATGATGAAACAAAACGCCATCATCTGATAGCGAAAGCGCAGGTCATCTTTCTGCCAGAAGGCCATTACGCCAACCATAAACGCGATGCCACCAATGCCTTGTGCTAGCCCATTTTCCATCTAGGTTCCTTAACCACGTGAGTGAATGTGAATGCAAACGAATCAGCCCTCCACCGAGGGAGGGCTGGGCACTTTATTCAATCGCTAAAAGCGATTACTCATTTACAAGCGCAACCGCTTCGCGAGTTAGGCGTGCAAGCTCTTCCCAGTTGCCCGCTTCGATCAGTTTCTTGTCTACCATCCAGGTTCCGCCACAGGCCAAAACGCGTGGAATCGCTAAGTAATCTTTGATGTTCGCAGGGTTAATGCCACCAGTAGGCATCAGTTCGATGTCGGTGTATGGCGCAAGCAGTGATTTCACCATGTTGATGCCGCCAGAAGCTTCTGCAGGGAAGAACTTCAAGGTGGTTAATCCCATTTCCAGTGCGGCTTCAACTGTGCTTGGGTTGTTCACACCCGGTACGATATCAATCCCGATTTCTTGGCACGCTTTAACGGTATTTGGGTTAAAGCCAGGCGATACGATAAAGGTTGCGCCTGCTTCTTTTGCTGCGATCGCTTGCTCACGATTCAGTACTGTACCTGCGCCAATCAGCATGTCTGGCTGGGTTTCACGCAGTAGGCGAATTGCTTCTGCAGCCGCTGCTGAACGGAAGGTGATTTCAGCCGCTGGGAGTCCGTTTTCTGCCAGTATTTTACCCAGTGGGATAATGTCTTCTGCTTTATCGATGGCGATAACAGGGATGACTTTCAGAGCTTTCAATTGTTCTTTAATGCTAGACATGAGTGTTCCTTAAACGACGCCAAGCGCCGGTTGTGTGAATGCTTTGGGAATGATGGCACCGCGATGTTGAATCACAGCACCTGCCAGTGCGTTGCCTCTTTGGCATGAGGTCGCGAGATCGGCGCCAGCGAGGTATGCCGATAAAAAGCCACCATTGAATGAGTCGCCCGCCGATGTGGTGTCCACCACTTGGGCGACAGGTTGGGTCGGCACGGCTTGTGGAGCCAGAGCCGCACTCGAACCCTGATTGGTTGAGTCTTGAACCAAGCAGCCATCCGCACCGAGCTTGACGATGCATTTGCCTACGCCAAGAGAGGTAAGGCGTTCAATGGTTTGCTCTGGTGTTTCGTCACCCCAGATCAATTGCTCATCATCAAAAGTCACCAAGGCAATGTCGGTCAGTTGATACATGGCTTGGTAAACGTTTTTGACGGTTTGATTATCGTCTTGAGGCCACAGCGCTGGGCGGAAGTTACTATCAAACGCGATTTCAACGCCTTGAGCTTTAAGCTCAACCAACAAGTTAAGCAGTGAAATTCGGTCTTCTTCTGGCAAGATGGCCAAAGAAATACCGCTGAGAAGCACCGCATCAACCTGAGTTAACGCTTGTTTAATCATTCCAAAGTTTGGATGTTGAAGTAAGTAACGTGCGGCTGATTGGTTACGCCAATATAGAAACGTACGCTCGCCTTGATCATCAAGCTGAATCAGGTACAAACCCGGCGTGCGAGTCTCATCGCGCAGCACTAAACCTGTTGAGACGCCTTCGTCTTGCCAGCGAGTCAGCATGCCTGTACTGATCGGGTCATTGCCAAGCGCCGTAACGTAAGAGACTTTAACTTCATCAGGTTTGCTATTGGCTTCGCAGCCGCGGCTCAAATAAACCGCAGCGTTGAGCGTATCCCCACCAAATGTTTGATGCATTGAGCCGAACGGTTTGCCATTCAGCTCAATCATACATTCACCAATAATGGCGATGTGCTTCATTGGTTACGCCCTCTCTTCAAAGTAGCGTTTTGCGTTACCAAAACAGATCTCTTCGACCATAGGACCAAGCAACGAAAGGTCATTTGGAACTTCGCCGTTCTCTGCCCAACGACCAACCATGTCACACAGGATACGGCGGAAGTATTCGTGACGGGTGTAAGACAAGAAGCTGCGCGAGTCCGTTAACATGCCGACGAATTGGCTGAGCAAACCAAGCTGAGAAAGCTGTTCCATTTGGCGTTGCATGCCGTCTTTCTGATCGTTGAACCACCAACCCGAGCCAAACTGCACTTTGCCCGCGATGCCGCCACCTTGGAAGTTGCCAATCATGGTCGCCATCATTTCGTTATCACGAGGGTTCAAACAGTAAAGAATGGTGCGAGGCAGCTCATTGGTTTGGTCCAGTTCATCCAATAGATGTGCCAGTTCAAAAGCAAAGGGGCGATCGCCAATCGAGTCAAAGCCAGCATCAGCACCTAGTAGTTGGAACATGCGTGTGCTGTTGTTGCGTTGTGCGCCAATATGAAGCTGCATGACCCAGCCCAATTGCGCGTAGCGTTTGCCGAGCCAAACTTGAACTGCGGTAGAGAATTGCGCACATTCAAGCTCTGACAGTACTTCGCCATTCAAACGACGAGCCAGCAACGCATCTAAATCAGCCTCGCTTGGGATCGGTGCGTAACGGACGATCTCAATGCCGTGGTCTGCCGCACGACAACCATGTGAATCAAAGTGTGCCAAACGTTTATCAAGTGCACGCAATAAATCATCAAAGCGGCGGATATCAATGTCTGCTACTTCGCCCAGTTTGTGCATGTAATCCGCAAACAGGTCCAATTCAATCTTGAACGCTTTATCCGGACGCCAACTCGGCAGCACTTTAACGTTAAAGGTGTCGTCTTCTGCGATCGCTTTATGGTGCTCTAGTGAATCAATAGGGTCATCGGTCGTGCCCGCCATGACGACGTTCATTTGCTGCATGATGCCGCGAGCAGTAAATTCAGGCGTCGCCAGTCGCTCATTACATTGATGCCAAATTTGCTCAGCTGTATCTGGGCTAAGCAGCGTATTGGTAATGCCGAATGGGCGACGCAGTTCTAGGTGCGTCCAGTGGTAAAGCGGGTTGCCCAAGGTTTGAGGAACCGTCTTCACCCACGCCATGTATTTGTCGTAATCGCTCGCATCACCCGTAATCAGACGCTCTTCAATGCCTGCCGAGCGCATGCCACGCCATTTGTAGTGATCGCCTTCAAGCCAGATTTGACCTAAGTTATCGAACTGACGATTTTGCGCCACTTCCGCTGGATTTAGGTGGCAGTGGTAATCATAAATTGGCTGGTGTAACGCATGCTCATGGTACAAGCGGCGCGCCGTTTCGTTTGAGAGTAAAAAGTCTTCACACAAGAAATTCTTCATCGTTAACTCCTATTACAACGCAGCGACAGTGGCACGAGCACCGTTATCGATTAGCGATTGGTAAGCACTGCTCACCGCATCAATCACTTGTGGGTTTTGACCAAGCTCTGCAGTGAAGATGGCTTCAACCGAGAGCAACGCAGGCACAACAGAAACGTTCAAGCCGTGTTGGTCGCAGATCTGACGCAGTGTCTCTGCCATTGGATCGCGAACATCAATATCGTTGCCTTGCTCGTCCACGCCATATACGTAGCGCATCCAACCTGCAATCGCTGTTGCCAACCATGAGAAGTTAGAACCTTGAGCAAGATGGAATCGCAAGCTGCCACCCATGCGTTGTGGGATCTTCTGGCTGCCATCCATCGCGATTTGCCATGTTTTGTGTTTCAAGCTTGGGTTAGTGAAGCGCTCGATAAGCAGCTTAGCGTAGCCTTCTAAATCGGTGCCTTCTGGCATGGTCAGAGAAGGAGCTTGTGCTTGCATCATCATGTCGAATGCCGCCTTACGGTAGCCTTCATCTGTCATGGTGTCAGAGATGTGCGCATAACCGCCAAGGTAGCCTAGGTAGGCTAGGAACGAGTGGCTACCATTTAGCATGCGCAGTTTCATTTCTTCGTAAGGCACAACGTCGGCAACAAATTCTGCGCCAGCCACGTTCCAATCTGGACGACCAGCCACGAACTTGTCCTCGATAACCCATTGACGGAAAGGTTCACAAGCGATGCCACATGGATCTTCACAGCCAAGTAGCTCAGCGATTTCGGTCAGTGTCTCTTCGGTTGCTGCTGGCACAATACGGTCAACCATAGTGCAAGGGAAGGTGACGTTGGTTTCAATCCAGTCGCGCAATTCAGGGTCGAGCAGTTGAGCGAACTCTAGTACCGATGCTTTTGCTACGTGACCGTTTTCTTGCACGTTATCGCAAGACATCACGGTAAATGGCGTTAGGCCGCGTTCACGACGCATTTTCAGTGCTTGCACGATGTAACCCAAGGCTGATTTTGGCTCTGTTGGGTTGGCAAGGTCAGCAATGACTAGCGGGTTGTTTTTATCAAGCGTGCCCGTTGCAGGGTCGGCGCAGTAGCCTTTCTCGGTTATCGTCATTGAAACGATCGCCACTTGTGGCTCGGCCATTTTTTCGAGAACAGTTTCGATGTTGTCCAAATGTGGGTGCAGTGATTCCGTCACCGAGCCAATCACTTTGACTTCGGTCGATTCTGCGCCTTTTTCTGCCACCGTGTAGAGGTGATCTTGCGCGCGCAGCGATTGAATTAACTCTTCACCGCCAAATAGGTTGATTTCGCAAATGCCCCAATCCGAGCCCGTTTTGCTCAGCATTTCATTGGTGAACAGTGCTTGGTGCGCTCGGTGGAAAGCACCGAAACCAAGGTGAATAATACGGCTTTTGAGTGTAGAACGGTCGTAATCTGGCAGCGAAACAGCAGCATTTAGGGTGGAGTTTGCAATGGTTTTCATTTTATTTCCCTTCTCCCGCAGAGTGCTCTGCGGGATGATTCATTGAAAGAGTTAGTAGCCTAGGACCAGTTTTGGTAAGAACAGACTGAGTTCAGGAATAAAGGTCACCGCCATTAGGGCCACAATCAGTGCAACGTAGAATGGCAGAAGCGGCTTGATCACTTTGTCGATCGCAACATTCGCCACAGAACAACCGATAAACAACGCACTACCTACCGGTGGAGTACAGATGCCGATCGCCAAGTTGAAGGTCATCATGATGCCGAAGTGAACCGGGTCGATGCCCATATCCAGCGCGATTGGCAGGAAGATCGGCGTGAAGATCAGTACCGCTGGCGTCATATCCATGAAGATACCGACAATCAGCAAGATGATGTTGATGATGAGCAGAATCATCATTGGGTTGTCAGAGATCGCCAGCAGCGCATCGGCAATCATGTATGGAATGTCGGCATTCGCCATCGCCCAAGACATGCCCATAGACGCGCCAACCAACAGCAAAACAATCGATGTGGTGACGGCAGATTCCAAAATGATCTTAGGAAGATCTCGCCATTTCACTTCGCGATACACCAACACCGCTAAAACAAAGGTGTAGACCACGGCGATGGCAGAGGCTTCGGTAGCCGTAAAGATACCGCCGATGATGCCACCCATTATGACCACAATCAGAGCCAGTGAAGGCGCCGCTTTTAGAAATGTATCCCAAACCATCGCTAGCGTTGGGCGAGCCGCAATTGGGTAACCACGACGTTTGGCGATGATCCCAGCCACCACCATGATGCTCAGACCCATCAAAATGCCCGGAATGTAACCGGCGAGGAACAGCGCCGCGATAGAGGTACCGCCAGAGACTAACGAGAACACGATCAAGGTGTTACTTGGCGGGATCAACAAACCCGATGGACAAGAAGTGATGTTCACCGCGGCAGAAAAGTTTTCATCGTAGCCATCTTTCTTTTGCAGTGGCGACATGGTGCCGCCAACCGCTGCGGCAGATGCGACGGCTGAACCCGAAATTGAGCCAAACATCATGTTCGCCATCACGTTCACGTGCGCTAGGGAACCAGGAAGACGGCCACCTAACACTTTGGCAAAGTTAATCAGGCGCAGTGCGATACCACCTTGGTTCATGATGTTGCCCGCTAAGATAAAGAATGGGATAGCTAGCAGAGCAAAGTTATCAAGACCCGCCGCCATGCGCTGCGCCACAACGGCAATCGCAGGCTCTAATGGTAGGCCCATTAAAATGGTTGCCAGTGAAGAAAGACCAATGGCGAAGGAAACCGGTACACCAATTGCCAGTAATACAGCGAAGCTGCCAAATAAGGTAAGAATTAATTGCCATTCCATTGTGGAACCCTCTAAGAATCAAGTTGTGAGTCGGTGACTAGGGTTTCACCAGACATTAATTGTTTGACGCGCTCATAAGCGAAAATCACGGAATAAAAGATCATCAGTGCGCCACTGATAGGCAGGCAGAAATAGATGTAGCCCATCTCTAAGCCCAATGCTGGGGTTAGCTGGCCAGTGGCCAATGTTTTGAGTGCTAATTGTGTTCCGCCGTGGACCAACACCACATAAGAGAAGAGCGCAATGGCCACTTGGATGACGATTTCATTCACCAGTTTTTTCTTGCCTTTGAGTTTCATCGTCAAAAGGTCAATGGCGAGGTGACGTTTGAGACCTGTGGTGTAAGCGGCACCAATAAGCGCCACCCACATAAAGAGATAGCGAGCCAGTTCATCCGTGACGGTGCTTGGTTTACCGAGTACGTAGCGTGAAAGCACCTGCCAAACCACGCAGAAGACAAGAAAGGTCGAAAGAGAGACAGTAAATGCTGCCAACCCCCTGTTGATATACGTGACCAGTTTATTCATTTTCATTTCCTTAAAGTAAACACGCGGACTGCATAACAATTGGTTTACCAATGTGGGCGAGCGTATTTGTGTAGGGTCTCAAAATAGGCATGTTGTTCTGAGTGGATTATAATTTAGGCGATTTGGTTGTCACGTGAGCAGCTTCACAAATGAATTGGTTGACCAGTTTAAGGGTAATTAGTGTGATTTTGGTCAATCAATTTGCTTTTTTGTTTTGACGATAGGTTTTTCGATCGCCAATAATGACCTCGAAACAAGAAATACCGTGAAAAATTAAAACTACCCTACATATTGGATAACCAATCCAAGGAGAATAGAACAATGATGACGCGTAAGACTCTTTTAAGCGCTGTAGTAGGTGCTGCAATGACCTTCGGCGCCACTGCTTCTGCTTATGCTGCGACCACTTTGAAGCTAAGTCACAATCACCCTCGTGACCATGCAGTACATAAAGCAATGGACTTTATGGCAAAAGAAGTTCGTGAAATGACAGACGGGGAAGTTCGTATCCGTATCTACCCTGATGCGCAGTTAGGCACTCAGCGTGAATCGATGGAGCTGATGCAAAACGGTGCTCTGGATATGGTGAAGAGCAACGCGGCAGAATTGGAAGCTTTCTCCCCTGCTTACGCAGCATTCAACATGCCTTACTTGTTCCGCGATAAAGACCACTACTACAAAGTGACAGACGGGGAAGTGGGTCGTGAAATCCTGAATTCTTCAGCGGACAGCGGCTTTATTGGTGTGACTTACTACGATGCGGGCGCACGTAGCTTTTACACCAACAAACCAATCAATACGCCGGAAGATCTAAAAGGTCTGAAAGTACGTGTACAGCCGAGCCCATCTGCTATTGCGATGGTAAAAGCGTTAGGTGGTAACCCGACACCATTGGCATACGGTGAGCTATACACAGCATTACAACAAGGCGTGGTGGATGCTGCGGAAAACAACATCCCATCATTTAGCTTGAGCCGTCACAGTGAGGTATCGAAATACTTCAGCCTAGACGAGCACACCATGGTGCCAGACGTATTGGTTATTTCGACTAAAACGTACGACAAGCTAACACCTGAGCAACAAAAAGCACTGATGAAAGCAGCAGCAGACTCTTCTGAATACATGAAGAAGTTGTGGGCTGAGTCAGAAGCAAAAGAGCGTACAAAAGCTGAAAAGATGGGCGTAACTTTTGTTGAACCAAATAAAGCGGCATTCGTTGAAGCGGTTCAACCAATGTACGCGGACTTAGAAAAGACAAATCCTGAATTAAATGAACTGGTTGAGAAGATCAAAGCAGTTAAGTAATTCACAAAGTAATTAGTAATAAACAATCGAAAACAAGGTGTTACCACATTCTGGTACATAGAGGTTGACCAATTGTTATTGGTCGTTATGATGGCGTGAGAAGTTAGATGGAATATAGTGATAATATCATCATGATGCCTTTTGAACCGAAAAGACCGTATCAAGAGATCGGTTTAGTCCTTAGACAAGAACTTATCAATGGCCGTTACGTGGTCGGAGATAGGCTGCCGCCTGAGCGCGATATCGCAGAACGTCTCGACGTTAGCCGCACAGTAGTACGTGAAGCGATCATCATGCTGGAGCTGGAAAACCTTGTCGAAGTGAAGAAAGGTTCTGGAGTGTATGTCATCAATATTCCATCTCAACCGAACTCCCGTGAGAACGTGATCAGCGATGATGCCGGTCCGTTTGAAATGCTCCAAGCTCGCCAGTTGCTTGAAAGTAACATTGCGGAATTTGCAGCGATGCAAGTAACGCCTGGCGACATCGTGAAAATGCGTGCAGCCCTTGAGTTAGAACGAGAAGAACTTGCCAGTGGCACCGCAGATTGCAACGGTGATGAGAAGTTTCACATGTGCATTGCAGAGGCAACTCAAAACTCTGTGCTGGTGGACATGTTGAAGCAATCTTGGGAGCGACGCGAGAGCAGCCCAATGTGGAAGAAACTTCATTCTCACATTGCTGGTCAAGACTACCGTGAAGAGTGGTTAGACGATCACGCCAAAATCCTTGCCGCATTGCAGCGTAAAGATCCAATCGCTGCAAAAAATGCCATGTGGCAACACCTTGAAAACGTTAAACAGCGCCTGTTGGAGCTGTCTGACATCGATGACCCGAATTTTGATGGTTACTTATTCAGTTCCAACCCTGTTGTTCTGCAGGGCGCTGAAAACGGTTAACCACATTGCCGGCTTCGGTCGGCTCTAGTCAGCGCAGCTGCATTATCGTGGCTGCATATTAAGAAGTCGTTTTGCACTTAGCTTGATAAATTCGAGCGGGCTGAGTGCGTCTTAAAAAAGGTGAGTGTCATGGAACAAACTTGGCGTTGGTACGGTCCGAATGACCCTGTGTCGCTAGACGATATTCGTCAAGCAGGCGCAACAGGCATTGTGAATGCCTTGCATCACATTCCAAATGGTGAAGTGTGGTCTAAAGAAGAGATTTTAAAACGTAAAGCCATCATCGAAGAGAAAGGCTTAACGTGGTCAGTGGTTGAAAGTGTGCCAGTTCACGAAGAAATCAAAACTCAGACGGGCAACTTCCAACAATGGATCGACAACTACAAGCAAACCCTGCGTAATCTTGCTGAGTGCGGCGTAGATACAGTCTGCTACAACTTTATGCCAGTGCTAGATTGGACACGTACCGACCTAGAATTTGAAATGCCAGATGGTTCTCGAGCGCTACGCTTTGACCAAATCGCATTTGCGGCATTTGAGCTACACATTCTGAAGCGCCCTGGCGCACAAGCGGATTACACCGAAGCGGAACAAGCGCAGGCATTGGAATACTTCAACAACATGTCTGAAGCGCAAATCCAGCAGCTCACCAGCAACATTATTGCAGGCTTGCCGGGCGCAGAAGAAGGCTACACCTTGGAAGAGTTCCAAGCGCAACTCGACCGCTACGCGGGCATTAGCAAAGACAAACTGCGTGAGCATATGGCGTATTTCTTGTCGCAACTGATGCCTGTGTGTGAGGCGCACAGCTTGAAACTCGCGGTGCACCCAGACGATCCACCGCGCCCAATTCTTGGCTTGCCGCGTATCGTTTCAACCATCGAAGACATTGATTGGTTAACCGAAAAAGTGCCAAGCAAAATGAACGGTTTGACCATGTGTACCGGCTCTTACGGTGTGCGTGGTGACAATGACCTAGTGAAGATGATCAAAAAGCACGGCGAGCGCATTTACTTCACCCACTTGCGTTCCACCAAGCGTGAAGAAAGCAACCCAATGACATTCCACGAGGCGGCTCACCTGGATGGCGATGTGGATATGTACAACGTGGTGATGGCGATTCTGGATGAAGAACAGCGCCGCGCAGAAGTGGGCGACCATCGTTTGATTCCAATGCGCCCGGATCACGGCCACCAAATGTTGGATGACCTGAAGAAGAAAACCAACCCAGGCTACTCCGCTATTGGTCGCTTGAAAGGTTTGGCTGAAGTTCGCGGCTTAGAGATGGCACTAAAACGCGCGTTCTACACCAAGTAACGATTTACAATGTAAAACCGTTTTTAAAAGCGCAGGGTTTCGGCTCGGCGCTTTTTTGTTTTCTGACGATTTGCATAGGCGACGTTTGGTTTAAGCGCCTAAAATAGGATGGTTCACCTAACAGATTGTGATAAAGTCCGCGCCTGCGTTTTACCGCATCTTCATTGTTTTTATTGCTTCTTCAACCAAAAGTACAAGGTTTCGCTAATGCCATTTTCTACTCTCTCATTGAGTTCTGAGCTGATTCACGCACTGCCAAAAGACTTCAAGAAACCGACCGATATTCAAGCGTTGGCCATTCCTGAGCTGTTGGCTGGTCAAGATCTATTGGCTTTGGCAAATACAGGCAGCGGCAAAACCCTTGCTTATGGTTTGCCTTTGTTGGAAAAGCTGAGTGTCAATCCAGAGCAAAAAGCGCTGATTTTGGTGCCAACTCGTGAGCTGGCAATGCAAGTGAGTGAAGCAATCAACCAAGTTGGTCAAGTTCTTGAACTCAACGCAGTGTGTTTGTGTGGCGGCGTTGATAAAGAGCAACAACAGCAGGCGCTAGCGACAAATCCTCATATCCTTGTCGCGACGACTGGTCGTTTGGTTGACCTAGCAAACAATGGCTTGGATTTGAGCAATGTTCATTATCTAGTATTGGATGAAGCCGACCGTTTGTTGGACATGGGCTTTTGGCCTGACGTACAAAATATTGCAGGGCAGATTTCAAACCAGCGTCAAACCGCAATGTTCTCGGCAACCTTTTCAGATGAGTTGAAGGATAAAGCGAAGCTGCTTATGCAGGCACCAAAGCAAGTTGCAGCGCATCAAGAAAACAGCACCAACCAAGATATTGCTGAAACGCTGTACCTCGTCAACAAAGGCAGTAAAACCAAGGCATTGATTGAACTGATTCAAAAAAACGCGTGGACTCAGGCATTAGTCTTTATTGGTGCGAAAGAGAACGCCGATGGCTTAGCGAAGAAGCTGAATAAAGCGGGCATCTCAACCAATGCGCTGCATGGCAATAAGAGTCAAGATGAGCGAGAAGAAGCACTGGCGCAGTTTAAATCTGGGCAAATTCAGGTGTTGATTGCCACCGATCTACTAGCGCGCGGCATTCACATTGAGCAATTACCTGTAGTGATCAACTTTGAACTGCCAATGCATGCAGAAACTTATGTTCACCGAGTAGGGCGTACCGCTCGCGCAGGCGAACAAGGTGTGGCGATGTCATTGGTATGCCATGGTGAAATGGACGCACTAAACGCAATTCGTCACCTGACTCAACGTGCATTGCCAGTGCAAGATCTGGTAGGTTTTCCAGTAACGGATAAGCCATCAACTGGCGAGAGCAAACGCGCGCCACGCGATAAAAAAGCCAACCGCCGAACTAATGCTAAGAAGAGCATTAAGCAGTTCCAAGGTAAGTCGAAACGCCCAGCCCCGAGTGCGAAGTAAACCAAAAAAACACGCTCTGACGGCATAGTCGGTTCAGAGCGTGGCTTAAAATTTTACTTTGGGGTGTTAACCCGCCGTTGGGCCAACCAAGCGCATTTCCCAATCTTCAACTTCGCCAGTTTCTAGGCGGCGCTCGACCAACTTGCCCCAAGATTCAACCAATGGAAGTTCTGCCAGTTGGCTTAGCTCTGTTTTATCCAGGCAGCCAGTGAAAACCGCGCCCATGATGCGAGCCAGTGGCCATTCTGGATAAGATCTTTCGCACAGAATAATCTCGTCACCTGCACCGATTTCGCCTTCTTCCAGCACTCGGAAATACCAGCCTGTTCGAAGCGTATCTTGCAGTCTTCTCGCCATGTCGTGTTGGTCAAAGCGTATGTTAAGCTTCCAACAAGGCATGCGGCCTTGCGACACTTCCAGTAGTGTTGAGCCAATGCGAATTTTATCTTTCAAGCAAATCGTGGATTCGGTTACGCCTTCGGAGCTGATGTTTTCGCCAAAGCCGCCGGCGGATTGGAAAATGGTTCTTTCGCCTAATTCTTGTTGCCAGATTGGGTAGTGTTCGCTTGGGTAAATATGAAGCGCTTTTTGAATGCCACCATGAAAGCGCGGATCACCTTGCTCATCACTGGTAAAACCAAGCTCTGTTGCGTGCTGGCGCTCAGGCAGCACTTGTTTGTTGATTGCGCTTTGCGCTCCATGAGCATAAGGGACGGTTTTCCCTGCTAGCACAGCTTTTACGACGCCGATTTTCTTCATATAACCTCCTTATTATTTGAATGAGAGATAAAGTGTTTACCTTCATTCACGATGCGGAGCATGATAGCCTAGAGAACTTATGTCGGAATAGGGATGAAAAGACAATCAACAATGCTAACTCGCCAAATTGATTCGAAGTCAGGCGTCATCACCTCCAATGAGATGATGGCCGCGAATCCCCATTCTCCTGTTTTGGTGAAAACCATCGACATGCCAAAAGGTTACATTGATGCGCTGCATCAACACACTTGGCATCAAATCATCTTTCCTATCAAAGGGTTATTACAAACACAAACGGAGCATTATCAGCATTTGGTTCCGCACACTTCTGCGTTATTTGTTCCTGCGGGTGTTCAACACGAGTCGATTGCTCTAAGCAACACGATATTTGTTGGCATTTATCTCAACCCAGAGTTTGGCGCAACGTACGAGCCACAAGCGAGAACCATTGCTTTAACGCCGTTTTTAAATGAGCTTTTGCAAGAGATCCGCAGACAGTGTGAAGGTGAGACAAGCCACGAAGAAGTGCTGCATTTGCTGGCGGTGTTGCATGATCAAATTTTGAAAAGCAACGTGCAGACATTTCAGTTATTGCTGCCACAAGACAGACGACTAAAACTGATTTTCGAGCAATTGACTGACGAGCCCGCGTTAAGCTGTTCGCTAAAAGAGTGGGGGGAGAAAATTGGCGCGTCTGAGCGCACTTTATCACGGTTGTTCGCCAAAGAATTCAACACTTCATTTCTGCTTTGGCGGCAACAAATTCGGCTAATTTACTCGCTTTCTTTGTTAGATGAATCGTTGCCAATCCAAGCCATTGCAGACCTAGTGGGTTATCAAAACGATTCCTCCTACATCAAAGCATTTAAAGCCTATTTTGATATGACGCCACAACAGTTTAGAGTGAACGGTGCATCGCGCAGGTAGAAATACAGAGCTTCGACTTCACTTAATGCTTTTGAGAAGAAGCCAAGAAACGTCCCTTTTTAATTTCAATTACATGGTATGAATAACAATGGCACCAACGATAAATACACGAGTTAATCAATTCTGTTTTGGTCAACCCAAAACGTCGCTGTCGTTGGAAAAAGTGCCCCTAAAACCGCTTGCTCAGGGCAAGGTTCGGGTGCGACTGGAAGCCACCAATATTAACCCAAGTGACTTGCTTTCCATTCATGGAGTTGGGCAATACCGCCGCGTTCACATACCACCTCGCGTGCCGGGATTTGAAGCGGTTGGGCGTGTGGTGGAAGTCAGTGCTGTCGGTCAAGCTGGCTTTCAAGTTGGGCAAAAAGTGTTGGTGGCGATGGGTGGTACTTGGCAATACTACATCGATGCTTCGCCCGAGAATCTTTTTCCGCTACCTGAAAGTTTGGATAACGGCTATGCCTGCCAGTTGTACATCAACGCGCTAACCGCGTGGGTTATCACCACTAAAGTGGCTAAGTTGGACAAAGGTGATATGGTGATCATCAATGCGGCAGGGTCAGCGATCGGTAAGATATTTGCCCAGCTCGCTCATTCACTGGATTTTACACTGATTGCTGTGACTTCAAAGCCAGAAGAGTATCCGTACGATACAATTCCAGTGTTGGACGCGAAGAAAGACTTACACGCGCAACTGCAAACACGCAAACTGCCACAACCAACGGTCGCTTTGGATGCGATAGGCGGTGAGGCTGGCACGGATCTCATTCGTACCTTGAAAGAAAATGGCCAATACATCAACTACGGGACATTGTCGTTAGCGCCTTATACGCCAGTATTTTTTGAGTCCATGAAGACCAACAACATCGACTTTAGCACTTTCTTTTTGCGGTATTGGGAAGAATCGGTAGGCAAAGGAGGGAGAAAGACGGTATTCGCTGAAATGTTAAAACACTTTATTGCCAATGATATAAAGCTCGCAGTTGCACACTACTTACCGTTAGAAGCATTTCAAACTGCGATTGAACAAATTGAAGAAAAATCACTAGCGCGGAGTGGCAAGATTATTCTAACCATGTGAACACAAAAAGGGATGGCACTCACCATCCCTTTTGCGTTTTAATTGGGCTTAGCGAAACTGCGGCATGTAATCGAGGTTCGCTTGAATGGTCTCTTCCAATGCCTGCTCTAGAATCGTTCCTGTTGTGACCAGTGGGTTCAGAATCAACGCTCGGTGCGCCGCGTTGCGGTTGCCTGTGACCGCTGCTTCGACAGTGAGCGATTCAAAATCCTTCATCAATTGAATCAGGCGCAGTGTATCTGTTGGGAACGGTGCAACATTCAAAGCAACTGGCCCTGATTTAGTGATCATACAGCTGACTTCCACAGTGCAGTCGTCCGGCAAGCCCGCAATCGCGCCGTTGTTGCGAGTGTTCACGTGCATGATGGTGCGCTTGTCGTTGTAGATAGAGCTCATCAGCTCACAGGCCGCTTCTGAGTAATATTGGCCACCGCGCTTTTCGAGTTCTTTTGGTTTCTCGTTAAGCTCTGGGTTGCGGTAGATATCGAACAGACGTTTCTCCATCGCTTTGACCACTTCGCCGCGTGTGCCTTCGCCGTTCGCTTCTTCAATTTCCTGCTTCATGATGTCTTCGCTGGTGTAATAGTAGCGAAGGTATGCGCATGGAATCATCCCCATATTGCGCAGCAGTTCTGTTGGCCATTCGAATGGAGGAATGTTTTGCGGAACGAGAGGATCGTTGCCCGATAAGATCGCTTCAACCACCTCTTGCAGCTTATCGCGACCTTCATGCAGGATCTGGCGCGCCCAGATAAAGTGGTTCAAACCCGCGACTTGCAATACAAAGTCTTGCTCGTCAGCCCCCAGCATTTGCGCGATGCCTTTTTGCATGATCACTGGCACGTTGCACAAACCGACCGCTTTTACTTTGGTGTGCTTGAGAATCGCTTCGGTCACCATGCCCGATGGATTAGTGAAGTTCAGCAGCCAAGCGTCTGGACACAATTCTTCCATCTCTTTACAGATTTCTAGCGCGATAGGAATGGTGCGACAGGCATTAGCAAAACCGCCTAAACCATTGGTCTCCTGACCGATCATGCCGTATTTAAGCGAGATGCGTTCATCGCGGATGCGACCTTCCAAACAACCTGCACGAAATTGAGAACAGACAAAATCGGCGTCTTTTAATGCGGGTTTGCGATCCAGCGTGACGTGAACATCAATATGAGACATGTTGTTTTTCGCCAACATACGGCGCGTTAAATCGCCAATGATGCTGACTTTCTCTTTGCCATCTTCAATATCGACCAACCACAACTCGCCGATAGGCAGTTCATGATTGCGCTTGATGAGACCTTCGATAAGCTCTGGCGTGTAACTGGAGCCTGCACCAATAATGGTAATTTTTAGATTCTTTTTCATCGTGCTGTTTCTCGTTATGGATAAGACAGTTTGATTTAAAAGCATCGTGATTCGCTATACAAACCAATTTAAACTTGCTATGCATTAGCCTTTCTAATTTATGTCGAGTGCCAAGATGGACAGAAAACAGCAGATGCTCTCTAACATGTACACTTTCGCCGTTGCTGGTAAGTGTCTCAGTTTTACCAAAGCTGCTGAAGAGTTGTTTATTACCCAAGGGGCAGTGAGCCAACGCATTAAGTCACTGGAAGAACAACTGGGTTTCAGCTTGTTTGTGCGTATGACTCGGCGATTAGAGCTGACCAAAGAAGGTGAGCGATTACTGCATGCATTAAACCAATCGTTCGAAGTGATTTTCTCTGAACTTGAAGACATCAAATTCAACGAGCTGCGTGGCGAGCTTTACATCGGCGTGGCCCCCACGTTTGCACAGAGTTGGCTACTGCCGCGTATGATGGAATTTCAGCGTTTGTATCCTTCTCTCAATATCAAGCTTCGAGTAAAGGCAAGCCGATTAGATTTCTTACATGAGCCCGTTGATATTGCGATTTACTACAGTGACAGCGAGCATCCGGGGTTCCATCATCAAAGGCTATTTGATGAAGAGTTGATGCCGGTTTGTAGCCCTGAATACAGCCAAATACATTTCTCCGATGGTGTGAGTAGTGCCAGCCAATTTGAGGCCGTGACCTTTATCCATTGCACAGAATCGTTAGAAGCAAACGAGCCAAATCATGAATGGCAGAGCTGGTTAGCAAGCCAAAGCAACCCTGAGCTGAAATCGCTCAATGTGATGGAGAAAACCTACCTTTTTAACCATGCCGATATGGCGATGATTGCCGCCAAAAACAGCATGGGCATCGCAATGGCGCGGGCGTCTTTAGTGCAAACCAGTTTGGAAAAGGGAGAACTGGTCGCGCCTTTTGAACGCGTCAACGCAGGGAGAGGGTACGATTTGATTTGTTTAAACGGCCAGCAGCACAGACCGAAAAATGCGGCGTTTATCGAATGGCTAGAAACGCAGCTACCTCCCCTTGCATCGCAATAAAAACAAAGGGAGGCATAAGTCTTAGTTTGCGATGATTTCATCCATCAAGCGGTCAATGTGAATCACCACTTGCTCACTCGCGTCTTCCATCGAGTTGATGGAGGTCACCATGCCGGCCATATTTCCTGACTTCGCGTGGTTCATTGCATCACGGCCGCTATCGTGCACACCTTTGTGTGGCGCTTCGAGCTGCGCATAGCTTCTTAGTTGGCTATATGCTTTGCCGTCACCTCGGTAGTACCACTGGCCCAATCGACATTCTGAATGGCTATTGACGGTTTCACCAAAAGAGCCACTTTGCAGTAAGCGATAGATGTTGTTTTTCCAAATGGCATGATCAAGCTTGACCGTATCGAGGAAAGAGCGGGTAGACGCAAAGTGGATCACCCGTTTCATGTGCTCTGATTTGACAACCACCTCGTTGACGATTGAGCCAATTTGCGCCGAAGAGGCGGATACTTCTTCTGCGCAGATTTGGTTTTCATCAATCGCGCTTTTGATTGAGCTGACTTGGGTTAGCACCTGATTAACCAGCGAATCAATTTGTTCGCTCGCTTCACTGGCTTTGCCTGCCAAATTTCTTACCTCGTCCGCCACCACGGCAAATCCGCGGCCTGCTTCACCAGCGCGTGCTGCCTCAATCGCTGCGTTGAGAGCCAATAAGTTCGTTTGGTCAGAAATCTCTTGGATAGTAGATACAAGGTGGGAAATAGAAGTCGCGGTGTTATCTAATATCTGCACAGATTCAATGCTTTGAGTGGCTTGTGAGCTGATTTTTACCGCTCGGTCATCCAGACGTGCGAGTGCTTGATGTGTTTGCTTGAACATATCATCAAGCAGCTTTAGCTCTTCGTTTTCATGCGCCATAGATTGAGCGCTTTCGACCATCGCTGTGCGAATGGTTTGGAGCATATCTCCGCCTTTCAAGCTGCTCGACATCAACTCGTCGCTACTTTCGTAACGCTGTTGCGCTGTGTTCAGTAGTTGTTTGGCTTCTTTTAACTGACGTTCCAACGTCTCAACGTCGGTTTGGTACTTGTCTTTAAGGCTCGCTAATTCCTGCTTAAGCGCCTCATTTTCCATTTTTAATTTTTTTGATCCGAACATATTTTTTATAAATGCAGCAAGGTTTTAAAAAATTCATGTTAAATCAGTTGGATAAGCAATGCACCATGACTTTCATATACTTGTTCATTTTTGTCACATTTTTTATGTGGGTTTTCATAAAAAGAGCGAAAGTCGCTCCTATCAATGTGAACGTGGTCAACACTGAGTGACGGATGAGTGAATCTAAATGGAAAGCTATGGAATAGAAAAGGGCGGGTGGAAGATAGGGGAAGAGGGCTCTTCCCCTTAGTATTTCGAGTGCTGAGGTTTTACTTTATGTGGAAAATTTGTTCAGTTTCAAGAGACGTCATTGCGCGAATTTGACGCCAAATGTAGTAAAAAATACCAAACATCATCAACATGCTAGGAATGGCGATCATTGGGTAGCTGTAAAGTGTCAACTTACCGAGCTCTTCATTGAAGGCTGCAGTGCCTGATGGACTGGTGACGATCCACGTAGCAAGGAAGTAGTTCATTGCAGATGAGAATGCAAAGGTGCTTGCGAACAAGTAGTTCGAAGACATTAGGCAACGTTCGAACGCATCGGTTTTACCATTTTCTCTCAAACGCTCGTTAATCAACGCGAGGTTCAAAACCGTGTCGTTCAATACCATTTTTTGCATCAATGGGTAGCGGGTAAAAGTGGAGCCCAATACCGCGATGCCGATCAGGCCGGGAATCAAGGCTTCTTTCAAGGCTAACCAGCGAGTATCAAGCTCCAACAAGCCGATGCCACCAGTTAATAATACGCTGATAAAACCAAGCGCTGAGATAAAGTTAAATTTCTTGTTGCGGATGAGATCCATACCGCCGTAAACCACAGGAAAGAGCAAAGCGACAACCAGTGCCATTGCGGTTCCTAGGTGCTCTTCGCCACTGTATTTCATCAAGATGAACGAAGGGATGAATACGTTAAAAAGGATCTCGAATAGGGGATTCGACTTTTTCGCCGTCGTGTTACTCATAATTTCCTACTGACTCTATTATGTCGGCTGCCATTGTACTTTGGGTGGAAGTGTTCATCCAGTAACGCCAGATGTAAAGCGTTAACGCACCAAGTTATGTAACGACTTATGAAATAGACCCGAGCATAGCCAGTTAGTTGGCATGGTTGACCAAGTTTTCTTGGTGGTTAGGTGAGCTCCATACCAGTAGGAACTTCTGTCTTAATGGTTTCCTTGCTGCGCGATGAGCTGGTTGCGCGCTCTGAATAATCGAGTCGCCACCGTATTGTGATTGAGCCTCAAGGCTTGGGCAATCTCATCATGATTCAGCCCAGCCACTAGGCTCAAGAGCAATGGCTCTCGGTATTTGGGTTTGAGAATCATCATTTGTTTTTGAAGCCAATCTTGGGCCATGTCGTGGTCACTGCCGGGGTAGGTTTTTGTCTGTATTGCACACTCATCAATGTCGACAAAATCGAACTGTTTTCTATCAAAGCGCCGAGCATTCTCACGACGCAAAATAGTGATGAGCCAAGGCTTCTCGGCGTTGGGATCATTTAAGTTATCAAAGAATCGCCACGCTTTCAGGAAGGTCTCTTGCGCCAAATCTTCAGCAATGTGTTGATCTTTGCACAGCCAATATGCGAGACGATAGATATCTTGGTATCGCTCTTTCGTCAGTGTTTCGTAACGTTTTTGTTTTTTCATAACATTAAGACCTGAAGTGTAGAAGTGGGCTGCAAGGTAACCTCTGAAACATCGAAGGTTACCTGCGGTTTCGTCCTTGCCCGCTTAAAATGGCTGGGTAGAAAAACGTGAGTATTGAAGGGTGTCTGCGACTTCTTGAGCTTTAGATTCCGAAGTCATGAGATGCAGTAATTTAAGGGCGGCCTGATAGCTGACTAGGCTGCCGTTTGAGGTGATGACTCCATCATCAACCACAAAATTCTGGTCGAACTGTACATCAACTGCTGGATAGTCTTTTTGTAATCCGTTTTCACCTCCTGCCCACGTCGTCGCTTTCTTACCGTTTAACAGGCCAGCCTCGGCCAATAGATACGCACCAGAGCAATTACTTGCCATCCAATCTGCCGCCTTTGATGTGGTTTGAATAAAGTGAATGAGATCCTTGTTTTCGATTAGCGCATCCATGTCGTAGCTGGATGTTAAAACCAGCACGTCGAGTTCTGGCTGATCGCCAATCCAAGCATCCACACCAATTTTTAATCCCTCTTCAGTGGTGATGGTTTTCTGATCAGAGACGGAAATGGTGAGCACTTCATAATCACTAAACCAAGTCAGCCGACTTGCGACGCCAAAGACCTCTAAAGGCGCAGTGACATCAGAGGTCAGTACGCCGTCATAAACCAGAATGCCAATGCGTTTATCCGCCGCATGTGCCGTTTGAAGGATCCCAAAGAATAGGACTAAGGTCGCTATTAGTAGTTTTAGTGCATTCTTTAATCCATTTTTACCCATTGTTTTTTCCTCGCTAACAGAGCATCAAGTTATTGAGATTCATTATATTTGGGCTGATTGGTGATTGAAGAGCCAGTTTGTCTTTACTAAAGTGAAGAAAGTTCACGAATGGAATGCTCGAGTTTTATGGATAAGATACGGTCCCTACGATTTTTTATTGCCACTTTAGAAGGTGGCAGTTTTGCTGCAGCCGCCAAAGCGCATGGCACAGACCCTTCTACAGTGAGTAAGGCAATCCATCGTCTTGAAAGCGACTTGGGAATACAGCTGTTCCAGCGTTCTACGCGACAGATCCGTCTGACAGAAGCCGGTCGTCGATATGCAAATACCGCTAGGTTTGTACTGGACGAACTGACGGCGTGTGAGGATTCATTAAAAAGCCACAATGATGCGCTTTCAGGACTGCTTAAGATTAATGTGCCGGTCTCCTACGGTCGCCTTTACATTCGCCCTTTATTAAAAGAGTTTTGCCGCCGCTACCCCAGCATCACTATCGATATTCATTACGATGACGCCTACGTTGATATTATTGAACAAGGAATTGATGTGTCGATTCGTTCTGGTGTCGTTCAGGACAGCCAGTTGATTGTGCGTCAGCTGAGTCCTATCGATTTTATTATTTGTGGCAGTCAGGATTACTTAGCACGGCATGGTGTTCCGAGTGGCCCAAACGCATTCAATGACCATTCTTGGGTTCGCTTTCGCTTTAAACAAACGGGGAAACTGTTGCAGATTCGGATGCCAGAACCAGACGGTGCAAGTGAGTATAACCCCGAGAGAAATTTTATTGTAAACGACGGCGAATCGATGGCAGAGCTTTGCGCAGAAGGCTTAGGATTAACTCAGATTCCTCACTTTATCGCGAGGGATTGGCTCAAAGCAGGGCGTTTAGTGCCGATATTTCCGAGTATGCGTCAAGCAGGAAATGGCGTGTATCTTCTCTATGCTAACCGGGAATATGTGCCTGCCCGAGTGAGGGTGTTCATCGACTTTATCACTCAAGCAATACAGGATATGGATGAAACGCCATTCCATACGTGGGCTGAAACGTTGCCGATTTACCAACCGAACCAAGGTGATTGAAAACTTCATGTGAGTCTTTGGTTAAAACACCCCAAGCCATATGGTGCTTTTATTGGTTTTTGTTAGGTTATTGGGCGTTATTATCGAAAAGCGCAGTTTGCTCTTCGTCACTCATAAAGGAAAGACAATGCCAACTAAGATCTTAGTGCCTGCTTTGGCCCTACTTCTCAGCGCATGTGGCGGCGACGGGGAGTCGTCAGCACCTGTAGAAAACAGCTCTCAAAACACAGGTTCCACATCGTCACAAGGCACATTTGCCGAGCAGATGCTCGCAGCGGTCAACAGTGCTCGCTCTACCAAACAACAGTGTGGCGCAACCACCATGCCACCTGTTGGGGCACTAACTTGGAGCTACGATTTGGAAAGCGCTGCTTATCGACATTCGAGCGATATGGCGAACAGCGATTTCATGAGCCACACAGGCTCTGACGGCAGCACGCTGTCAGATCGAGTCAACGCAACGGGCTATGCTTGGAGCGCTATTGGTGAGAATGTCGCCGTAGGGCAAAGCTCCATTAACGCCGTCGTCAATGCTTGGCTATCGAGCGAAGGTCACTGCCTCAATATCATGAGTGCGGATTTCGATCAGATGGGCGCGTCGCTTGTCGAAAATCACTCTGCAAGCTACGGGTATTACTGGACTCAGGTTTTTGCCAAACAGCGCTAATGCGATAAATAAACCTGATAGATAAACTAAAACGCCAGCAGTCACCATCTGCTGACGTTTTGTTATTTAAGTCTTTTTAGCTTGTCAGGTTACGAAGTTTTGGATCATCCGTCAGGTATTCAACAAATTCGATCTCAAAACCTGCAGGGTCAACAAAATACACATTCTTGCGGTATGGCTCATCAGCCCCAGGTTGGGCAATCGGGTAACCTGCATCGGCCAGTCTTTTGATGATGGCATCGACGTTGTTGGTTACATAAGCAAAATGCGCTAGTCCAACTTGATGGCCGCCCAAATCGCGGTTCTCCCCTTCACCGTGGTCACTCATCGCAATGTATTGGTACTCATCGCCAAAGTGCAGCCAGTTTCTATGCTTGCCGCTCCATGTACCTTCTCCCTCGTCACGCACGTACCAATGTGGAAATGCAGTTTGATAAAACTTCAGCATTTCAGGGATGTTTTTCACGACTAAATTAATATGTTCTAGTTGGATCATGATGTGCTCCTTTTTGTCATTTCCTAGCCAACGATGAACATGCTAAAACCTCAAGTTAAGTCGAGGTAAAGGGCTGTTTTAAATTTTTTAGGGTTGGTGTCTTTGGAGCTTGATACATGGAGAGATTCGGTGGGGTGGTACTTTGAATCTGCGAGTTGGGTTAGGTGCATGTAACCCTTCCAAAAACCAAAAAAGCCAGCAGTTAGTACCTGCTGGCAAAGTCTTTGGGCTTCTAGGTTTTTGCTTTTCTTTCTTGCCACTCGGTTCTACACGATGCCCCGATTGGTTTTCAGGGGAAGAAAACACTGCACCGTGCGCTTTGTGTTCAAGAAATTTAGAGATTAACCTTGCTTACGGATTAGGTAGTCAAACGCGCCTAAGCTTGCTTTTGCACCTTCACCCATCGCAATGATGATCTGTTTGTAAGGAACCGTCGTTGCGTCACCGGCTGCGAAGACACCTTCTAGGCTGGTTTCACCACGGCTACCAACTTCAATTTCGCCGCGCTCAGAAAGCGCTACTTCTGAATCTTTTAGCCATTCTGTGTTTGGTACTAGACCGATTTGGACAAAGATACCTGACAGTTCAATCTCTTTGATTTCATCTGTGTTACGGTCTTTGTACTTCAAGCTTGTTACGCGAGTACCGTCACCCACTACTTCTGTGGTTTGCGCCATCGTGATGATGTCGATGTTTGGTAGTGAGTTTGCTTTGTCGATAAGTACCTGGTCTGCGCGAAGTACGTCTGCAAATTCAAGAACGGTTACGTGCTCAACAATACCTGCTAGGTCGATAGCCGCTTCGATGCCTGAGTTACCACCACCGATAACCGCAGTTTTCTTGCCTTTGAATAGCGGGCCGTCACAGTGTGGGCAGTACGCGACGCCTTTGTTGCGGTACTCTTGCTCACCCGGAACGTTCATTTCACGCCAGCGTGCGCCAGGGCTTAGGATGACACTTTTACTTTTCAGCGTTGCGCCGCTTTCAATTTGGATGTGAATCAAACCATCTTCTGTGTGTGCTGCGCCCATCAGTTTTTGCGCTTGTTGCTCAGTCACGACGTCTACGTCGTATTCTTTTAGGTGCTCTGCTAGGTCAGTCGCCAGTTTTGGACCTTCAGTTCGTTTTACCGAGATAAAGTTCTCGATTGCCATAGTGTCCATCACCTGACCACCGAAGCGTTTAGCGACAACACCAGTGCGAATACCTTTACGCGCTGCGTATAGTGCTGCTGCACTACCACCAGGGCCACCGCCGACAACTAGCACGTCGTATGGGGCTTTTTCGCTCAGTGCTTTGGCTGCTTTCTCGCTCGCACCGTCATCCACTTTGTTTAGGATTTCAGTTAGAGACATACGGCCTTGACCGAATAGCTCTCCGTTTACGAATACGCTTGGTACTGCCATGATGTCGCGTTGTTTCACTTCATCTTGGAATAGTGCACCGTCGATCATGGTTGCTTTCACTTTCGGGTTGATCGCCGCCATCATGTTGAACGCTTGAACAACGTCTGGGCAGTTTTGGCACGACAGTGAAATGAACACTTCAACATCCAATTCTTTATCTAGTGCTGCGATTTGTTCAATCACTTCTGGATCTAGTTTGATTGGATGACCACCAGAGTGCAGTAATGCCAATACCAGAGAGGTAAATTCGTGACCCATTGGTAGGCCAGCAAAGCGAAGTGCTGTGCCTTTTACTGGGTTCGTCACCGTCATCACTGGTTTACGTGCGCTTGCGTTGTCGTCACGTTCAACGGTGATAAAGTCGCTCATCTCTGCGATTTGGTTCGCCAGAGACAGAATGTCATTGGATGCTTTGCTTTCATCTAGACTAACCACTAGACGAACGTCTTCTTTTACATTAGCCAGATATTGTTTGAGTTGTTGTTGGATCGCTTGGTCTAACATAGTTGTTGTTACCTTAAATAAACAAAAGAGTGGTTACTCTGGATAAAATCAGTAGGGAGAGAGCAAACCAGGCAGAAGGTCGTCAAGGTATCTAACCTGGAATGCTCTCTAAGTTAAGCGTCAATTAGCATGTCAAATTGAGCTTAAATTCAGTGGCTTAGATTTTTCCTACTAGGTCTAGAGAAGGAGCTAGTGTCTCTTCGCCTTCTTTCCATTTTGCTGGGCAAACTTCGCCTGGGTGTGCTGCTACGTACTGAGCTGCTTTCACTTTGCGTAGTAGGTCTTCTGCGTCACGACCGATACCTTCAGCAGTGATTTCCATTGCTTGGATAGTACCTTCTGGGTCGATTAGGAACGTTGCACGGTCTGCAAGGCCTTGACCTTCACGCATCACACCGAAGTTGTTTGTGATGTTGCCTGTTTGGTCGCCAAGCATGTAGTACTGGATCTTGCCGATTGTTTCTGAGCTATCGTGCCAAGCTTTGTGAGTGAAGTGTGTGTCTGTTGATACTGAGTACACTTCAACGCCGCGTTTTTGTAGCTCTTCGTAGTGGTCTGCTAGGTCACCTAGTTCTGTCGGACATACGAATGTGAAGTCTGCTGGGTAGAAGAAGAATACAGCCCATTTGCCTAGAACATCTTGTTCTGTTACTTCAACGAATTCGCCGTTTTTGTATGCTGTAGCTGCAAATGGTTTGATCTTTGTATTAATCATTTTTTACTTTCCTCAGAATGTTTTAGGGTGAGCAGTTCTTGCTTTCGGAAAGTATATTCGCATCGGATTGTGTTTAAGGAAAATTGCTTGTAACTATCCTATTGATAGACAAATCCTATTTTCGTTAATAGGGAAATCCGATTATAGACGTGAGAAGCTGATAGGTTTTATTGAAGAATGGCAGTAGAAAGAGTGTCTGAAAGCAATGAGATCAAGAAAGCCTGCAATGGCAGGCTTTTAGCTATTGAGAGGAGTTTATAAAGGGCTTGGTGGTTAACTTAGCTTATCGAGCACTTTCTCGCAGAGCGTTTTTAGCGTCACTAATTCTTCTAGATCCAACGTGAACTTACAGGCAATGGCATCAGGGACGGATTTCGCCTGATCTTTAAGTGCTCTGCCTGCTTCGGTAAGGTTCAATACGCGTACGCGCTCGTCGGCTTCACTTCTTCCTCTGCTCACAAAGCCTTTTGCTTCTAAGCGTTTTAGCAACGGGGTGAGCGTTCCTGAATCGAGGTGAAGCTGTGATCCCAGCTGTTTTACGCTCGTGCCATCTTTTTCCCACAATACCATCATTACCAAGTACTGCGAGTAGGTGAGATCAAGTGCGTCCAACAACGGTCGGTACGCGCGAATCACAGCGTTAGCAGCGCTGTATAGCGGAAAGCAGACTTGATTCTCTAGTAACAATTTTTCGTCTGCATTCAATGTACTTGGGGAGTAACACTGGCTCATGGGCTTAATCTCGATAAAGGCGATAAAAATAAATTGTGCACAATATAGTTGTAAACTATCGTTGTTTCGATGTAAGGTTGCAAGCAATTAAATTGTGCGCAACTTAAATTAAAGGGGATATTCGCATGACAACATTATACAAAACTCAAGCTACTGCTCTGGCTGGCCGTAATGGTCAAGTAAAAACCAACGATGGTCTGCTGGATCTTGAACTTGCTTACCCAAAAGAGATGGGTGGCACAGGCGCAGCAACGAACCCAGAACAACTGTTTGCTGCGGGTTACTCGGCTTGTTTCTCTAACGCGATTTTGCACGTTGCGCGTGAAGCAAAAGTAGCGCTAAAGAGCGCACCTGTGACAGCTGAAGTAGGCATTGGCCCGAATGAAAACGGTGGCTTTGCTTTGACCGTTAGCCTCGCGGCAGAGTTAAACCTACCACAAGAACAAGCACTAGCGCTGACGCGCATTGCTCACCAAGTCTGTCCATACTCAAATGCCGTTCGTGGCAACATTGACGTCGCAGTTACAGTAAATGGCGAAGCGATCTAATCGCTTTAGATACTGTTCTAATGCAAGAAAGCCTGCGAACGTGCAGGCTTTTTTCGATTTGAATGGGGCGATAAGGGTTAACGCGACTCCAACGGGTAAGAGCGATAACTCCACATACCGTAAGTACGCAGCGCATCGCGGTAAATGCCAAGTAGTTCGCTCTCGCTGGCTTTCGCTAAGTCTTTGAGGGGTTTGTCTGGGTAACTTACGGTGTCGAAAGTGATGCCCTGCGGGCCAGTTTGCCAACTAGCGATTTCAAACAAGGTTTGACCACGACGCACGTGACTTGCCGAGCTGATAATGGTCGCATGTTTGATGTTGTGGCGCGCCAAGGCGTAGCTGCTGAACAGGGCATTGCCTACCGTGCTGGTGGCGTAGTTTTCTTCGATGATGCGGTCTTTGCTGACTCCTTTTTCAATCAGCCAGTCCGCCATCAATTTACCTTCAGTTTTATGGTTCTTTGGTACGCCGCCCGTCAAAATAATTATCGCATCTGGGTTCGCTTTCGCCATAGCTAACGTGGTTTCTAGACGTTCGACTAAGATTTGATGCATCGAGCCATCGGGATTGAGCGCATAACCCAAGGTAACAATCGCGCCTTTGTCGTCCAGTTTGCCTTTATCGGCTTTCTCTTTCAGCGGCGTTGCCAAAATGCGATCTACTGTGTCGAAGATGCGTTTGATGTCTGCAGCTTTGCCGGCATTCAGTTTGGCCAGCGTTGTCATGTGTTGGTCTGATTCGGTTTGATTGCCTTTAAAGCGCTGCCACACCGCAAGATAAGCGTGTAAATCTGCATCGTCCGGCGCCACTGCCAAGGCTTGTTCGAACAGTTCAATTGCTCGATCGGCGTTCTTGTTGTAAATCTGCGCATTTGCCGCAGAAATGAGTAGGTCGGTGCGGTATGGCTCAAGTTGGTAAGCTTCTAGCAATCGGTCGGTAACTATCTCCATATTGCTTGGCATTTTCGCGGTAAAACCAGCGTGAGAGATACGCGCTGGCGATTTAAAGGCTTCCACGGCGTCATTCAAAAGTTGGTCGACAACTTGACGTTTGGTCACCAGTTGTGAGTAGTCTGCGGAAGATTGGATTGTAGAATCGTTGGCGGCCAGTGAATAAGGGGCTGCTGTCAGCGCAATTACGCTGCCAAGGGCGATAGCCAGGAGGTTCTTTTTCATGGGTGAATCCTAGTTTTGTTATTTTTCGAATTAGAAAGGTGGATTTTTTCAGTCTAGGTTTGGCTCATGAATAAACTGTGAAACGAATCCCAAACCCGCCGAGCCAAACGACCTTTATCGCCAAAACACGAAGTAGGATCACGAAAATGGTTTACTAATTATTTGTCATGTAACTGTTTGGTTTAAAAGATAAACAGTGCGAACACAACAAAACGTAGGCATTAAAAAAGCCCGAGTAAGACTCGAGCTTTTTAGATTCGACTGAACGAGAGTTGCTTATACGTAGTACGCTTCAACTTCGCCTTTCAGTTTGATCAGCATTGGGTTACCGAAACGGTCTTTTGCTTTAGGAGACGCAATTTTTACCCAACCTTCACTCACGCAGTATTCTTCTACGTCAGTGCGCTCTTTACCGTTGAAACGGATACCGATTTGGTGTTCAAAACATTCTTTGATGAAGAATGGGCTGCGTGGGTTACCTGCTAGGCGATCTGGTAGAGCTGGTTTTGCTGTATCTGTCATGTTTGTGACCTAAATTCCGTAAAAAAGTGCGCTATTGTAGTCAGTGCACAGTGAGTGTTCAAGATAACCTTCAACTAATCTGCTCTCGATACAATTTGGGGCTTGCGCCGGCTTTACGTTTGAATACGCGAGAAAAGTAGAGTGGGTCGGTATAACCAACGATACGACCAATGTGATTGACCGAATAGTTGGTTGTGACCAACAATTGTTTCGCTCGGCTAATACGTTGGTCGTCACGCCATTGAGTAATGGTCATGCCAACTTCATCTCGAAATAGATGCCCTAAGCGTGAGGCGGACAGGCAGGTGAAATCAGCGATGTCTTCTAGTGTGAAATTTTGATTCAGGTTCTGCGTCATGTAGTTCATCGCTTCAATAACACGAGGATCTAACGGTTTGCTCACCACATCAGGTTGAATGGTTTTACAACGAATCAGCAGTTGTTCCAGTAAGTTAATCGCGAGATCATCTCGATAAGGCATGTCTGATTTGGAAATGTACTCAATGTCGATGAATAGGCGTTCAATCTGAGAAATCGTGCTGTTATCCAATCCTTGAGTGAGATACACACCATTTCGTTGTTCATGCCAACACAACCAGTCATTCCAAAAGGCACGAGGACGAAAATAGACCCAGCGGTGAAACCATGATGCGTTGTCTTTTTTACGATGGTAGAAGTGCGTTGCGCTTGGTGGAAATAGCAATAAATCCCCGGTTTTGACATCAAAAGCATCATTACCATGAAATATCGTTCCTTCACCTTGGCTCGTGATGTTGATGATGAACCCTTTCATCCCGTTCGGACGATCAATCACAAAATCGAGCTCGTCGCCTTCGATAATGGGGGTAAGCCCAGCCACAAGGTGTGCGTCAAAGTTGTAGCCGGGTTTTAAAGGGTCGTTGTTTTGCATATTTCAACTAATTTACTTTTTCATCAGTCTATTCTGGAGCGGAAAAACTGTCGTCGTTATTCCTCACAGTTTTCTAGAACGATCCATTGTTTGGCAGAAAAGGCTTCTCGGAAAAAGTCCGTCTTAGCGGTTTTCGATAAGAAGTCACTTGGTAATCCATCTCTTTGGTGCTGCCACTTCGCACTTCGCGCTTGCTCGTTGTCTTCGACAGGTGAATCGACAACTTGTTTGATGGTATGACGGATATCAAGGCGAGTTGGAACCGTGTTTCTCGCCAAATACTCGATCACGAGAGCATCATCAGCAAAGTAGTAGTTCATATTGATGGATAAGGTTTCTGAATGGTGCAGTTGACACCATTGTTCGAGCTTTTCTGGCTTGTGCCTAAAGCGCCAATCAGCATCGTGAACGGCAATGAGTTGTCCGTTGTTTAATACTTCCATGGTGCCGATAAAGTGCGTTTTACCATCCCGCTGTAGCTCGAAACTCGCTGGTTGCTCAGTGGAAAGGTTGAGCGTCCAGCGAGTTTTTTCCAGTTGAAAAGTGGGCACGGTTTCTACGTCTGTATCATTCACTAATTGACTCCAAAGTGCTCCCTAAGCGGGAGCACATTTGTGTGGTTTAACCGAGACGGTAATACACTCCGTTGTTACGCAATTCTTGTTTGAACTGGCGTAAGTTGGTGCTGTTGTCAATCACAACCATTTCGATGCCAAGGATTTCAGCGTAGTCGGCAAGCATCGGCAATGTGACAGCTTGGCTGTACACTGCGTGATGTGCGCCGCCAGCGTGAATCCACGCAGCTGCTGCGATATTTAAGTTGGGCTGAGGTTCCCAAAGCGCGTGAGCTACAGGCAAATGTGGCAGTGACTGTGGTGGTGTGACGGTATCAATCACGTTGACGATCATTCTAAAGCGATCGCCAAGATCAATAATCGACACGTTTAACGCTTCACCAGATTGGCCGCTGAAAATTAAGCGTGGAATATCGCAACGACAGCCAATGGTGTGACGATGAACTTCCAATCTTGGTTTCGCTGCCGCGATAGTTGGACAAACTTCTAGCATGTGAGCGCCTAACACTTGCCCTTTTTCGCCGAAGTTGTAGGTATAGTCTTCCATAAAAGATGTACCGCCCGGTTTGCCTTGCCCCATGACTTTCATGATGTGCGTCATCGCTGCGGTTTTCCAATCACCCTCTCCGCCGTAACCAAAACCTTTAGCCATTAAGCGCTGCGTTGCTAGTCCTGGTAAATTTGTTAAGCCAGTTAGGTTCTCAAACGTGTTGGTGAAAGCGCCTGCTCCAACAGATTTGAGGAAAGATTCCATCCCAAGTTCTAAACGTGCCTCTTGCGTCATCAGCTTTTTCAAATCAGAGTCGTTGAACAAGTCTGGAGACATCTCATACACGGATGCGTATTCATCTAGCTGGTGATTTACATCCGCATCTGATATCGAGTTGACTACGTCACTGAGCTCACCAAGACCGTACGCATTCACTTCATATCCAAACTGGATTTGCGCAGAGACTTTGTTGCCTTCCGTGACCGCGACTTGGCGCATGTTGTCGCCAAAGCGGGCGACTTTCAGGTGCTGACCTGCATTCACACCAATAGCGGCGCGACACCAATCGTCGATATCTCTATGCACTTGCGGTTCTTGCCAGTGTCCGACTACGACTTTACGCTCAATATTCAGACGGGTGCCAATGAAGCCAAACTCTCGGCAACCGTGCGCACTTTGGTTGAGGTTCATGAAATCCATGTCGATTTCATCCCATGGTAGCGCCGCGTTGAACTGGGTGTGAAGGTGTAAAAATGGCTTATTTAGCTGGGTTAGGCCGGCAATCCACATCTTGGCTGGAGAGAAAGTGTGCATCCACAGCATCAAGCCGATACAGTCAGGATCGTTATTGGCTGCACGGCATACTGCGAGAATTTCATCCGATGTTTTTACCGTGCCTTTGTTAGCAATAGAAACTGAAATATCATCAGACGAATTTAATCCTGCAATGATTTCTTCGCTGTTTTGCGCAACGCTTTCCAATACTTGTGGGCCGTAAAGATGCTGAGAGCCTGTTACAAACCATACTTGTTTGTCGTTGAAAATCTTCATCATGTTTCCTTATTTTTTGCTTTGACCGTAGTAGGCGTTCGCGCCGTGCTTACGTAAATAATGTTTGTCGAGAAGCGAAGGGTTAAGAGTGTCTACCTCGGCATTGATTTGCAGTGTTTGCAAAGCCATGCCAGCGACCACTTCAACTACTACGGCGTTGTGAACCGCTTGAGCAGGGCTTTTACCCCAAGTAAAAGGTGCGTGTTCTTTGACCAAAATGCCGGGTGACGCCATAACGTTTGAATCACCGATGGTTTCGACGATGACTTTGCCAGTGTTGAGCTCGTAGTTGTGCGCGATCTCTTCGTCGCTCAAGGCGCGAGTGCACGCAATTTGTCCGTAGAAATAATCCGCATGAGTTGTGCCCAACGCGGGAATTGCTCTGCCTGCTTGTGCCCATGCCGTTGCCTGAGGAGAGTGGGTGTGAACGATGCCGCCAATCTCCGGGAAATGGCGATAAAGCTCTAGATGCGTGGCCGTGTCGGAAGATGGGTTGAGTTTCCCTTCAACCACTTGGCCGTGCAGATCGACCACCACCATGTTTTCAGCATTCAGTTCGCAGTACTCAACGCCGCTAGGTTTGATAACAACCAATCCAGATTCTCTATCGATGCCTGACACATTGCCCCACGTGAACGTCACAAGGTTATGACGTTGTAAATCCATATTGGCTTGCCAGACTTGGTGACGCAGCGTTTTGATTCGTTCGACTAATGAGTTCGCATCATTCCAGACGGTTTGTTCAGACATCTTCACGCTCCTGCGATTGGTGAAACTCCGCAATCTGCTCCATGTGTTGCCCAAGCTCGCGATACGTCGCGTAACGCTGTGCTCGCAATGTTTGCACTTTTGGTGTTGGTGAGTAGGTTTGACGAACAGGACTTGCCATCACGGCTTGTGCTGATTTAGTCGTCGAGTAAACGCCAGCTGCGACGGCTGCAAAAATCGCTGCCCCCAATGCGCAACATTGATCTGATTCGACCACGATGATGTCGCGACCAATCACATCGGCGCACATTTGCATCACGTAAGGGGATTTTTGCGCAATGCCACCAATGGCGATGACGCGTTCGACAGTGACATCTTGTTCTATAAAGCAATCGACGATCGCTTTTGCGCCATGCGCAGTGGATTCTACGAGTGCGGAGAAAATTGCAGGTGATGAGCTACCAAGGTTTAAGTCACAAATGGCACCTTTAAGACGCTGGTTTGCGTAAGGGGTTCGGCGGCCATTGAGCCAATCCATTGCAACCGGAGTATATTGGTCGATACCTTGCTGCTCGGCAGCTTGCGAGAGCATTGGCAAAAGTTCTGAAGCAACTTCTTCGGCAGTTAAGGCAAAGTCTGGATTGTGCTCGGCATAAGCCTGTAGTGGCCACATTAAGACGTTTTTGAACCAGGCATACATGTCGCCAAAAGCGGACTGTCCGGCTTCAAGTGCTAGCAACTCGGGCATAGCACTGCCTTCGACTTGACCACAAATACCATGAATAGTGCGGTCACCGACGTTTTGTGATTCAACCATCAAAATGTCACAGGTAGAAGTGCCAATGACTTTAACTAAATCGTTGGCACCAGCACCGGCACCAACGGCACCCATGTGGCAATCAAACTCGCCGATTGCAATCGCGATGCCTTCTGGTAAGCCTAATTTTATTGCCCATGCTTTTGATAGGTACCCGGCCGCCTGATCGGAGGTAAAGACTTCTGTGAACATACGGTCGCGAATACCGTCTAACGTCGGTGAAATTGCGCTTAAAAACGCTTGCTCAGGTAGTCCGCCCCAGCTTTCATGCCACATCGCTTTGTGTCCCGCAGCGCAGATGCTACGACGCAGTTTTTGTGGATGTTGAGTATCAGCCAAAATTGCTGGGATCCAATCACACAGCTCGACCCAGCTGAAAGCACGTTTTGCAACTTGTTCATCTTGTTCGCTGACCCAAGCCGCTTTTGCCCAAAACCATTCTGAAGAGTACACACCGCCGACGTAACGCGTGTAATCAGTGAATTTTCCCGAATGGGCGAGTTCATTAATTCGATCTGCTTTGGCTACGGATGTGTGATCTTTCCAGAGGACGAACATTGCATTTGGGTTGTGCTCAAACTCAGGAAGCAGCGCCAAAACAGTGCCGTTTTCATCTATTGGAGCCGGTGTTGAGCCTGTTGTGTCGACGCCTATGCCGACAACAGAATCGGCCAGAGTCTGTGGCACTGTCGCCAGTACTTCTTGGATTGCGCTGGTCATTGCATCCAAATAATCTTGCGGGTGATGTCTGAATTGCGATTGCGCAGGTTGGCAATATAGCCCCTTCATCCATCGTGAGTAGTACACCACAGACGAGGAAACTTCCTGGCCTGTTTCGGCATTAACAATAAGCGCACGTACGGAGTCCGATCCGAAGTCCAAACCAATTACATGCTGCTGATGTGTATTTATTGTGTCCATGACAACTCCAACTTTTGGTCAGCAAACTAAATCTACTTGTTGTTATAGCCAGAGCTGGTGGGTTATCCCATAAATAGGGTTGCTAAGTTTATGGACAAAAACGTCACTGGGTGTTTTTTGTGTCCTTTTTAACACCTTTATATATTGCTCAAAAATTAAGTGTTTTCGACCATGATTAACGTTTGCGTTGGGGTTTGAGCGATATTTGAAAGTTGCTAGTCGCACAATTGAGAGCTGCTTCATAGCCTCTGTAGCTAAATGAATGGACAAAATTGCTACATTTTTCCGCTGTGATTTTTATCACTAACAAATGGTCAAGGATGCACAAATATGTACAGCGAACACTCACCTCTACCAGTGGATGGATAACAATGAAATTAAAAAAACTACTCACAATCGCTGCCCTATCTGGCATGACAATGATCAGTGCCTCTGCTAACGCTTTTTTTGGCTCCAATGACGATAACGTCAGACTTGGTTACCTCGTGAAGCAGCCGGAAGAGCCTTGGTTTCAAACCGAGTGGTCTTTTGCGGAAAAAGCAGCGAAGCAATACGATTTTGAATTGGTCAAGATGGCCGTGCCTGATGGTGAAAAAACGCTGAATGCGATTGATACGCTTGCTGCCAGCGGGGCGAAAGGTTTTGTCATTTGTACGCCAGATCCAAAGCTTGGCCCTGCGATTATGGCCAAAGCGAAAAGCTACGATTTGAAAGTCATTACTGTTGATGATCAGTTTCTAAACGCGAAAGGCGAACCGATGAAAGAGGTGCCTTTAGTGATGATGGCGGCGAGTGAAATTGGTTACCGTCAGGGCTCAGAGCTGTTTAAAGAGATGACGAATCGTGGATGGGATGCCGCTACAACAGGTGTTATGGCCATTACTGCTGACGAACTAGATACCGCTCGTCGCCGTGTGGATGGTTCTGTAAAAGCACTTGAAGATGCTGGCTTTCCTAAATCTCAAATCTACCGTGTTCCGACCAAAACGAATGACATCCCAGGTGCGTTAGATGCCGCTAACTCACTGTTGGTTCAATATCCAAAGGTTAAGCAATGGCTGATTGTTGGTATGAACGACAACACGGTTTTAGGTGGTGTACGCGCGACTGAAGGCCAAGGTTTTGCTGCTGAAAACGTGATTGGTATTGGTATTAATGGTGTCGATGCCGTGAATGAGTTGGCGAAGTCAAACGCTACGGGTTTCTTTGGCTCACTATTGCCAAGCCCTGACGTGCACGGCTTTAAGAGCATCGAATCACTTTACAAATGGGTGAAAGAAGATGTGCAGCCAGAGAAGTTTGTGGAAGTCACCGATGTTGTGCTGATCACTCGCGACAACTTCCGTGAAGAGCTACAGAAAAAAGGTCTTTAAGCCTATTTGCGGCGGTGCAATGACCGCCGCTCTTTCGGGAAACGGAGAGAATGATCATGATAAATTCCCCTTCTTACCTTGAGTTTTGCAACATATCGAAGCATTTCCCAGGAGTTAAGGCATTGAGCAACATTAGTTTTCGCGCCAACAAAGGCAGTATTCATGCGCTAATGGGTGAAAACGGTGCAGGTAAATCAACGTTGCTTAAAACTCTCAGTGGCTTACACCAACCTACTGAAGGCGAGTTGGTCGTCGATGGTAAAGCTTTGGTGTTCAACTCAGCGACTGATGCGCTTGAGCAAGGTATCGCCATTATTTACCAAGAGCTGAACTTGGTACCTGAGCTTAGTGTTGCAGAAAACATCTACCTAGGTCAGTTGCCAACAAAAGGTGGCAGTGTAGATGTGGAAACATTGAACGCTCGAGCGCGAGAACAGCTAAAACGTTTGGGGGAGGATTTTGATCCTTCTCGCCCACTTAAAGAGTTTTCTATCGGCCAGTGGCAAATGGTGGAAATTGCCAAAGCACTAAGCCGCAATGCTCAGATTATCGCGTTTGATGAACCAACCAGCAGTTTGTCTCAACGCGAGATTCAAAACTTATTCAAAGTTATTCGCGAATTGCGCGATGACGGAAAAATCATTCTGTACGTTTCCCACCGTATGGAAGAGATCTTCGATTTGTGCGATGCCATTACCATCTTCAAAGATGGGACACATGTACAAACATTTGACGACATGACCGACTTAACCCATGAAAAATTGGTTGAGCTGATGGTCGGTCGTGAAATCAACGATATCTACAACTACCGTTCGCGTTCTCTAGGCGAAAGTGGCCTACGCATTGAAAACCTTGAAGGAAAAGGGTTAACCCAACCAGTCTCACTCGATATTCGTCAAGGTGAAATTCTGGGTCTGTTTGGTTTAGTTGGGGCAGGGAGAACAGAACTAACCCGTCTCATTTTCGGCGCGGAAAAAGCGCAAGCCGGACAAGTTTACATTCATGGGCAGCCCATCAGTGTCAGAAGTCCACAAGATGCGATTCGCGCAGGCATTACGTTATGCCCAGAAGACCGTAAAGCGGACGCTATCGTTCCTATTCTCTCGGTGGAAGAGAACACCAACATCAGTGCTCGTCCATGGAATTTGAAATTGGGCGGTTTGATCGATTTCAAATGGGAAAGAGACAACGCAGAGCAGCAACGTAAGGCTTTGAACGTTAAAACCGCCTCACTACAACAGGCTATAGGGCAGTTGTCTGGTGGTAACCAACAAAAAGTGATTTTAGGTCGCTGGCTCTCCACCGATATGAGTGTGATTTTGTTGGACGAGCCAACACGAGGTATTGACGTTGGTGCGAAATCAGAGATCTACGAACTGATTTTCAATCTTGCTGAGCGCGGTGTCACTGTGCTGGTGGTGTCGAGTGATTTGCCAGAAGTTCTTGGTATATCCGATCGCGTAATGGTGATGAAAGAAGGTGCGGTAACAGGTGAACTACAGCGCCATGAGTTTAAAGAACAAACTGCTTTGAGTTTAGCCATGCTAGGCAACAACCAAGCTGCTGCATAATAAAGGAATATCCTATGTCTGTAACAAGCTCTACGAAAATACTAGAACAACAGGACGCGAAGCGTTCATGGAATTTTGCTGGGATTTGGGACCGATTCGGCATGCTGATGGTGTTCGCTGGTCTGTTTTTATTGTGTGCTTTCTTTGTGCCTTACTTCGCGACGTTCATCAATATGAAAGGTCTGGGTTTGGCGATCTCTATGAGTGGCATGGTGGCGTGTGCCATGCTGTTTTGCTTGGCGTGCGGTGATCTGGATTTGTCGGTCGCGTCCATCATTGCTTGCTCTGGTGTGGTTACCGCCGTCGCAATTAACGCAACCAGCAGCGTGGTACTTGGTGTGGGCGCAGGTCTGCTTTCTGGCGTTGCCTTTGGCCTGTTAAACGGTTTTGTCATTGCTAAGTTGCAAATCAACGCACTGATCACCACTTTGGCGACTATGCAGATAGCACGAGGCTTGGGCTACATCATCTCAGATGGTAAAGCGGTGGGCATCACAGAAGAGAGCTTCTTTGCACTGGGTAACTCATCATTTATTGGTATCCCAACGCCTATTTGGTTGACGATCATTACCTTTGGAGTTTTTGCTTTCTTGCTGAATCGCACTGTTTATGGTCGTAACACGCTCGCGATTGGGGGCAACGAAGAAGCGGCTCGCTTAGCGGGTGTGAATGTCGTGAAAACTAAGATGATAATCTTCACCGTGTCTGGTTTTATCTCGGCATTGGCGGGGGTTATTTTGGCGGCGCGTATGACCAGTGGTCAGCCTATGACGTCTGTGGGCTTTGAATTGGTGGTTATCTCTGCCTGTGTCCTTGGTGGTGTGTCGCTAAAAGGTGGCATCGGTAAAGTCTCTTACGTGATTGCTGGCGTGCTGATTTTGGGTACAGTCGAAAATGCAATGAACCTTCTCAACATGTCACCATTCGCGCAATACGTCGTTCGCGGTGCAATATTACTTGCTGCTGTTATTTTTGACCGCTACAAACAAACCAGCCGCGCATAATGCTCTTTCTACTTGGTATCACTTCCAAGTGAACACAAGCTCAAAACAGCCATGATTTCATGGCTGTTTTGGGTTTAACTCTCGAATAAAACTCTACAACCCCTTTAAATACTGCGCGTTGGCTGTTGGTTGAATCATGGCATTCAACGTTTGGACGGTTTGTTCGCTGTGTTCTTCAAGTAGAGCTAAGAACGCGTCAATCAACTCAGGTTTGCTTGCTGAGACTTTCGTTTCGGTCTGGATATCACGTAGATCGATCAACACATCGGTAAACAATTGCGGCAGATCGTGCAGCACTTGCAGGTTTAAGACGTTGTGCTCGCTGTAGATTGAATTGTGGCTGCCTTTCTGTTTTTGCACCACGTAAGGATTGTCTTTTAAGTTGATGATAGACGTGCGTTTATCACAGCGTTTCAAACAACCTTTGTTGACCTTCACCTTACGGCATCCTTCGGTTTGTTGGAACAAACATTGGCGGCTCGTGAGTAGGGTATTTGGATGATAAATGCTGTAGAAGCTGCGCATGTTTTTCGGACGCTTTATGTGACGCATCTGCTTCATATTCAGCTCGTTAGAAACAAACGCGCCACTTGCCGCGAACTCGTCTTGAAGGCATTTAAACGCGTATGAGTTCACCGTGTTCATTTGTGGGCCTGCCACCCAGCCTAAGCCGAGCTCTTTTGCGATCATGCCGACGCCTGAGTTGTTGGTGATCAACAATTCAGGTTGGATGGTTTCCAAAAATACGCGCGCGGCTTGGTAGTCTTCGCCAATCAAAATGGCAGGGAACCAAGGTTTGAGCATTGGGTTGGCTTGGAACAATTCAATCATCGCGCTCAGTTCACCAGACAATCCCATTGGCAATTGATAATAAACATCAATGTCGCGGTATTCGCACAGCATGGCTTCTTGTGCTGACGAGATCAGAACCGATAATTTTGGCGCACCTTGGCGAGGGTCTGGTTGAGGTAACGCTGGTAGAGTTGGCACATCAATCGACCCTTTCAAGCTGCTGCCGGATACTTGTGTTGAAGTGACATCGAACGACTTGGTTTGCTCTGCCACTTTCTCAATGATCGCGGTTTTGTCGTCGTAGAGTTTCTTTTTCACCGCTTGCACATCATCAGCAGACTGGCATTGATAAACCTTCGAAAAATGCTTTACAGCGTGGTCGCGCGGGTTGTCGATGTACATCGCCTTGCCGAAATCACCTTGCAAAAATGCGTTGGAGAAATCGCGGTTGAATACCGTGTATAACTCGGTGGTGTCTTCAGCGAGTTCCAAACCCTCGCACAAGCGATCGATTTGCTGACGCCAATTATCGACCACGGTATAGACGTAGTGTGATTTCTTGATTCGTCCTTCCACTTTTAATGAATACACGCCAGCATCGGCAAGCGCTTTCAAGTCCCCAAAGGCGGAGTTGTCTTTCATATTGAGTGGGTAGTTGTTGCCCGTTTTGGTCGTTTCGTACTGTTCGCGACAAGGTTGGCTGCAGCGTCCACGGTTACCTGATGCACCATTGCGAGCGGAACTGATATAGCAAATTCCGGAGAATCCGATGCAGTATGAGCCGTGGACAAACACTTCCATCATTACGTTGTGCTCGCGACCAAATTGCGCCAGATGTTTTATTTCATCGATGTTAAGTTCGCGAGATAAGTTTACTCGGCTTGCGGTGAGCTGGTTGAGAAAGAGGATCTGGCCTTCGTTATGCGTGTTTAGTTGCGTTGAAGCGTGCACATCCAAATCGGGAAAGTGATGTTTGAGAATGTAGGCCAGACCGAGATCTTGCACGATCACGCCATCGATTTTGGTGGTGTTCAGTTGGCTGAGTAAGCGAACAATCGCTGGAATTTCACTTTCTAAAATCAGCACATTCAACGTTAGGAAAATCTTACAGCTGTGCTGATGGGCCAACGTTAACACGCCATTTAAGTTATCTAAGGTGAGGTTGGTCGCTCGGTTACGAGCATTGAAGCGGTCGAGCCCACAGTAAATTGCATCGGCGCCAGCGGCAATGGCGGCTTTGATGGAATCTAAATCACCACCGGGTGCTAATAACTCAAATTGATCGCGTGTCACTACTTTTCTCTTTCTTACTAAAATAGGCTGCAAATGTTACGTATTTCACGCTTTTGATGCTCAGCTAGTTAACGCTTTATTAATCTGAATCAATTAATCCGTGTTACACGGTCGACTCTTGAGTGGGTAGAGTGCAATTCGCGATAGCGGAATCTGACTTCTATAGTTTTCCTACACTTGGTTTTTCTATATTTACAGTTTTCGACTCAGATAGAGAGGAAGGGACGACAAATGAAAAAAGTAATCATCGGGTTGGTCGTGGCGTTGACGTCATTGAGTGCATTGGCTGGGGAGGGGGTGGTAACCGTTGCGAGCACGCATTCAGCAAAAGATACGGCGGATAAATTTGTCGCTATCGCGCAAGAAAAAGGGTTGAACGTCTTTGCGCGCATTAACCATCAAGAGAACGCCGTGAAAGTCGATATGACGTTGCGACCAACTGAAGTTATCGTGTTTGGGAACCCTAAAGTGGGCACGCCACTGATGATCTGTGCGCAGGAAGTGGCGCTCGATTTACCCCAAAAAGTGTTGGTGTATGAAGATGCAGAAGGCAAAACGTGGTTAGCTTATAACGATCCTATGTATTTAAAGCAGCGCCATCATATTGAAGGCTGTGACGAGGTATTGAACAAAATCAGCGGCGTGCTGGGCAATTTAACCAACGCGGCGGCGAAGTAGGGCTGGTTATTGGCTTCGCTTTTTTTACTCCGAAAACGAAAAAGCCAACCTCGCTGGGAGGTTGGCAAATCTTACCTAGACTGGGGGTAGATAAGATCAGGAGGCGGCGAGTACGCTGTGCACTTCTGACTTAATTGAGTCAGACTGCGTGCCGAAAATCGCTTGTAAACTGTCGCCAATCACTAACACATCTCGCGCGCCAAGTGCTTTTAGCTTAGCAACATCAACGTTGGCAATGTCTTTTACCGAGACACGCAGACGGGTGATACACGCATCGACTGACTTAATATTGGCTTTGCCGCCCAATGCTGCTACTACATCCACCGCAATTTCATCAGGCTCTCCGGCGATCTTCACTTCTGCAATGTCGGTTTCACGGCCCGGCGTTTTTAGATCCAACTTCACAATTAGGAAGCGGAACAAACCGTAGTACAGCGTCGCCCAGATTGGACCGATGATGATGAACATCCACGCGTTGGTCGACATTGGGTAGTAAAGGAAGAACTGGATCGCGCCGTGCGCAAAGTCCGTACTGTGTTTGATTTCCAAAAACGCGGTGATCGCAAACGCAATACCGGTGAGGAAAATATGGATCACGTACAGCACTGGCGCGACGAATAGGAAGGTAAATTCGATTGGCTCTGTGATACCAGTTAACCAAGAGGTCAACGCCGCAGACATCATCAAACCGCCGACGATTTTCTTACGCTCAGGAGACGCGCAGTGGTAAATCGCCAGTGCCGCTGCTGGTAGCGCCCACATGGAGTACATAAAGCCACCAGACAGATAACCTGCGGTTTTATCGCCTGCGAAGAAGCGAGTGAGCTCACCGGTAAACTCTTTGCCTGTTTCTGGGTCTACATAGCTGCCGACTTCGAAGAAGAACGGCGCATTCCAGATGTGGTGCAAACCAACCGGGAGTAATGAACGTTCGCCCGCTCCGTAAACCGCCCACGCGAGAACAGGGTTTTGGTACGCTGCCCAATGAGAGAATGCATCAAGAAGTTGTCCGACAGGTGGCCATGCAAACGCGAGAATCGCACCAACGACGATCGCCGATAAACCGGTGACAATGGGCACAAATCGCTTACCCGCGAAAAAGCCCAAGTACTCTGGCAGTTTGATGTTGTAGAAGCGGTTGTACATGATTGCCGCGACCGCACCGATAAAGATGCCGCCAAACACCCCGGTTTGCAGCGTCTCAACGCCCATGATGGTGGCGTCAGTTTCTAAGCCGCGCAAGCCAGTCACGATACCGAGCGATGCGTTCATAATAATTAGGCCAACTAAGCCTGCGAGCGCAGCCGCACCGTCATTGCCTTTTGATAACCCGAGCGCTACACCGACCGCAAACATCAACTGCATGTTGCCGAACACGCCCTCACCGGCGGCGAGCATCACTTTGTTGACCGCGTCTGGAATAAACGCAAACCCCGCGTTACCAATACCCAGCATCAAGCCAGCCACCGGTAACACCGCCACAGGCAGCATCAACGACCGCCCTATTTTTTGTAGTTGTCCAAATATACTTGCAAACATGGTTTCCTCCTGACGAATGCCAGTGTTGTAGGACCTGATTCCTTCAGGTCATGTTGTTTCACGTAAGGTCAGGATGATCATAGCGAGCAAGGCGGCGCCTAAGGTTACAAAAGGCAATCAGTTTGTAAGTGGCCGCTTACAAATCTCTTACACCGAGAAGTGAAAATTGTAATCGGCTCGATTGTGCAAGGGCGTTTAAGAATGCATCATATTGGCCAGCGCCAAACTCAGAGACAGGCACAGGGACGGACACAGGGAAAGTAGGATGGAAAACAAGCAGATACTGGTCGTCGATGACAACCTCGACCTTCGCGAAGCGTTGTCAGATTACCTTGGCCGCGCAGGGTTTGAAGTGCTTTGCGCAGAAAACGGCGGCGTGATGTGGCAACTGCTCAACGATCACCATCCTGATTTGATCATCCTCGATATTATGATGCCCGGTGAAGACGGCTTTACCCTGTGCCAGAAACTGCGCAAAAACTCCGATATCCCGATCATCATGCTGACCGCCGTCACTGAAGAAGCCGACCGAGTCGCAGGGCTAGAAATGGGCGCTGACGACTACATCACCAAATCATTCAGTCCGCGTGAACTGCTCGCGCGCATCAAAACGATTCTGAGACGCAGCCAATCGACCGCCAATAGCAAACTGACGCGTAAAGTGCGTTTTGACGATTGGTTATTAGATACCGTAACCCGGCAACTGACCCACGTTGCTAGCCGCGAGGTTAAGCAACTTAGTGGCGCGGATTTGTCGCTGCTCGGTTTATTCGTCAACCACGCGCAATCAATATTGTCGCGCGATGATATTGCGCGCGAGATCTGGGGACGCGATGCCGACCCGTTTGAACGCGGCATTGACGTGCAGATCAGCCGCTTGCGTCATCACCTTGAAGATAAAGACCGCTCTCTGATCTTAACGGTGCGTAATAAAGGCTACATGCTGACCACGGACGTGCACTATGAGAATTAAACGCTGGACGGGGTCACTGGTTGTTCGCACCAGTGTGTTCTTGTTGCTGGTGATCATTCTGGCGCAAGTATTATCCGGGATTATCTGGTATCAACACGCCAGCGAACGCGATAAAGAAGGCCTGACCACCACAGTCAAAAGCTTAGCACTGAGCGCTTCTTCTACCATCGCCTTCTTTCAAACCCTCCCTTCGGAATACCGCCACTTGGTGCTCAATCAACTACGCAACATGGGCGGCACGCGCTTTTTCGTCTCACTCAACAACCACCAGATTGACGTCGACCCGCTGCCAGAGAGCGAGCGCAAAACGTTGGTCATCAACCAAGTTCGCGAGGTATTAGAAAGCGAGTTGAGCGGCATTCCTAATATCGAGGTGGAGTTCACCCAGCGCGACAAACTCAAAGTGTTCAACAACGAGCTACCTATCGACGAACTGCCGTTATTGTGGGCGCATTATTCGCTTTCGTTTGGTGACCTCAATCCACCGATTCTGGTGATGCAGGTCGAAGTCGCACAGAACGAATGGTTTTATCTCGCTGCGGTGCTGCCCGCGCCTTACATCAACCTAGAGACTAACTATTTTGAGCTGCGCCAATGGCTGACGTTATTGTTGTCTGCGCTAATGCTGTTGCTGTGTACCTGGTTTATCGTTCGCAAAGAAATTCAACCCATTCGAGAGCTGGCAAAAGCCGCAACCCTGATGTCGAGCCGATTAGACGTGCCCGAAGTCTCTGAGCGAGGCAGTAACGAACTGAAAGCGGCGGTACGTGCGTTTAACAAAATGAATCGACGCATCGACAGCCACATTAAAGACCGCGAGATGCTGTTCAGTGCCATTTCACACGATCTGAAAACGCCAATAGCCTGCCTAAAACTGCGGGCGGAAATGCTGGATGACGACGCCGACCGAGAACGCTTTATCCGCCTGAGTAACGACCTAGACTTGATGGTCAAAGGCGCATTGCAATGCATTAAAGAGACCGATATCCACGAGGAAATCGAGCCGATCAATTTCACCCAACTGATTCAGCACATTTCCTCCAATATCGCCGATGCGCCGGACACAATTCGCATCCACGGTGAAATCCGCACCCACTTTGCTGGTAAACCGTTAGCGATTAAGCGCTGCATTCAGAATCTGGTCGATAACGCGCTCAAATACGGCCATCAAGCGGACATTACGCTGAGTGAAAGCCCAGAGTCGATCCAGATTGAAATTGAAGATCACGGTGATGGTGTTGACGATTTATTACTTGAAAAGCTCTGCCAGCCATACTTCCGCGCAAGCAACGATAAAGAAGGCAGTGGGCTGGGGTTAACCATTTCACAGAGCATTGCAAAGGCTCACGGCGGCAACTTGTTGCTGAGCCATTCTCAGTTTGGCGGCCTCTGCGCCACACTGACTTTCCCGAGAGACTGACTATGAACAAACTGGCATTCTTGTTCCCACTGTTGCTCGCCCCTTGCGTCGCTCACGCTGAGTCGCCACAAGGGGTAGAGTTTTTACATTGGTGGACTTCTGACGGCGAGCAGCAAGCGCTGCAAACACTTAAAGCGCAACTGAAACGGCACGATATTGAGCTGCTGCAAAGCCCGGTGTTAGGCGGTGGTGGCGACAGCGCGATGACGGTACTGCAAGCTCGCGCGCTGGCGGGTAATCCACCGAGCTTCGCGCAAATCGAAGGGCCAAGTATTAAGGCGTGGGATGCCATCGGTATTTTGCACAACGTCAACGCGGTTGCCGATGAGCAGCGCTGGGACGAGGTGCTCTACCCACTGTCTATCGAAATCAATAAAACACAAAACGGCTATATCGCCCTGCCACTTACGCTGCACCGTTTGAACTGGCTGTGGGTCAACCACAAGCTGCTTAAACAACTGAATCTATCCGCGCCGAAAAACTGGCAAGAGATGTTCGCCGCCATGGAGCTTGCTAAGCAAAATGGCATTGTACCGATCGCGGTTGGTGAGCAGCCGTGGCAAGTCGCCCAACTTTTCGAGAACTTAGTGATCTCCACTGGCGGCGTTGAGTTCTACACCAATGCAATGGTTAAACTTGAGCGAGACAGCATCGACAGCGATACACTGCGCCAAGCGCTGACGCAATTTCGCCGCCTGAGCTTGTTGATAGACAACCAATTACCCGACAGTAAGTGGGATACGGCGACCCAAGCGCTAGCCGACGGTCAAGCGCTGTTTCAAATCGGCGGAGATTGGATTTTGGGTGAGCTGCTCGCCAATCAAGTCTCAGTCCCGCAAGAGGTCGGCTGTTACCCAACGCCGGACAGCGATGGTGTATTCCTCTACAACATGGACAGCTTGGTGTTTATGTCGAGCAAGTCGTTTTCTGCCGAGGCGGCTCAGCAAACCGCAAGCGCGCTGGCAGACGTCGAGTTTCAAGCCAAGTTCAATAAGGTAAAAGGCTCGATTCCGGTACGCACCGATATCGACATCAGCGATTTTAATCCGTGTCAGATCCAGTCATATCAAGACTTTCACTACGGCGTTAAACACAACCTCGCTGTGCCGAGTATGATTGATTCGATGGCGGTCAATCCGGTTGCCCAGCAAGCGATAAACTCGGAAATCTTCCGTTTTTACCGCAATCCCAAGATGGAACCCGACGAGCTGATAAAACGCATTATTGCTATTTCGCAAAGCGGTTAATGGTAATGAATCTGTGCCGAGTGGAATAAAAAAGCCCCAATGATTGGGGCTTGAGTAAAGCGAAGTATGCCGTTTAGAAATAGTGGAAGATCGGCGGTTCATGCATCAAGAAGTTTTGATGGGAGATGTTCCACGCATAGGCGCCCGCTAAGGTAAACACAACATAATCACCAATATCGACGTGGGCGACGTGTTGATTGCGTGCCAGCACATCTTTGGGCGTACAAAGCTGGCCGACAAAAGTTGCTTGTGCATGCTGAATTGGATGAGAAATCTCATGGTGTTGCTCGCTTTTCAGGATGACGAATGGATGATCATGGCTCTGCGCTGCTGGCGTGCGGAAATGGTGAGTTCCCCCGCGTGCGATGACAAAGTTTTCGCCAAGATTTTGCTTAATATCCAGCACTTCCATTACGTAATAACCGCATGCTGCCGTGATGAAACGTCCGCATTCAAAACGCAGTGTCCAGTCTTGCACTTGCTCTTTGGCGATGAGGAATTCCAACTTGTCGCAAAACTCCATCCACGGAAAGTGTTGCTCAGGTTTTTGGTAGTTAATCCCCATGCCTCCGCCTAAGTTGATCATCAGCTCACCGAGTTCAAACTCTTGTTGCCATGCTTTCACGACTTGGAAATAGCGCTGCATTAACGCTAAGTGACGTTCAACATCGAGCTGATGCGACATCAAGTGAAAATGGAAGCCTTTGAGTGACACTTGCGGGAAATCGCGCAGCAACATCAAAGCATTACTCAGTTCGGACTCGTCCAAACCAAAAGGAGTCGGCTTGCCGCCCATCGCCAACTTGCTGAGCGTGATGTCGCCAATATCAATGTTCATACGCAAAAAGATCGAAGCAGGGCGGTTGAGGCGCTCGGTTAGTGCTCCAATGCGTTGCAGCTCGGTGAGGCTTTCGACATGAATTGCATCAACATCCAGCTCAATCGCTTGTTGCAATTCACTTGGCATTTTTCCTGGGCCACCGAAGATCAATGGCTTATCGAGTTGTTGCTGGTGGAGGTGTGTCAACTCCCCGCCAGATGCCGCTTCAAAACCATCGACATACGGCGCGAGCGTTTTGAGAATCGGGCCCGATGGATTGGCTTTGGCTGCGTAAAATAGCTCGACATTTTTCGGCAAAACGTGACGCAGTTGTTTGATGTGTTCTTCTAAGGCGTTTAGGTCATACACGTACGCGCACAAGGGTTGATTTTGCTGCTGTGCGAGCGTGTGAACTTGTTGGCTAACGCGTGTCGGTAGAGAGAGGGAATTAGACATGTTGCGCTCCTTTTTCGTGTTGTTGCCAAGGCGCGGCGACTTGGGTATAGCCCGACTCTTTATCGGCTTTTTGCATCAAACGCGTGGTGAAATTATTTTTGCTTGGGAAGTGACCGTCATTCAGTAACGCTTCTAGTTCTGGCTGTTTTCCATTCACTGATTGCCAACGCACAATGGCACTTTGCACCGCATTCCACAGCGTTTGTTCTAGTGGCTCATCACCTTCTGCGATGAAGAAAATCGCTTCGCTGATGTTGTTGATAAAGGTGCAGTATCCGATGCGATTCCAGCCTTGTTCGCGACTGTAGTAAACCGATTGTCGCGCGCGTTCAGACAAGTCAGTTAATGTTTCTGCTGGCCAAAACTCCGGCAGTAACTTGGTGCCTTCCAAGTCACGAATCCAAACACAACACGGCATCTCTTGTTCAAAGCCAATCAAGGTGTTTTGCAAATGCGGCTCAAACGCCACCCCGTGTTTGAAGTAGTAGTTAAATACACCCGGAATTAGGCAATGCAAATAGCGTTCGAACCACAGTGTCGCGATGTCGGAATAGCGATTTTGCGTAGTACGCGCTTTGTGTTTAAGGCGTTGAGCAATGCAACTGTTGCCGTTTTTGTCGTAAGCAAACAGAGCGCCTGCGAGGGTGGGTTTTAAGATGTCGACTTCGCTCAGCGAGAAATTTTCGCGATACAAAATCCCAAACGATTCGCGCGCTTTGGTGTTGTCATCCCAATTACGCTCAGCGACACTTTCTAGATTCAACGTAGTGGCGTAAGGCTCTGTCATCACTTTAAATACGGGGTTGTGCAGCTGTTCGTTTTCTCGAATTGGTTTGAGAATCGACGTGAGCTGCACGGCGCTGTCGAGTTCGTACCACGCGTTTTTGCGCACGCAATTGGTTAATCGTACGTTGATGGAGAATTTCGCAAACCAGTCCATGTCTGGGTGGTAGAGGGTACGAACTGAAGAGGTCGGCTGCATCTTTTCACCACCTAAACCCAGTGGCGTGATCTTGCCTTGTTCAATGGCACGCTTCACGCTTGGGTTGCTCAAAATGGTGTAGCTTTCCCAAGGATGACAAGGGTAGAGGGTCTTCCCGTTGCTGGTGGCGTGTTGTGGCGCGAGCTGTTGTAGCATGCGCTGCGCAGGGTTAGCGTCTCCGTCTGAATTCAGCACATCAAGTAAGGACGTATCCACTTCAAACCAGTACAACGGCACTTGCGCGCCGACTTCTGGAGAAAACGCCAAGAGATCATCCATGGTGACGCCCGAACGACTTTTCGGGGTCGGATGGAAAGTATGCCCCCAAATCAGAGACTGTTCCGAAGCGATAAACTCGTTGTGATGCGATTTGGGCGCGACGTTGAGAAACTGCTCGGTAACCAGCACGCTATTTTCCAGTTGTTCGATCAGCTCATGGTTAAATGGGATCGCCAACACCTGCTTGAGATAGTTAAGCAAAAGCGTAAGAGTTTGCGTGGCATCCAATTTCGCCCAACCAGAGCCCGGCATTTTCGCCCAAGGCAGTTCTGCCAATTTGATTTTTCCCAGTTTACTCGCATAGTGAATCGGCAAAACCAGCAGGCCATTTTGTTGAGAAAGATGAACGGCTACCCGTTGCTTGGCGGAATAGTTGCGTTTTAACGTTTGGGGTAGCGATGTCGATTGGTAGTGCCATTCCACTTGTTGATTCGGTAGCGCAAATTCACGTAAGTAACAATTAAGAACACCCATTATCGTGTTGAGTTGGGCTTTCTCACGATTGAGCTGCACATCATGCGCGCGCAACTCGCTAGTCTGAGAGGATTGAGTTTGTAACATGTTGATTTCCAAATTTTGAATGGAGAACCAGCGCGATCAAGGTGATTACGCTGACTATCGCAGAAAGTAGGAAAGGAACCTCAAGTAGCCCCAAGCTAGAAATGAAAGAAGCGCAAAATCCCGCCGCCACGCCACCCCATTTGGACATGGCATCAAAGCGAGAAAATACTTTGCCACTGAGTTTGCGATCCAGATTGCTCGCAAGATGCTGATGCAATCCGTGATAACAACACACCATCGCGATGCCGAAGATAATTCTCGCAGCAATGAGTGCGGTTTCGGACGCAATCAAATGCAAAGCAGAGCTCACGGCAAGCAATGCAAACCCGAGCCACAACGTGCGCAGCGGTTGATGGCGATTCAGCCCATCTGACAACACGTGGATTTTGCCTGCCAGCAACAGATAGACGCCATGCGGCAGTGCGTACAAAAAACCGATCCATGCGTGGTGAGTGATGCCATATTGCTGCACAAACGGCGAGAAATAAGGAAAGGTCACCACCATAGAAAACGCAAACCCGAACTGAGCAAAGAAGATCCAACGAATGGCATGCATTGCGTTTTTCTTTGCAACAGGTTGTTCTTGCTGAGATTCTGAGTTTGGCTTTTCGAGGTTTTGTTCGGCGGGTTTATCCGCTGGCAGTGTTAGCGTGATGCCCATCGCAATTAAAGGCAAAACGCATAACCACAGGTACGCGTTGAGCGGGTTGGTTTCGGACAAGCTCCAGCCGAGCCCAATGGGCGCAACGATCAGCGCCAAGCGAGCAGATAGTTGGGTTTTATTGAGTGACTTGCCGAGTGTTTTGGCTTCTTTAATTTGACTAGATAAGTAGCTGTTTGAGGCGGCCATGGTGCCGCCAAAGGTTCCTTGAACAATAAGACCAAACACAAACATGGCGAGGTTGTCTGCCAAGCCGCACAGTGCAAACCCTGCTGCAAGGCCAAGTTGTGCACGCAAGAGTGAGCGGCGGCGACCGTAGCGATCAGCAAAGTTGCCCCAAAATCGCGCCGCCAACGCAGTACAAAACGTAGGTAGGATAAACAATACCCCTGCCCAGTCTGCATCAATGCTTGCGCCTAACGTTGGCAACACGACGGGTAGAAATAGCGGCATACCTAACGCGGCAAACGCAGCGATAAAGTGGCACAACAACACACTGTAGATGAGTTTGGTCATAATCGTTTAACGTACGCTTTTTTTGATGGCTTCTAAGTAGGCGCGTTGCGCTTCTTCGCTAGAAAGCAGCAAGAAGTTCGGAGCCGACAAACCATAGAACTTATTGATGTCACTCGCGCCGGAGGCTTCTTTCGAGAGCAAACTGCCAGAACTCAACAAGTACTTGGCGTACAAATCAGGTGCCTCTTGCAGTAACTCGCGTGCCAGTTTTGTTTCTAACCCTTCGCCTTCCAATCGGTTGAGTTGCTCTGCAATGCTTTTGGCCACGATGGCGTAAAGCGATGCTGAAGAGGCAATGCCCTTCGCTGCCATGGCTTCTACAATCGCTGCGATATCCAATTGTAATGTGATGGTGGTAAACATCTGACCGAGCGCCAATTCATTGTCGACTTTGATGCGTTGGTCGAGCAGTTCATCGCAATCCACTGGAATTGTTCCTGCGCCGTGTTTTTGGGCGGCATGCTCTGTTGCAAAGTGGAAGCGCTCTGGCCAAATTCGCGCTGCGTCGTTGTCTTTCATCGCGAGCGTCATTTTGCCCTGTTGATCAAATGCAACGATGGCGTTTTGCTGGTTGGACTCCAATGCGATGCCATAACGAAGCCACAAGGTGAGGTGCACTTGGCAAAGAAGGTCGACGTAATCTTGGAACCACGCCAGCGTATCTTGTTGATAGTACTGCTCCGCCAAATGTTCTAAGAACAAGCGGTCGTCAGGCATTGGGCTTGCCAGTGCGGCAACCGGAACTAACGCTTTGTCTTCGCAATGAGTAAGTGGGTACTCACGTACGATGTACGCGAAGGTTTTATCCTCGCCGACGTGTCCACCGTGTTTTTCGTTGCAATGGAACAAGCGACTGTTTAAGTCGGCGTCCGTTTGTTCAAGGTGGCTGAGTAGGCGTTCAAACCAGTGGCCGTCATACAGTGTTGAAGGCTTGATTAAGCGAATGTTTTTCGTGCCCAGCGATCGCATGATCAGCGGAACTTTGATGTGAATATGCGGCGCGTCGTTGACTACCACAGTACGAACGGAAAGCGTTGGCGTCACGTCTAGGTACGTAAACGGCGCTTCGATCATGCCTTCGGGTAAGGCTTCTAAAGAGCGAAGGGTGAGCGGATGCGCAGGGAACAGTACGTGGCTCAGTGCAAAATCAGCAGGAAGCCCAACTTGCTCCATCGTCGGCCAGCAATCAGGTTGTTCGCTGGTTAATGTCACCAGTGATTTTTCAATCGCAATCCAATGCAGAGCAAAGCTTTGTGCGAACTCGGGCGCGTACTTAGCAAGGTCTTCATCGCTCAGACCAAACTTCGCCCGCGCAGTTGGATAGTACGGGTGGTCAAGGTAAGAAGCGATCTGGTCGGCAAGCAGTAGCTTTTTATGCCAAGAACCAAGCTCGGATATTGGTTGTGAAATGTGGTCGGCGTGGTGACAAAACGCTTGGTCACACAGTGCTTTGTGTTTCTCTGCGCATTCCAGTTCTTGAAGATACCCCGCCAACAATTCGTGAGAGCTCTCATGCGCCAGTGTCGTTAGTAGCGCAATCCACTCTTGATAATGCTGCTGATGCTCGACTTGGCCATTTCTCTCCACCCACCAACCTAGCGGCGCTTCGCCATTGGCTTGGCCGTAACACCAATGCTGCATGTAATACGTTGGCACAACAGGTAAATAGAGCGTGAAATCCGGATTATCAAAGGTTAGCCAGACTTGCTCGCGTTGAGGAACAATAACCCCTTTTGGTGCGGCGCTACTGAACTTGGCGTTCGATAAAATGCCAAACATGTCTTCGCGCAGGCAAGTATCGATCAATCGTTGGGTTAGGTATAAAGCGTTGTGATTCATGCTGCCACCTCGCGAGTCGGAGCTAGATTGAAATTGTTAAGCGCGTTCTGCAGTGCTTGGTCGAGGTTTCGCCCCGATGGCGAGACAATCGAAATTCGGGCGAGATAATCCTTGTTGGAATAACTCTGTTGGAAGAGTTCTCCCCCGGTTTTTAGTACCTGTTGCTGGGTGATGACATCGCCATCGTGTTGGATGAAGGAGGTCGAATCTCCATCAATCACACCACTGCGTTCCGCAACCACATAGTGCACGTGTGCTGAGCCATGAATTTGGTAATCGCCATCCAATCTTCGGCCCAAATGCAGACCCAAAATTGTGCTAAACCAACCGAAGTGAGCGAGATTGTTGAGCAATAATTCGCGACCATCTCCAATGCTGCGATAGTTGATTTCCACCAGAACTGGGCCGTTTTCCGTGATGATAAATTCGCTGTGGCAAACTCCAAAGCCAACGCCGAACGCTTTCAGTTGAGCCAAGCAAGCTTCTCGGTGAGCAATGCCGTTTGGCCCGTTCCAGTCTGCGGCCGTTTCGATAAAGTAAGGCGGTTCAGAGAGCGACACATCAAAACCGCCGACGGCGATAAGGCGCTCACCATCTCCTAAAGTTTCTAGCGTAACCAAAGGCCCTTGAAGGAATTGCTCCACCAGAATGGCGGCGTTTGGGTGTTTTTGCCAAAACGCATCGCAGTATGTGTCGAGCTCGCTTTGGGTGTCACAGCGCTGCACATCTAAACTCGCCACGCCTTCTTTGGGTTTTGCTACGACAGGGAAGGCCATGCCTAATGCCACATTCGAATGGCGGTGCAACAAACAGCTTTGTGTGTTGGGTAGGGCTTTTTCATTCAACACTTGTCGAGTTAAGTGTTTGTTTTTGGCCTTTAACGTGACAGACCAATCTTTGGCCGGTAGACCAAAAAATTGTGCGCAGATGGCGGTGGAAGTTTGTAAGTGATCACTATTGCTGAAAATAGCGTCGGGTTTTAACTCATTCTCAGTGATGGTTTCGATGATCTCCAAGGGATTGAAGACATCGCACTCTAGAATGGCATCCGGATTAAAGTGACTATCACGACTTGCCAGCTCTAAATGGCTGAGCTTGTGATCGGTGATAAGAACGACGTGGAGGTCCATCGCTTTAGCTGCAGGCACGAAGCCGTGAGTGACTGCATCATTAACGACATGACTTACGATAATCATCGTAGATTTCATGAGCTTTCCTAATTTTCTAACATTTCCTAACGTTGATACTGTCTGCTCACAGTCGGCTTCCAATGTGCCTCTCGCGAGGCTACGGGGCAGAAGGTTTGGTCTTTATTGTTATTGTGTTTGATTTTTTGTTGTTGCTTGTGTTTTTAGGGTAAATAAATATAGAGCATAAAATTAATATTGCAAATGTAAATAATATTTGTTCTTATTTCTATCCGTTGGCTTTATAACAACTAAACGGAATTATGGAATGAATAAATTATTGACCCTGACCCCTTTGGCGGTCGCGATTGGTTCTTCACTAGTGGTACCAAGCGCAGTGGCTTCAGAAGAGACAAACTCAACCCTATCGGCAACCGAAACCATTCAAGTTTACGGACATCAGTACGAAGGCTACGCTGAACATATGCCTCAATCGGGCACCAAAACGGACGTCGAGTGGCTTGATGTGCCGCAATCGGTCTCGGTGGTGACCAAAACGGAAATGCAAGATCGCGGCGCGGTGCGCTTAGTGGATGCGTTAGATGGGGTGGCTGGGGTCAATAACACCTTGGGTGAAGGCAGCCGCGATCAGTTCATGATCCGTGGTTTTGATTCACTCAATGATATGTACCGTGACGGCATGCGAGACGACGGTACGTTGCAGTCTTACCGCAGCTTGGCGAACGTTGAGCGCGTTGAAATTGTGAAAGGCCCGGCGGGCGCGCTGTATGGTCGTGGCTCGGCAGGTGGCATCATCAACTTGGTGACGAAGCGCGCCAACGGAGAGAACTTCACCCACGTAAAAGGCAGTGTGGGCAGCAACAGCCAATATGTTGGTCAAGTCGACAGCTCAATGGCATTTTCTGACAAGGTCAACGGACGTATTAACTTGGAATACCGTCAGGCCGATTCTTACGTCGATCATGTTGATTCGAACGATTTCTTCATCGCGCCGACCATTCGCGTGTTGCCAGCGGACGGTCACACCATTGATATTGACGTTGAATACGCCCATCAAGAATTAGTGCCATATCGTGGTGTGCCATCAAAAAATGGCAAGCCAGTTGATTTGCCAGTGAGTACTTACTTTGGTGGCACGAACGATTATCAGGAGTCGGACAGTCTTCGCGTTGCAGTGGACTACGAATGGCGTTTGAACGATCAATGGGTATGGAACAACCGAGCGGCGTTCAACCATATCGAACTTGAGCAAAAAGGCACGCGTCAGGGCAAAGTGACGGGCAATGAAGTGTCTCAAACCGTGAATAACTTTGGCTACGACCCTCGTACTACAACCACTTTGCAATCTGAGCTGATTTGGGAAACCAACGACAACCAATTGATGTTGGGCGCGGATTTCAACCAAATTGATATCGACCTGACGTTGGCAAGTGACAAAACGCTTCCTCCGCAAAATATCTACAACCCAGTTGTGGGCCCAACACCCGATCCGGGCTTCAAACCATTCCGTGACAATACCACCACAACCACGGGTGTGTACGTACAAGATGTGTACACGTGGGGCGACCTTTCTGTGATCGGTAATGTGCGTTACGACTCGATGGAACTCGAACAACAAAAAGCGGGTTCAGGTAAGGAAAAATTGGACGATGACAAAGTCAGCTACCGCGCTGGTTTGGTATACCGCATCAATTACGACACCTCCGTTTACGCCAGTTTAGCGCGCTCTTGGCAGTTGCCGTACGCAGGCATCTACATCAATCCAAAGTTGGCGGAATTCTTCCATACCGACTTAAAAGAAGTGGGGACGAAAGCGTACCTGCTGGATAACGCATTAATGTTGAATGCGGCACTGTTCCAGATCGACCAAGAGCAGCCACAAACCAACGTAGACGGCGATGTCATCGACAAAATTGAAGTACGTCACCAAGGCATTGAGCTAGAAGCTCGCGGCCAAATCACCAAACAGTGGGATATCTCTGTTGGTTACAGCTACTTGGACGCAGAAGACAAAGCCACAGGTAAAAAGCCGAATGATGTGTCAGATCACTTGTTCTCCCTTTGGAGCACTTACCAATTGGATGACAACTGGCGTTTGGGTGGCGGCGTGAAATACGTGGGCGACCGTTATGCAGGTAACGACGAAGCCGTCGCACTTGGCGATTACACCACGGTGGATTTGATGGCGGCGTACACCACTGGTCGTCACAAGATCCAAGCGAACGCTTACAACATTTTGGATGAGAAATACATTCTTGGCGCAACAAACGGCACGTCTGGCCTAAACCAGATTGGCTACGGCGCACCAGCCGAGTTCATGCTTAGCTACGGATACCAGTTCTAGGCTTGTTGTGCGTAGTTGGCGCACGTTAGCCGATTTTTTGCCTCTTATTGAGGATGTTTTAGCCCCGAGAGCCTACGGGAAATGTTCTGCCCGAGGCTCAATTTCTCGCAAAGGAGACCTTAATGTCTTACCAGAATTTGGATGGTAAAGTGCGTGTACGTGCTGGTTTGTCTACCACTTACAGTGTGCTCGCGATTGCTATCGCTTCTGCCACCTCCATGAGCGCGGTTGCCGCTCCTGCCGCAAAAAACGAAACCACCGTGATGGAAACGGTGGTTGTCACTGGCAGCGTGATTGGCAACTCTGACATTGAAGACGTCAAAGAGTACCCAGGTGCTCGTACCGTCATTACCCGTGATCAAATTGAGAAAACCGCAGCGGGTTCGATTGATAATGCGCTACAGCGCGTTCCGGGTATTAAAGTTCAGGATGAAAGCGGAACGGGCGTATTGCCTAACATTTCCGTACGTGGTTTGAAAGCGAGCCGCAGTGGTCATGCTCAGTTCTTGATGGATGGTGTGCCGCTAACGCTCGCGCCATACGGCCATACTGGTCAGTCTATCTTCCCAGCAACGCTGTCGATGCTTGATCGTATTGACATTGTACGCGGTGGTGCCGCAGTGCAGTACGGCCCAAACAACGTCGGTGGTGTGATCAACCTAGTGACTAAACCGATTCCACACACTTGGCAAACTGAAATCAGCAACCGCCTTACCGTGTTTGACGGTGGTGATGCGCCGCTGAATGATTTTTACCTACGCACGGGTGGTTGGTTAAGCGACACATTCGCGCTGCAGTTGGAAGGTAACTTTCTAAAAGGTGAAAGCTTCCGTGAACATTCCGATACGGACGTGAAGAACTTTCAAGCTAAAGCACAATGGCTACTGAGTGATACTCAAGAGATTCAAGCATTCCTGCAACGTTACGATGCTGAAACGCAAATGCCGGGTGCACTTTCGCCACAAGATTACGAGCAAGATCGTCATCAATCGAAACGCCCGTACGATGATTATGAAGGTAAGTCGACGCGCTGGAGTGTTAAGTACATCCACGATTTGCCATTTGCCGACAGTGCCGAGCTAGAAGTGCTCACGTTTGGTCACAAATCAGAGCGTCTTTTCAAGTGGGGCTTTAACAGTGCGGGTGGCCATTGGGCGGATCCGGCTCTGCCTGCGACGGACGTTCGTACCTCTCCACGTGAATTTACCGTGTACGGCATAGAGCCGAAAATGGCGATGTATTTTGGTGAAGGCAAATCCGTTACCCAAAACTGGATCGTGGGTACTCGTTATGTTAACGAAGACATTGACTACAAACTCACTCAGACTCCAATCGCTGGTGGCGCAACCAAAGTGCCGCGTGATTGGCATTTAGATACGGATGCGTTTGCTGGTTACGTCAGTAACGAGATTGGCTTGTTCAATGACACGTTGAAGGTAACGCCAGGGCTGCGTGTTGAATCGGTTCGCATGACGTTTACCGATCGCGGTAAAAAGCAAACGGCAGACAACACGGTGACCGAATGGCTGCCGGGTTTGACGGTGGCATACAACGTGACTGACCAATGGGTAACGTATGCGAACGCGCAAAAATCACTTCGTGCGCCACAAATTGCCTACATCCGAGGCTTGGGTGAAGAAGGGAGCGAACTGGCTTGGAACTACGAAGTTGGCGCGCGTTACACCCAAGATGCGACCAGTTTTAACGCTGCACTTTATCGCATCGATTTTGAAGACCAACTGCAATGGCAAAGCTCAACGCAGACCTTCGATAACATCGGAAAAACACTTCACCAAGGTTTAGAACTTTCTGCTCGTTACGTGCCAGAAGTTCTACCTGCTCTGAGCTTGGGCGCAAGTTACAACTACCTCGATGCCACGCTTGAAGAAGAAGGTGCGAATAAAGGTAACCAGCTGCCTTACACCTCTAAACATCAACTTGGTTGGGATGCGACCTACGCGTTTTACGGCATGGACACCACGCTGTCGGGCTTCTACTTCAGTGATTCGTATACCGATAACGCCAATACCAGTGCCGAAGACGCAACAGGTGCAACGGGCGAAGTGCCGTCTTACATGGTGTGGAACTTCAACTTGGGGACGGATTTATACAAAGACGACAAAGGCAAGTTACGCATGAATGTTGCGGTGAACAACTTGTTTGACGAGGAGTATTACTTCCGTGGGATTGATACCAGCCCAGTTGGTCGATACCCAGCTCCGGGACGCTCTTACACACTGGATCTGAACTATCAGTTTTAAGCGTTTCGTTCACCGAGTTTGAAAAGAAAAGTCGCCAATTTACCTTGGCGACTTTGCCGATCTTAGGTAATGGAAAACTCTTAGCACTGGAAAAAGCAAGATGAAAAATAAAAAACAATTTACGATCAAACACTTTTCAACCGTTTTGCTGATGCTGTTGAGCTCAGTTTTTATGTCATTTAGCGCATTGTCTCAGGCGCGCAGCGTGCAAGATGAGCAAGGCACTTTTGAGCTAGAAGCGATACCTCAACGTATTGTGGTTTTGGAGTTTTCGTTTGTGGACGCTCTGGCGGCCGTCGATGTCTCACCGGTAGGCGTTGCCGATGACAACGATGCCATACGAGTCATCCCTGCTGTTCGTGCCAAGATCGAACCTTGGCAATCGGTCGGCATGCGCTCACAACCGAGTTTAGAGGCGATTGCGGTGCTCAAGCCTGATTTGATCATTGCCGATGCCGAACGTCATCGCGCTATTTATCAGGATTTGCAGCGAATTGCGCCAACTTTGCTGCTAAAAAGCCGTGGAGAGACATATCAAGAAAATCTCGAATCCGCACAAAAAATCGGCGTTGCAATTGGCAAGCAAGCGCAAATGACGCAACGAATCGAGCTGCACAAACAGACCATGGCGGAGTTCAAACAGCATTTTGCGACACAAGAAACCATTCAGTTTGGTGTGGTTTCCGATAAAGGGATGTGGCTGCATAGCCCGGTTTCTTACGCTGGTGGCGTTTTGAGTACACTAGGCATCCAAAGCCCTCTGGCTCCGTCTGAGCAAAATGCTTATATCCCAACCAGCTTCGAACTTTTACTAAAAACCAACCCTGATTGGTTACTAGTTGGACTTTACTCTCAACCAAATATCGTGGATGAATGGCGCAAAAATCCATTATTTAAGCTGTTAACTGCGGCGAAAAAGCGACAACTGGTCGAAGTCTCTCCGGAGCTGTGGTCATTAAATCGTGGCATGTTGGCGGCGGAAGAAATTGCCCGCAACCTTGAAGCGTTATTGGGGCGCTCATGAGTGCGTCGATAATCTCAGAAAGCCCGACTTCGGTTAGAAAACCGCATTGGAAAGCGAGCTTGTTTGTCTGTGCTATGGCGTTGTGTACACTGTCAGGCTATACCGCCTCAATGATTGGCTGGTCTAACTTTTCCTTGAGTGTTAATGATCTGACAAGCTATTGGTTTGCGTTTGATGAGGGCAATATGCTTCATCAAATTCTTGCGACGTTGCGCGCTCCTCGCACCTATGCTGGGTTATTGATTGGTGCTTCGCTTGCGGTATCCGGTGTGCTGATGCAAGGGTTAACTCGTAACCCTTTGGCGTCGCCATCCATTCTCGGCATTAATGCTGGTGCGGCGTGTTTTATGGCCTTGGCCTCCATCGGCGTACCATTCTTTAGTCAATTGAACCCCATCATCAACGCAGTATTCGGTGCGCTACTAAGTGGTGGTGCGGTCATGTTGTTGGGTGGTTTTTTTTCCGCGCGTTCTCACCCATTGCGTTTGGTGCTGGCAGGCATTGCCATCAGTGCGCTGCTGATAGGGTTAACTCGTGCGTCGGTAATTTTGGCGGATGACATGGCTTACAGCGTGTTGCATTGGTTAACGGGTTCACTCTCTGCGGTAGATTCTCAGCAGTGGCAGCAACTGTGGCCTTTTGCGACTTTAGGTTTGGTGCTCGCCATGGGATTAGCGCGAAACTTAAATTTACTCGCGTTGGGGGACGAAGTTGCTGTCGGGTTGGGTGGTAACATTCGTCTTACTCGTTTAATCAGTGGTTTAGCGGTTGTGCTGTTGGCGGGTACTAGCGTTGCGATTGCTGGGCCAATTGGCTTTGTCGGGTTGTTAGTGCCGCACTTGGTACGCCCGATTGTTGGTCACAACTATCACATTCTTATTCCGGTTTCCGCTTTGTGTGGCGCGGCATTGGTGACGTGGTCAGATGCTTTGTCACGCGCGATTGCCTTTCCGGCCGAAACGCCGGTGGGCGTGATTACCGCACTGTTGGGCACTCCTTGCTTTATCGCGATTGCAATGAGGAAGTCATCATGATGAATCAAACCAAACTGATGGCACTGCTTGGGCTTTTGCTGATTGCGTCGTCTCTCACGCTGTTTGTTGGTGCGGCGAATCTGTCGGCTCAACAGGTTTTTGCATTGTTGTTTTCTTTCTCTGATTCGGACTTTGTGATTCACCAATATCGACTGCCGAGAATGTTGCTCGCCATTGGCGTGGGCGCTGGGTTAGGGCTGTCAGGCGTTTTAGTGCAAGGCGTCATCCGTAATCCACTTGCCTCCCCAGATTTAATGGGGATAAGCGCAGGGGCAGGGCTGGCGGCTACCGCTTGCTTGGTGTTGTATCCGAACGCGCCGGTGGCAATGTTGCCGATGGTCGCTATGGCGGGAGGTTTGCTTGCTGCAGGCTTTATTGCTGTACTGGCTTATTGGTCGAAGCCAACACCTGCGCGTTTGGCGCTGATTGGCGTTGCTGTCAGCGCATTTTTAGCCAGCGGTATCGACTTTCTTCTGATTGTGCACCCTATTGAAATCAACACGGCGATGGTCTGGCTAACTGGCAGTTTGTGGGGACGAAACTGGCAACAAGTACCGTTAATTTGGAGTGCTCTATTGCTGCTACTGTCATTGGCGTTTTGGCTGGCATGGCGGTTAGATGTGATGGGACTGGGAGAAGAAAGCGCCACTACACTTGGCACGAAACCAAGACAGATTCAAATTCTTGCGTTGATTGCTGCCGTGTTATTGGCGAGCATCAGCGTGTCTGTGGCAGGCACGATCAGCTTTGTTGGCCTGCTTGCGCCGCATCTTGCGCGTTTGCTGTTTGGTCACAACCACAAGTTGTTGATTCCTGCTTCTGCAACCCTTGGCGCGCTGTTGGTGATTTGCGCCGATGGTCTAGCGAGAGGCTTACAGCCACCAATTGAGTTGCCAGCGGGTGTGCTGACTTCTGTTATTGGCGCACCATATTTCATTTTTCTTTTGTATCGTTATCGAGGTTGGTAAGCATGTTACGAACGCAGAACTTATCCGTCGCGTACGGCAAACAGACCATCATTCCGGATCTCTCTTTGTCGATTCCTCAAGGTAAAATTACCGCGCTTGTTGGCCCAAATGGCTGCGGTAAGTCGACACTATTAAAAACCTTGGTACGCATCAATAAACCAGCTTCTGGCCAAGTGTTGTATGGCGACAAACCACTAAGCAGCTACGGTGATAAACGCTTGGCGCGTTCGTTGTCTTTACTGCCGCAGATTCTTGTCAGTCCTGAAGGTATTACAGTCAGAAAACTGGTCGAATATGGCCGCTCGCCTTATCTCTCTCACTGGGGGCGGTTAAGTCAGCAAGATAAAGCGTTGGTCGAGCAAGCAATGCAAGATACTGGCGTGATTGAGTTTGCTGACAAGCCAGTTGAATCTCTGTCTGGCGGTCAAAGGCAAAGGGCGTGGATTGCGATGGTAATGGCGCAAGATACCGACGTAGTGATGCTTGATGAGCCAACCACTTACTTGGATCTCTCTCACCAAGTTGAGCTGATGAAACTCATGAGGCAGATGAACGACAAAGGCAAAACAGTGGTCGTAGTGCTACACGATCTAAACCAAGCCTGCCGTTACTGCGATCATTTGGTGGTGTTGGAAAAAGGTCAGTTAGTCACGCAGGGAACGCCGCAAGAGGTACTGACAGAAGGCATGTTGGCATCGGTGTTTGATTTACAAGCGAGAGTATTTAACGATCCAATCTCAGGCACGCCGATGTGTGTGGCGGTGTAGGTCTTACGTCTTTCGAAAGCTATCGGCAATAAAACGCAGCGTCATAAAAATAAACCCCGCTAGTAATACATTTGCTAGCGGGGTTTGTTGTTTTAGAGAGCGTTGTAGATTTGACCGTTTAAGCCAGTTTAAACGTCGCCACTTTCGAGTTGAGGTCTTCTGCCTGCGATTTCAACTCAGCAGATTGATTCATCGATTCTTCTGCGCCAACCACCAACTGATCGGTCACATCTTTAATTGACGTGACGTTTTGTGTGATTTCATTGGTTACGTGCGTTTGCTCTTCGGCTGCGGTCGCGATTTGTGTTGCCATATCGCTGATCAGCGCAACGGCCGCGTTGATTTCATCCAGAGCCAGTGCTGCGCGATCAGCATCTTCTACCGAACCTTGCGCCAGCTGAGAGCTTTTATCCATGATAGTTACAGCGCGTTGTGTGGTTTGCTGCAAAGTCTCGATCGTCGAGCGAATCTCTTCGGTTGAGGTGTGTGTGCGTTGTGATAGCACGCGAACCTCGTCTGCAACAACGGCAAAGCCGCGACCTTGTTCACCTGCACGCGCCGCTTCAATCGCCGCATTAAGAGCCAATAAGTTGGTTTGCTCTGCGATGTCTCGAATCGTTGATAGCACGGTTGAGATGTCTTGCGCGTGCTGGTTGAGCTCGCCGATGACAACGCTCGCTTGGTTGACTTCAGAAGACAAATTGTTGATGGATGACTTGGAGTTGATCACTAACTCATGACCATTTTGTGTGCTCGCTGAAGAGTCTTGAGCGGCTTTAGCCGTCTGCTCTGCATGCGCTGCAATCTCTTGCGTTGCCGATGCCATTTCAGTCACAGCGGTCGCCACCATAGTGATTTCTTGTTGCTGATGGTTCAGATCAGAAACAGACTGATTCGCGCGAGTCGTGCTCAGCTCTGATTGTTGGCTGAGTTCTTCCGCTTGGTGACGAATGTGACCAATAAGCTGCTGTAAACTTTCGACAAACTGGTTGAAGTTTTCAGCCAGCTCACCAACTTCGTCACGGTTTTCTACTTTGATGCGTTGAGTCAAGTCGCCGCTACCGTTAGCGATTTGCGAAAGCGCATTCGAAACGTTGTAGAGTGGGCGGAACAAGATGTTACATAGCAGGTTAAACAGAGCCACACAGATGATAACCACGATAGCCGTCGCGATAATTTGATCCCAAACGGCATCGTAAAGTGGTGCAACCAACGAGTTGTGATCCAACACCGTTACCGTCGTGAGCTTGGTGCCCTCAATTGGACGCGCATAAATCACATAATCGGTGCCGCTGATCGACACGCGACGTTCAGTGCCTGAGCGTGCAGCGTTGGTGATGTCGTTGTTGTTTAAGCCCAGTTTGCTAACCGGTTGGTTTAGGAGCTTGCTGTCGTTATGGGTGAAAATATTGCCCTGATTGTTGGCAATAAACATGTAGCCTTCACCCGGTAGGATTACTTGGTTGAGGCTGTTTAAAATATCTCCAATTTCGACATCTGCACCCAGTACAGTTGTTTGGCCGTGCAGTTGTAACGCCTTACCGAGCGACACTACATTCGCACCAGTTGCAGCAGCAACGGTCGGGTTATCCATAAAGACTTTCGATGGATTGGCAATGGCGTTGGTGTACCAGCCCCACTTGCGAGGGTCATTATTGCCTGGCGGTAAAATCACCCCATTGGCGTTGTTTTGTGAGCCGTCTGGGTAAGCGAGGAAGACGTTATCGAACGCGCCAGAATCTCGTACCTGCTTCAAGTGCGTCACGATGGCTCGTTTTTCTGACTCAGCAGAAAGGGAGGTGAGTGCTCGCTCTTTAGAGAGTAGCCAGTCACTTACGTACTGGTTGTATGACGCGCTGGTGCTTTCCAGACGTTGGGCAACTTCCGCATCCAATCGTTGTAACGAATCTCGAAAAGACAAGCCTTCGACTAACACGCCCCCAAGGATGATGGCAGCACTGGCCGAGATAGCCAGTTTATTCTTCAGTGATAAATTTTTGAACATAGCAGCGATTAATAGATTTTTTGTACCCATGCGGCGTTAAGTGTCGGGCTTAATGCCCATTTACCTAAAGCGCGGGGTAGTTTGTTATTGGTTATTTTCATTCGTACATGATTCGGCGTCGTCGCTGAAAAGCGGTTTTGACGCCGAAATCATCGATTGATTATATTTTACTGCTCAAAATAAATACTGGCGCTATGTCGCGAATTTGAGCTTTATAAGAAATAAGAACCTAATACGAGAGCGGTTTGTTTTATGTATTTGTAAAGTAAGGATTTGTCGCGTTTTGTAAATGATAATTGATTTCATTAAATGGTGATATAGATCACATTTGAGCGGTAAATAATCCATTAAAAATGTGAAGGTCATGGAACGAGGATTATATTGATCGGCTTAATCATAGTTATGGGCAATAGTTATGCGCAGTATATTGTTAGTCCCCGCGTTATTGTTGTCAGGGTGTGCTCTGACACAACAATCCACGCCGATTCAGCCTGATGCCAACTGGCACGTTAATCAGCTATCCAATGGAATGAAATACCACATCTATCCAACTCAAGACCAAGAAGTTTCGGTTCGTTTGGTGATGCACATTGGTTCGTTCCAAGAAGAAGCCAATCAAAAAGGCTACGCTCACTTCGTTGAGCACATGGCATTTAATGGCAGCACGCATTTTACCGGCAACGACGTTGTTAAGCTTTTTGAGCAATCTGGCGGCAGTTTTGGCGCAGATATCAACGCGTTTACCACCTATCAGCAAACCTCCTATAAGCTTGACTTGGCCAATAACGATAAGCTTGAAGATGCCCTGACTTGGATGCGAGACATTGGCGACGGTTTAGAGTTCGCTCCTGCTCAAGTTGAAAAAGAGAAAGGTGTTGTCTTGGGTGAATGGCGACGCGCCAATCCAGATGATAAGTCGTTTTCAATGCACGCGTATGAGGCTTCGATTGAAGGAACGCTTTACGCCGAGCATGATCCAATCGGTACTCGTGATGCAATTGAGAACGCGACGTCAAATGGGCTGAAAAACTTCTACGAGAAATGGTATCAGCCGCAGTATGCCGAGCTGATCGTCACGGGCAATGTGGACGCTAAGTCGCTTGCTAACATCATCAAGAACAAGTTCTCGAACTGGGAAAGTACCTCAGATATCGTCATCGAAAAGCGTCGTGACATTCGACTCAATACTCAAGACGAAATTCTGCCAAGCAACTCGATGGAGTCACCAAGCTTGCATTTGGTGATTGAACGCGGCGATCTTCGTCGCGAAACGGTCGAGCAGCAACACGCAGAATGGCGAGACGAAGTGGCCATTCAACTGATTCAACAGCGTTTGATCAGTCTTCTCAATGATGCCGCCGAACCTTACCAATACGTTTATGCGCAGCCTTACTACTCGAACTACCAACGCCTGATGTCGGCGGGTATCTCATTTTCGCCTGACCGCCGTGAACAAATGCACCAAATTTTCATCAGTGCGTTGACGTCACTTCGCGATTACGGCGTGACACAAGCTGAGCTAGAGAGCATCACATCTAACTGGTATGGCGAACTGGCAAATCTTGATTCTGATTGGAGCAAACGCAAGCCAAATAGTTACGCGGAAGCGCGTATTTTCCAATTGGAGCAAGACAGCGTAAGCCAATCGAAAGAGAGCTATGCGCAAAGCTTGGCAGCTTTTTTGGATAAAACGACGCTAGAGAGCGTAAATGCGCAGTTAAAAGAGCTGTTGTCTAATCAACCAAGCTTTGTGATTGGCATGGGCAAAAGTGAAACGCAAGCGCAATTTGCTGATGTATTCACTGCGCTTAACAGCGCCTACCTACAAGCTGGTGAAAAGCCTTCTGACATGAACGCCAAAGCAGAAGGCTTCCTGCAACCAGCAGAGGAAGGCAGCATCGTTAGTATGCGTCAAGCTCCGGGTGGTTTTCAGGTTTACACCTTATCAAACGGTGTGGATGTTTGGTTCCAAAAAGACGCAAAAGCCGGTGGCCGCGCTTACATCTACTTCACTAGCCAAGGGGGTAAAGCCGCTCTAGATAAATCGCTTTATCCAGCCTACGAACTGGCTGCCATGACCGCCGTTCGCAGTGGATTAGGAGAGTTTTCTGGCTCAGAGCTGGATGCCTACTTACGTACGAACAACATCGCTTTTGGTCCAATACTTGAGCCAACAGTGCATGGCGTTCAGGTTACGACGCAAAAAAATCGTCTAGTTGAAGCTTTGAATGGCTTGTACAACCTTTCGACCGAAATCAAGGTTGATGAGCGTCAGCTTGCCGCGGTGAAACAAGAGTTTAAGCAAGAGCGCAGCGCTTTCTTGGAATCGCCTATGGGTACGCTTATCCAAGTAGCGAACACCAGCGCTTACATGCCGGATAGTCGTCATCGTTTACTGAGCAGTGATGGTGCCGATACCGTCACGCCAGAGCAGATTCTTGCAGTGCATGATCAACTATTTAAAACCGATCATGGTTACAAAATGGTGATTGTTGCAGACGTTGAGCCTGAGCAAATTACGCCGCTTCTACGCAAATACGTGGCATCAATTAAGATGAAGCCGGGTAAAGCTGTAGATTATAGTGTGTCATTTAATGATGAGCTGCCAGCGCGCTTGGTCGTCACTGATGGTCACGAGCCTTCATCGTTTTACCTGCTGCGTTTTACCAACACCGACAAGTACAACCGTACGGCAAAAGACACGGTGATAGAAGACATTCTGGAGCGCATCAGTGCCGCACGAGTACTGGAGACGTTCCGTGAAGAATCAAGCTTAGATTACAGCCCTAGCATTTATACGATGACGCAAGATGGTGAACCGATTTCGGACTGGTTGTTTGAATCGCAGGTGGATCCAAAAGATGTGGGTTTGATGGATAAACTGTTGGATAAGGTTTTCGACGATCTCGCGATCAACATTACCCAGAAAGAAGTCGACACCGCGGCCAAGCAGCTTGCTGTCGCGATGCAAGGATTGGGTGACAACCCTGGTTCTCGCGCTTGGGTTTACAGCCGCTACCTCGCGCACGACTACGGATTGGATGTTGTGCTGGATGTGGAGAAAGCCGCTAAGAGCGTAACACTAGAAGAAGTGAAAGCACGTGCGGCATCGGCGTTTGGTCCGAATGCCAAGCGTTCTGCGCTGATTCTCAACCCGATGTAAAACCAGACATTGGATGCAAACAGTAAAACGAAAAAGACGGCTTAATCGCCGTCTTTTTTATGCGCTTTTGCGCGCGAGTCGCTTTTCAGTGTTGGCGCTGTTGTCTTTCGCCGTTGCGCTTTCTTGCGCTTTGCCTTTCAGGCTGACCACTTCTTTTTCTGGCAATTCTGCTGCTTCACCGAAGAACTTACCGCCCGGTTCAATGCTCAGATTGTTGCTCCAGATTTTGCCACTGACACGGCCTTTAGTGAGTACTTGGATGTGCTCTGCGTGACAGTTTCCGTCCAGAATACCATTGATGATCAGCTGCTTGGCATACACATCGCCAGTGACTCTACCGCTTTCTGCAACGACTAACGTGCCTTCGACATTCAGTTGACCATCGACGATGCCGTCAATCTGGACGTCGTTTTCTACTTTGAGTTCTCCGCTAACAGTACAGCCTTTGGCGATGAGAGTTGAAGCTGCTGAGCTACTCGTTGTTCCACGGTTTTTATCAAAGATTCCCATCGTATTTTTCGCTCCTTAGTAAAGATATCTTCAAAATTATTAAGGCTCCAATCAACAAACGGTTTTGGGTTCAATGCTCGTCCGACAAAGCGCACTTCGTAGTGCAGATGTGGGCCAGAAGAGAGCCCACTGTTGCCAGAAATCCCAATCAAATCGCCTTTTCTTACGAATTGACCGCTTTGCACTTTGAATTTCTTTAAGTGCGAGTAAGAACTGGTAAAACCGAAAGAGTGCTGTAGCCTCAGAAAGTTGCCAGAGCCGGTATTGCTGCGACGAGTGACTTCCACCACGCCATCGGCAGGGGCATAAATTTTTGTTCCGATGTTCACCGCGAAATCTAATCCGCGGTGCATTTTCGCTACCTTGGTGACAGGATGAATACGTTTGCCAAAACCGGATGATAGTCGAACTTTACCCACTGGCGAACCGTTTGGAATTTGATTGAGCATCAGCGTTCGTACATTCGAAGTGATCGCTGCTGAATCTAGTCGAGTATCCAAATCTTCATTGGTGGCGTGATTATCCACGCCAAGCACTTTTTCTAGCTCGCCTAAGCGCTCGGAAACCAACTGAACCCGCTCCTCTCGCTCTGAAAGGTCGTTTTCTAGTTCAGACTTCAACGCCTTTAATGTACTGAGCTCTTCGCCCATGCTGCGTGAGTGCTCGGTGAGCTGCGCTTGTTTCATCGCTGCGCTATCGACCCGCGCGTAGAGATGGTTTATGAGAATGGCGGTAGCTGCCAAAGTCAGTACAAATAGCCCTAAAAAGGTTTTTAGGTTGCGTTGCATCCGTTTACTGAAATACCAATGCTTGGAGCCATTGATGGTTGATATCGAGATCGTCAGTTGGTCTTTCATCATGTCGTAATGATCGTATTCTGGTATAAGCCTCGTCACTGAGTGAGCTCGACTGTAAGGAAAACCACAGGGGACTGCCAGAGGCAAATTGGAAAGAAGTGTCAGGTCGTGAGCCGTTTTCCGATATTTGATAAAAGACTCAGTGCGGATTTAATGTTGGGTTAATTTTGGTCGGTGTTGCATGTTTGGCACTTTAGAGTGACGAAATTACCAATAGTATGAATGTGCAATTCAACATACTTCACGGTTTATCCTATAAATTGCGGATATTTTAAGAAATTAATATTCATTAAATTGATAACTGGCGACGGATCTTTATGATGACGGTTGATATGCCGATAGAGCACTCATTAGCCAGTGTTTGGCGGTGTAGGAGAACTGTAATTCGTCTCTACAGAACTCGATTTATTAAGGCTTAAAACTCGAATGCAAAACGCATTTACGAACCGATATAACTAACAACGGAGTTGGTCGTGAAAAAACTATTATTGGCTACAGCAGTGGTCGCAGCAGCGGGGGCCGCTGGGTACCTGTACCAAAATAACCTTCCTCAGAGCGGTTCAAGCTCACTATTGGCGCAAATCCCAGCCGATTCGCTCGTAGTTACTTTCCAAACAGAACCTTTCAAACACTACGAATATGTGAACGCGTTTGGCTCTGCCAATCAAATGACCATGTCTGATATGTTTGTTGGTGAGCAGCTGTCACCAAAAGAGCAGTTTGCGATCGATCTGTTTGACGGATACTTAAAAAGTGCTGCGTCGCCAGAAACTTTGAAAGCGTACTTAGGTACAGGCGATGAGATCAACCCAGTGCTTTACACGCTCGGTATGGTGCCAGTTTACAAACTGCCAATCGAGAATCCAGAGGCGCTTTGGAAAACGTTGGATCACGAAGAGCAAATGAGCGGCGTGACACACGAAAAAGTGAAGCTGGGTACGGTGGAGTACCGTCGTTATGAAATGACGGATGCAGTAGATCCGCAAGATGGCATTGGCTTAGTTGTGGCGGTTATCGACAACGTGCTAACCGTGACGGTGGATATCGCGGAGTTGGGTGATCTTAATCCGTTGAAAATGGCGCTGGGTCTTGAGTCTCCAACCCAATCATTAGCGGATAGCGGTCGTGCTGAAGCCATCCAAACTCAGTATGGCAAAAAAAACAACTCTTTTGGCTACATCGACCATCGTGAAATCATCAAAGGTTTAACCACTGTTGATGGCAACATGTTTGCTCGTCAATTAACTCGTCTTAATGTCGATCCAAACATTACGGAAATGCGCACACCAGTTTGTCATAACGAGTTTACGCAAATTGCAGAAAACTGGCCTCAATCGGTGGCGTTTGCGGAGTACAAGCTAAACGGTGAGCAAGCGTCAATCAAAGGCGGCTTTGTTGTTGAGTCGAAGAATAAAGTGATCGTCGATGCGCTTAAATCGATTCGTGGTGTGTTAACCGAGTCTAACAGCGATAAGAGCTTCTTTAGCTTGGCGCTAGGCATCGACATCAATACGCTTGCGCCATCGATTGGTCAAATTTGGACAGAGATAACTCAGCCACAATACCAATGTGCGCTGCTGAGCCAAATGCAAAAAGACATGGGCGGACAAAACCCGGCGGCAGCGGTGAGTATGGGCTCTGGCATGCTGAATGGGTTGAAAGGGTTGAGCATGCAACTGTTCGATCTGAACATCAATCCTGATGCACAGTTTGGCGAAGTGTTTAGCCAAATGGATGGCATGTTTACTCTGTCTGCGAAAGATCCAAACATGTTGATTCAAACTGCGCAAATGCTAGTTCCTGAATTGGCGCAGCTTCAACTGCAACCAGACAATCAACCTGTGAACGTTAGTGACTTGTTAGAGATGCACACTGGCATGAAGATGGACGTGTTTGCACGCTTAAATGGCAGCCACCTAACGCTATACAGCGGCGAGTACGCGGCAGAAGCAAGCAAGGACGTGATGGCTCAAGAGTTGAAGCCAAACGGTTTGTTGAGCTTTAGCATGGACTCAGAGCGTATTCTGGAAGTGTTAGAAAAAGCATCAATGGCGACAGGTCAGCCTCTTCCTGAAGACGTGCTAGTGAGCTTCCAAAACGAGCTAACGGGTGGCATGAAGATGGACGTCACTGACAAAGGCATCGGTTTTGAGTTTGATTACCGCAGCTCGACCAAAAAGGTGAGCGTTGCCCAGCAGTAAACGCAACAAGACTTGAAACCCTACGAAAACGCCCACGGAATGCTGTGGGCGTTTTTCTTTCTTCAATTAAGTCGGTGACATTAGCTGGCTTTCTCTGCCGCCTCTCGTTGTTGATGCGCTTCTTCAGTGTTGAATCCACGTAGAATATTGGTCAAGGTGATGGCGGTAAACAGCACTACAACCAACGACAAATGCCACGCTTCACTCAATCCAAGTTGCACCAGCGTCATACTCACCAAGGAAGAGACCACCATTTGACCGCCGCCAGACATGGCTGCCGCCGCGCCCGCTTGCTCTTTGTATGGTTGCATCACAAGTGCTTGTGCACAAGGCAACGCAATGCCATTGCCAAGAATCATCAACAATTGTCCAATCATCAAATACAAGGGTTCTACCGGGCAGAAAAACAACCACAGTGCAGCACTGATATGCAAAACAGGCGTGCAAAGCAGCATTTTCTTATTTCCGATGACGGGGCGGGTGCGGTTACAAATGGTTGTGCCGCCGAGCATACCTAACGCGGGGATCAGGGCCCACATGGCGTATTCGTCCGATGTCATCCCGATTTGGTCTTGCATGATAAAAGGCATCACGGAGACGGTCGTGATCATCAAGCTGAAGTTGAGCCAACTGATGCTCGCAAAGCTCATAAAATATCGAGACGAGAGCAAATCACGATACTGCACCAACATTTTGGCTGGAGAGGGGATTGCAGAGCGTCGTGTGATGGTCTCTTTGAATCGAAACGCGATGATGATCCAAGCGAGCGACACGTAACCCAACAATGAAATGAACACCATACTCCAGCCAAAGTGGAAGTTAATGAACCCACCAATCACAGGAGCAATCAACGGCGTGATGGACGCTGCCATAGCAATGTAAGACATCGCGACGGGAAGCTCATTCCCGCTAAACTGGTCGCGAGTAGAAGCCCGAGCCAACACCGCGCAGCAACCCGTCCCCAAGCCTTGCAAAAAGCGGCCTAAGACCATGCCAGTAAACGTATGGCTCCAGAAAATGATCATCAGCAAGCCGGACATTGCGATCAGCAAACCAGCGAGTAGCACTTTCTTACGCCCTAATGCGTCGGACATTGGGCCATAGATGAACTGGGAAGGGCCAAATCCAAGTAGATAAATACTCACGAGGAGCTGCGCTTGATCGAGTGAAACTGAGAAGTCTTTGGCGATCCAAGGTAGAGAAGGCATCACTAAACCCATGCTCAGTTGGCCAACACTGATGATCAAACATGCCAATAGAATCGTGCGGAAATTGATGGGACGGTTCATGATGATTCACCATCAGCGAATCCGGCATTTTTTCGCGTTCTTAGAGCGCCATCTTCATCAAACTCGCTCAATTTTGCTTTGACTCGTTTAACCGTCGACAAGCTGACATCGCATTGATCTGCCACGCTCAACAGCGTGTTCCCTTCTAATAGTAACGCCGCGATGAGTCGATGTTTTTCCCGGTCAGCAGGGCGGCCACGGAACTTCTGTTTCCACAAATCTGGTTGATCTTTAATGGCTTGGCGGCCTTGCTCCGCCGCGAACAACCGATGCTGAATTTGCACCTTTCCATAACCTGATAGCAAAGCGAGTAACGTTTTCGTCTGTTCTGAGTCAGGTTCAAACGTCAATGGTTCACATACGGTTTTTAGTGTGACGCCTTTTTCAAGCAAGGCTCGAATGGCGTTGAGAGCCTGACTAAAATCGCGACCAAATGCTGTCAGCCACCACATCACGATGGTGTCGCCAGATTGAATAGTATTGCTAAGTTTTTGAAACGCTTCTCTTTCTGAAGGGGGAACGCAGCCACGAATTTTATCTTCAAAATGCAGTGCATCAGGAGCGGCCTCGCGCAACGCGGCAAGGTGCTCACTGTGGGCTTTGTTTTTTGGAGAGTAGCGCGTGTAGATATAAGTCGTCATGACCGCATTCCTCATTGGGTTGGTTCATATACTGTAATGGTCCATAAATATACAAGGGTTCATTAATGCTTACAACACTAAATGAACCATTTGGGTTTTCTTAGAGCCATATCCCCGTGATCTAGGTGATGAGTTTTATGGCTGATTGGTGTTCAAAGATGTATGTTGGGGTATCTGTCCGCAAGCAATGAAAAAAGCCGATACAGATATTTGTATCGGCTTTTTATTTTAGGTGTTGTATTGGCTAGCTTTGCAATGGCTCACCTTGTGGCGAATTTGGCTTTGGCTGGTAATGCAAAATCACCATCGAGGTCGGTGACAGCAAGACTTCGCCTTCTGCGTGCCCAGGATTGAGGTTGCGCACATTGGTGTCACAAATCGTTACCCATTCTTGATTACGCTCGTTTGGCAGCTTAAATCGCGCTGTAGCGTTCGTTTGGTTGATGAGGTAAACCAACTCTTGCCCGTCTTTACCAATGCCTAAGTGAAGCGCTACGGAGCTTAATCGGTTCCAGTCGTCGTGTTCCATTAATCGGCCATCGGTTCGACGCCAGAAAATGCGGTTGTTGTTGCGATTTTCGCCGCTGAAAGCACGGATGAAAGGCACCATGTATTGGTGACGGTTTGCGACCATTTGCGCCATCCAAGTTTTGAAGTGCGCTTTGCGCTCCGTCTCGCTCCAGTTGATCCAACTGGTTTTATTGTCTTGGCAGTAGGCGTTATTGTTGCCACCTTGCGAGTGTGACAATACATCGGCGGTCAAAATGTGCGGAATACCAAACGCAAAGAGCAAGCTCGCAATCAGGTTGCGTTTTTGCTTCTCACGCGTGGCGATGATCATGATGTTTTCCGTTTCGCCTTCTACGCCGTAGTTTTCTGAGCGGTTGTCACCGTGGCCATCGCGGTTCTCTTCGCCATTGGCTTCGTTATGTTTGTGCTTGTAAGAGACTAAATCTTGCAACGTGAAGCCATCGTGGTAAGTGATGTAATTTACCGTGAGTTTGTATGGCCAGTTGGCGGCGCTGTAGATATCGCGAGAGCCCATAAGGCGAGTGGCAAACTCTTTCAAATAGCCTTGGTCACCACGCCAAAAACTGCGAGAAATATCGCGCAGCTTGTCGTTACATTCGTTCCAACCAAATGGGAAGTTACCAACTTGATAGCCATTAGGGCCAATATCCCACGGCTCGGCAATCAATTTAGTTTCACGCAAAATCGGGTCTTGAGCGACGGCTTTGAAAAATGCCGCTTCCGGGTTGTAGTCATCCCCTTGACGCCCCAAAGTGGCGGCCAAATCAAAACGGAAACCGTCGATTTTGAATTCGCTAACCCAGTAACGCAGCGTGTCCATAACCAGGTTTAATGCTGGTTGATAGGTGAGATCGACCGTGTTGCCACAACCAGTGTAGTTGGCAAAGTGATTGCCGTGCTTAATGTAAAAGCGAGAATCGAGCGCTTTGAGATTAAACACCGTTGCGCCTTCGCCTCCTTCTGCTGTGTGGTTATAAACCACATCCAGAATCACTTCGATCCCATGCTTGTGCAGCTCACGAATGGTGGTTTTGAGCTCGGTTACCGCATCTTTTTCTGCGTAACGAGGATCGGGCACCATAAACAAATAAGGGTTGTAACCCCAATAATTGACTTTGCCCATCTCCAATAAATGTGGCTCATGCATGCACGCTGCGATAGGTAGCAATTGCAACGTGTTGATGTTTTGCTGTTTGTAAAACGCCAGCATTTGAGGTGAAGCAAGACCAAGATACCGCCCTTTGGTGGTTGCACTGACTTCTGGATGTAATTGGGTAAGCCCTTTGACGTGCGTTTCAAACAGCACCATGTCCTCTCTCGGGATACGAGGATGATCCGTCTCCTGCCAGTCGAAAGTGTCTTCAATCACGACGCATTTCGGCATATCAAAACTTTTGGCTGGAGTATAAGGAGGATGGTAGTGAAGGGCTTTGTCTAAAGATTTGGCGTAAGGATCGGAGATGAGTAATGGTTCATCTCTATGTGTGACAACGTAACCATATTTTTGCCCCGGTTTGATATCGGGAATAAAGGTATGACGTATACCCGCATATTCATTGGGTAAGTCATGCAAACTATAGCTGCCATCGCTTGCAAACAATGCCAGCTGGATATCTTTTACACCCGGAGCATGAATAGAGAAGTTACAGCCTTCTTTATTTAACGTTGCGCCTAGGGGGTAGGGGCGAGAGAAAAGTCGTGTCATCGGAGATACTTTATTTATTATTTATTGCTACCTTTAGGAAACTATAAGTTAAAAACTTTGTCTTACTAAGGTCAACCACCTTAAATAGAAAAATATTCGTGTAATTTAATTACTTTAGATGACGACTTCGGGTCCAAAATATGAATTAGCTATCACTTTGTAGCGGCTCAAAACCGAAGAAACTTACTAATTCCTCCCTAGATTGGTGATCTGACTCGAAAAAACACCATGCGGTAATTTCTCTACTCCCTTCTCATCCCCCCTAAATTAGTTTGGGGCGGAGGAAGTCATCCTTGTCCCCCTCGGGTAGTCTTATAACTGTTGAAACAAACGGGGATTCGTTCCCATCTTACCTCTCTTTCTTTAGGTGCGTTTTTACTGCCTATATTCACCTAAGGGCGAGCAGGGAAGACAGAATTATAAATACCCTTAATGGAGTTAAGAATGAAAAAAGTAAGTGTAATTGCTGCTGCTGTTGCTGCAACTTTAGCTGCTGGTTCTGCTTTCGCAGTGGACTTTCATGGTTACATGCGTGCTGGTGTTGGCGTTAACGCTGACGGTGGCCAACAGATCGATTTCAAAAAGAGTCAAATCGGTCGTCTAGGTAACGAAAGTGACGTTTATGGTGAAGTCCAACTAGGTAAAGAAGTTTACAACAACAACGGTAAAACGTTCTACGTAGACTCTATGTTCGCTATGACATCAGATGGTTCTAACGACTGGGAAGGCACTGCAACTAATTGTAGCATTAGTGGTTCAAACCTAACTTGTAAAGATGATGCACAATTTGCTCTACGTCAGTTCAATGTTCAAGCTAAAGGCGTATTAAACTTTGCTCCTGAAGCGACACTATGGGCAGGTAAGCGTTACTACCAACGTCATGACATCCATATCTCTGACTTCTATTACTGGGATACATCTGGTGCAGGTGCTGGTGTAGAAAACATCGAAGCTGGTCCTGGTAAACTATCTTTTGCATGGATTCGTAACGACCGTGATTCTCTTGAAGATTCTGGCAATAAGAGTGGCTCTCTAAACGTAAACACTCTAGACGTACGTTATGCTGGTCTTCCAGTGTGGGAAAATGGCTCTTTAGAAGTTGGTGTTAACTACGCTCTTCTAAACGAATCTGATGATGCATCTACTGGTGCTAAAGACGCACAAGACGGCGTAATGTTCACTGCTGAATTGACTCAAGGTCTAGATTCTGGCTTCAACAAAACAGTAGTTCAGTATGGTACTGAAGGTTATGCACAGACAATGGCATTCTACGGTGGTGGTAGCTGGTACGCTGCAGAAACTAAAGATGGTGCTTCAGGTTACCGCCTAATCAACTGGGGTGTAATCGGCATGGGTGAAAACTGGGAAATGGGTCACCAGTTAGTGTACGGTGTAGGCGAAGACATGGGTTCTTGGTCATCAAAATGGAAAACTGCATCTGTAGTAGTTCGCCCTATGTACAAATGGGATGATAACCACAAGACTATCTTCGAAGCAGGTTACGGTATGGACGATAACGATGGTTTCGAAAGTGACTACGGTAAGTTCACAGTGGCGCAGGCATGGTCTGCTGGTTCTAGCTTCTGGGCTCGTCCAGAGATTCGTCTATACGCTACATACCTAACAGCTGATGATGACAACAGCTCAAAAGTATTTAACGGCGGTCGTTCAGACGATACGTTCCAATTCGGTGTACAAGCTGAAGCTTGGTGGTAATCATCTAACCACTAAGTCCTAAATTGTCCTAGAATGATACAGCCAGAACCTATCTGGCTGTATTTATTTCAAAAACAATAATGAGTCGAGGTAGACAGTAATGAGAAAATGGCTTGCTCCCGTACTGCTGGGCATGTTGGCTACTGGTTGTGCGTCTGTAGAACAAGTAGAGATGAGTCCAAAAGGTCAGCAACAAGTAATCACTCAATCGGGTGATATTCAATGGGTACCGCTTAATGTGCCTGTGGTTACTGAGTTCGCTTTGACTGATAAAAGCCAAATGCTGTTGGATGGCAACAGTGCTGGCGCAATTGCAGCGTTCGCTCTTCCGGGCAATCGTGGCAGTCTCGATATCAAATTAGAGACATTCGTAAGTAAAGAACTTCAATTTTATGCTCCAAATGTCGCAGTAATGAACTCGGCAGGAGAAACCATTTACCAAGCCGATTTCTCAAAGTTTAAGTACGAACCAGCAAAACTGTTGGACAACGATAAATTCGTACTTGATCTCAATGTGATTCCAGACATGACAGGTAATGATCTGCATGTATTGGTTTACACGACTTCCGCCGATCTAAAAGGAAGTACACAAGTTCTACACCCTGCAAAAGCCTTCGCCATGGCGCGCCATACTCAGCCGCCAGATATTGCAGACCCTCTCGCGAAACATAGCCCATTGGGTCAGTTCCGCTTTTCGGTATCCGCGAATGATATCGTGAATACCAAGATTGTTGCGAAAAACGACAACATTCCTCAAGGTTCGGATCTCACTAGCTACTACCACAGCTCTATTGAAGCGGCAGTCGCAGCGAACGATATTCCGAAAGCACTCACCTTGCTTGATGAAGCAAAAGAGCTAGGTATTGAAGGCGTACAAGAAGTGTTTGTGAAAGCCGTAAATAAAAAATAATCGAATATAAAAGGTCAGCGAAATGCTGGCCTTTTTTCATAGAAAATAAACCAATAAAAATACCCCTACATAGAGTTACCTTATTCACATAATTATTTTTATTGCTTTGTTTTTTATATTGGTTAGATCAATAATTAATGACAGTTCCTAACTTATATTTTTAGCTTAGGAAATAAATAAAACTCTCGAAGTGATTTAAATTCTCAAGCCGACGATATTTAGCGTTCGATATTCCCATTTTAATAACGATTAATATTTATTTTAGTCGTTGAGTTTATTTTGCTTTGGATATACTAAAAAGGAATTACGTGAAATGAACATGATGAAGACCTCTCTTGCTGCTGCCCTACTTGTTGCCTTAGTAGGTTGTCAATCGACGGCAGAACCTGAAGCGGCCGCAGAGCCAGTTGTTAATATGTCTCAAGACGAAGTGGTTGCTTTCATGAAAGCGTGTGACAACCCAGATAGCACGGCGAAAGGACCAATTTCTAAACCACTATTTGTGGTGGGTACGTTTGCGGATTCCGATTGGAAACACGTGCCTCAGCGTCAATACACTTACAAAGGGAATAACTTCTACCAAGCGGTGGTTCAAGAAAAAGTAGGCTCCTACAAAATGCAGTATGCGACCGAGTTGTGGTTCCCACAATTTACTGCAAAAGGAAATAGAATGAATGTTGGTGAATTAACACCATTAACGTTTGGTGGTTACGGTACTGATACGGTTGTGGATATTAAAGAAGATGGTAAATATGTCTGGAGCCTTCAGTTTGAAGGAAAAGGCAAACCTGTTCATGTCATGGTAAATAAGTGCCAATAATATTCCATTCAGTTATTTAAAATTTGTTTTTTATTTATTAACCCCTACATGGAAAACATGTTGGGGTTAATTTTATTACTCAAATGTTTGTAGGTTATTTGAGTAAATTAGGGAGAGTAAAATGCGTAATGTTCTACGTAACCATCGCCTGTATCGATCGTTGCTTGCGTTAAGTGTGATGGGTGCTTTATCTGCGTGTAATTCTTCTGGTGGCGACAGTAATAGCAGCACGCCGCTACCGGATACGAGTTATGCTTGCCAAGCCAATGTCATGACGCAAAGTAACCAACTTCGTACTTATCAAATCATGGTAGAGAGTTTTGTTGATGGTGATGCAAGCATTGGTCACGGTACAGGTTATGGTACCAGCCATCACAATGGTGATTTGCAAGGGGTGATTGATTCACTCGATTACATCCAAGACTTAGGGATGAATGCGATTTGGTTGACGCCAGTTTTTGAGTCAGAAGCGATAGCAGGACAAGATCATTGGTCGGATCGTTTGGACGCCACCGGCTATTTTGCGACAGATTACTTTAAAATCGACCCCAAATTTGGTGACTTAGCGACCGCGAAAACTTTAGTCGAAGAAGCACACAAACGCGGTTTGTACGTATTTTTTGATGGCGTATTTGGCCACCATAAGAATGGTTTGATCAAACCCTCGCCTTCCGGCTTGTTGCCTTCAGGCTCAAGCAATCCCGTGGATTACCCAGCCAGTCTCGATTTCTACAAAGAGGTGGCGACGTATTGGATCAAAGAACTCAAGATTGACGGCTGGCGTTTAGATCAAGCCTATCAAGTTCCGACAGACGCTTGGACACAACTTCGTAAAGCCGTCGATGAAGCCTCACAAAGTGTGACGTACACCAATAGCAAAGGCGATCAAGTGAATCCGTTGGCTTACATGGTGGCAGAGATTTGGAAAGGGGAGTCTGAGATCGCGAATGAGGCGTATGGATCGAACAGCGATCCAGCATTGTGCTCTGCGTTTGACTTCCCTATGCGCTATCGCATCGTTGAAACTTTGGCTGTGAATGAGAGTGGCGTGGGTGGTCGCGGTGTGGATTGGCTAGACAACGGCTACAGCACACACAACCAATATCCAACACATGCGCAGCCGAATTTGATGATCGGCAACCACGATTTAGTGCGCTTTGGTGACTTGTTGCAGCGCGGAAACTTGGCGGATGTGAATGATGCAGAATATTGGTTACGCCATAAAGCCGCGTTTGCTTTCCAAGCTGCGTACACTGGGCCAATCACGTTGTATTACGGCGATGAAATCGGGGATCAAGTGGATGGTTTTGCCGCAAAAGAAGACAACAACACCTGTGCTATTCAAGGTTTGTGCGATGATCACGTTGCGCGCAGCAGTGCGAAAATTGAAGGCGTGACGGCGACGCTTGATGCAAACCAAGCCGATCTCAAAGCTTATGTGACATCGCTGATGACAATGCGCGATGCGCATCCCGCTCTTTATCAAGGGTCACGCACGAATTTAGTTGCGAGCAACGGCAGTTATGTGGACTTGAAACAATCTGGTTCAGACAAAGTCTTGTTTGCGTTAAATACCTTAGAGAGCGCGAGAACCGTCATTCTTGCTCAGGAGAGTGTTGGCACAGGTGAGCTGGTGGATTTACTCACGAATGAAAAAATTGCTCCGAGCAATGGTCAATATCAACTTCCGATGTCGCCATTACAAGGGCGATTCTTTGCGGTAACTCCCTAAGGAATCATCCAGCATTGCCGCTCATCGGTTGAGCTGCACAGAACTTTTCTAATACACAAGCCAAGTGTTGTTGCTGACCCCCATAGGTGCACACTTGGCTTTTTTCGCTCTACTTCTCTCCTTTCTTCTCAACTTCTCAATGGTTTTTACCAAAGTGCGGATAACTGGCTACCTCGCGTTTTGCACTGGTATTTTGCTGTTAATCCGTACGATATTTGTGAGATAAGCTGCACATTAAAAAGCAAATTAACACTCGTGCAACGTAAAAGTGTGACTTATGGGTTATTTATGCCTAACTAATATGTTTATCGTGTGTGGGATTTACATAACTAATGGAAAAGTATAATGAAATCCATCACAGCTCCTCTTTGTCTCCTTGCTGCCGTTAGCTCTCCGCTCGCGTATAGCCAAATTCTTAATGGTGACTTTGAACAGTGGAATGGCAATGCACCTACGCAGTGGTCAGTGATTGACGCTGGCATCGCGGTGTCGCCAAGCAGCGAACAAATCAAATCGGGCGGCTTGGCTGCTCAAGTCGTCGTGAACACGGGTACCCAGAGCAACACCGACTTTTTGCAAACCATTAATGTGGAGCAAGGGAAAACCTATCCGTTCTCTGTCTCGGTGTATCACACTGAAGGGCATGTAAAAGCTCGATTGGTGGCAGACGGTTATCACGGCTACTCCAATCCGCAGCAAACGAATCAGTGGCAAGAACTCACACTCAATTACACCGCGACGACCACGAAAACCATCGATGTGGGATTACGTTTTTATGATGAAGCGGGCTTTGACGGCTCAGAAGTGGTTTATGTCGATAACTTCCAACCGACCGAGACAAGCACGCAGCCTCCCGTAGAGAGCTGTAGTGATCACCAAGTGGTCTTGACTCTCACGACCGACAACTACGGCTCTGAAACGAGTTGGACGCTGAAAAACAGCCAAGCCGAAGTACTGTTCTCTGGTCAGGGTTATGAGTCGGCAACCACCGTTGAAAAAAGCATGTGTTTAGCCGACGGGGACTACCAGCTCACCATTCAAGATGAGTATGGTGACGGCATTTGTTGTGGAAGTGGCGCGGGTTCGTACACGTTGATGGAAGGAGCCAAGACTCTTGCTTCTGGCGCTGAGTTCGCCAAAAGCGAAACCACTGATTTTACGTTAGGTGACACCACTACGACTCCACCAGTGGTTGATGGGTATTATCAAGCCGCGTCTGGCAAGACAGGCTACGCACTCAAAACGGCGTTGTTTAACATCATCAATAATCACTCCAGCCGTGGCTATTCAGCGATTTGGACTTTGGTTAAAGACGCAGATTTGGACAACTACTACGAGAAAGACGGCTCCATTCTTGATATGTATTCAGAGAAGCCTGCGGGCAACGACACAGTGAGTTTCACGAAAGTAACCGACCAATGCGGTCAATACAGTCAAGAAGGGGATTGCTACAACCGTGAACACTCGTTCCCAAAAAGCTGGTTTGGTGGCAAAGTTGAACCGATGAACTCAGACGGTCACCATTTGTTTGCCACCGATGGTTATGTAAACGCCAAACGTAGCAACTGGCCATTTGGCGAAGTGGGCACCTCGACTTATGTTTCCAGCAATGGTTCTAAGCTAGGTCAAGCGAGCACAGCACTGGGTTATTCAGGCACCGTGTTTGAGCCGATTGATGAGTTTAAAGGCGATTTTGCGCGCGCGTATTTTTACATGGCAACCCGTTACGAGAACGTGATTGGCAATTGGGAGAACAACACGAGCAACTCTGACGCGGTGTTGGATGGCACCAGTACGAACGTATTTGAACCTTGGATGCTAAACATGCTGAAACGTTGGCACAAAAATGATCCTGTTAGCGCGAAAGAAATCCGTCGCAATGACTTGGTGTTTGAGTTCCAAGGGAACCGCAACCCGTTTATCGATCATCCTGAATTTGTTGAGCAAATTTGGGGGAACTAACGCGCAATTGGTTTCAACATTGCGAGTCAATCTCACGGCGAACCATTGAGAATAAGAAAGGGGAAGCATAATGCTTCCCCTTGTATTTACGGATGTTGTGAAAACTGGAGAACTCAGTTCTTCGTGACGGTTACGATTGGCGCTGACTTGTCAGCCGCATTGAAGTGGAAGTTGTAATTTCCTGCTTCTGCAATCGCAATTTTTAGGTTTGCGCTACCGCCACCGACTTCCATCGTCAGTGCTTTACCAAGCTCAACACTGCCTTCGCCGCCGAAGTTGGTGTCTGCTGCCCAGTCTGCACTTGCAATCTTCATCTCGTAGCTACCCGCAGCTAGGTCAATGTCTAGCGAGTAAACATCATTGGCGACGTAGCTGAACTTCGCTGCTGAATCTTGCGCCGGAGTGTCCCAACTTGTGATGGTGCCACGTAGGTACAGTGCTGTTTCACCAAACGTTGGTGCATCCGCAGATTTGGTTACGGAAACCACAGGTTTTTCCACTTTCTCATCTTGAACGTATAGCGCGTTCAGTGTGAAGTTGTACTTGCCTGTTTCTGCGACGGTGAGTTTACAGTTTTCGTCTGCACCTAGCTCCAGAGAGCCGCTGCCCACTGTTGCCACAGAACAACCGATGTTCGGATTTGCCCAACCTGTGTCTGCAAATTTGAACTCGTGGCTGCCTGCTTCAAGTACGCCTGTTACTGAGTACATGCCGTTGCCAATGAAAGTCATTGCCCAGTCGCTGTTGTCTGACCAATTGTTCATTGTGCCTTTCACGTAAACCACGGTTTCACCGAAAGGAGGAATGCTCGATACGTCTTTGTTGTCCGTATTGACTGGCAGACCCACACCTTGCGCGCCGTCTTGTGGCTGTACGAATACCGCAGTAGTCAGTGCTGGCACAGTGAAGGTTTCATTTGCGAAGCTTGCGCCTTTCACGATGTCATCTGCAGAGTTTTGTTGAACTTCATGCAGCTCGAAACCTGTCGCGCCTTTCACGACAAATGATTTCTCTGTTGATGTTGAGTTCACCACAGCAACGATCGCATCGTATTTCGAATCCAAATCGGCACCAGCTGATTTACCATCGTCGATAGACATAACGATCAAGCCTTCCACTTGGTCTTTACCAACGTTGCGGAAGTCAACACGGTTCATGACTTCTTGAGCGGTATCTAAGCGGAACAGTTCACTTGAACTACGGATTTTTAGTAGTTCTAGGAATTGTTGTTTGGTTAGCTCAATATCGGTTGTATCTGGCTTCGCTGTCGTATCAGAAACGATCTTCTTGATCAGCTCCCAGTTTGCGCCGTCTTTGTCTTCACGAGGCAGACCTACGTTCCAGTTGTTGTCACTGCCGTCAAAGAAGACGCGGTTGAACCAGTCACCAGAATCGTAAGAGTCGCGCTGCATCGATTTAGAACGCAGAAGCTCAGAACCCATGTGGATGAATGGGATACCTTGGCCAAGCATTACTGTTGATAGCGAGACAGATTGCATGCGCGCACGATCTGCAGAAGGAGTCGCAGTCGCAATCTTGTACGCGTTGTTATCCCACAGTGTTTGGTTATCGTGCTTAGACACGTACGAGATGTTTTCTGATGGCACTTTTGTGTAGCCTGCTGGCGCACCATTGTAATCAACGTTCTTACCTAGTTTTGTGTCGCCTTTGTAGTCTAGAAGAACGAAGTCAGCCAAGTTACCCGCCATGCCTAGACGAACCAAATCTTGGTTGTGTAGACGACCATTCACTGATTCTGCATCCACTTTGGTTTCTTCATTCGCGTAAGCCGCGTTACCAAAACCTTGGTTGAAGCGAAGTGGGTGCTTACCTTCTGAATCGACACCGCCATCAAATGGGCTGCCGCCACGAACAGCGTCACGCAGACGATCCGAGAACGTACCGATTTCAGTGCCAGCCATGTTTAGTTGAGTGGCTTGATCAAAACGAGCGTTGTTAGACACTTCACCGAAGTCCCAACCTTCACCGTAGAACAAGGTGTTCTCGTCAATCTTGCGGATTTGCTCAAGCGCGTAGACCATCACATCTTTTGGCTGGTGGCCCATCAAGTCGAAACGGAAACCGTCAACTTTGTAGTCGTCCGCCCACACTTTCAATGAGTCAACCATCAGTTTACCCATCATCAAGTTTTCTGTTGCAGTGTTGTCACAACAGGTTGAGTTTTCTACGCCGCCAGTGTTGACGTTAAGACGGTGGTAGTATCCTGGGACGATTTTATCTAGAACGGATTTGTCGTTAATGCCAGAGGCATTGGTGTGGTTGTACACCACGTCCATGATCAGCTTCAGCTTCATTTTGTGCGTTGCTTGCACCATTTCACGGAACTCAAGAATACGTTTTGAGCCGTTTGGATCGGTCGCGTAGCTGCCTTCTGGCACCGTGTAATGGAATGGGTCGTAACCCCAGTTGAAGCTGTCTAGCATGCGCAAATCGTTCATCAGTGCTTGCGCAGAACCGGTGGCTGGATCGTAGCTGTTCAGCACATCTTCAATCACTTTCGCGCCATCAACTTCGTCACAGACAGACGCTTCTGGTTTGATGCCACACAATTTACCTACGGTGTCAGTAATATCGACGCGGTTCGCCGCTTCTTCATCAACCGTAGCAATGTCGAACGCTGGCAGGATGTGAAGCGTTGTTAAACCTGCGTCTTTTAGTGCTTGCAAGTGAGAGACCGATTCGCGGTCTGCTTCTGTGAGTGCTAAGTACTTACCGTTGTATTCTTTGGTGCCTTTTGTATCGTTAAAGCTGAAGTCACGAAGGTGTGATTCGTACAGTACGTGGTCTTCATCTTTTTTAACGGTTGGGCGTTCGTAGTCGCTCCAGCCTTGTGGCATCAAGCTTGGATCATCCAAATCGATTACTTGAGAGTACATCGAATTTTTCGATAAGCTCAGAGAGTATGGATCGGTGACCAAGCGAGTTTCGATGACGCCCGTTGTTGGGTGGTAAACTTTAACTTGGTAACGGTAGTATTTGTTGACGACGTTGCTTTGCGCTTCAGAAACCCAGATACCAGTTGCTGAATCTTCTTTCATCGCAACGGTTGTTTCTTCTTTCAGATTCTCGTCATAGATGATCAGAGCAACGTCTTGCGCTGTTGGCGCCCAAAGTTTGAAGGTTGCTGCGCCGCCTTCCACAATCGCACCGAGTTCTTGGCTAATTGCGTCACCTGCCTTGGAATCGGCAAACACTGCATCCAAAACGCCCGGCTTTTGCACTTCAGTTGCAGAAATAACGTCGCCATTTGCGTTGTAAGCCACCATGACGATTTGTGATTTCAGAATCGTACGTAGGGTTGCATCGTCCACATCAATGCCAGCAGCTTGAAGGCTTGCAAGGTGGCGGAAACGAGATTTAAGACCGTCAGACAAATCGCCCGCTTTGGTCAGCTCAACAGCTGTACCGCCAGAGATTTGCTTGTCTTCATCCATTTGGATGTCGTTGGTCAAGCTGTAGAACAGCTTCATGGAATCAGCATTGGCTGCCGCTTCCCATGCGATAGTGTTGGCATCTAACCAATGCGCTTTTTGACCATCAATATCGACTGGACGTTCTTCGATTGGCTCGTAGTAAAGCTCGCTGCTGCCGTGGAAGCCAAATAGACCTTTAGAGTCGCCAATTTTGGTCAGCTCCACTTTTGAGTTCGAGCTACCGAAGGCTTTCTCATCGCCTTTGTGCAGAATGAAGTTCATACATTCGTGCGGATCAGACGCATCTGGGTTCACTTTCAGTACGTAGTAAGCGCCGTAGGTGTCGTTGATGCCGTCGAATGGACGCGGTGCAGACCAGTCCGTACCTGTGCCAGCAATGCCCATGGCTTCTAAGTCGGTGCTGGTACAGCCTTCGCCGTTCCACAAGTGCAGGCCCCAACCTTCGTAGTCGCTTGCCGTTGATGCGGATGCAATATCGCGCTTGTAGTAAATGACAACCTCGTTCTCTCCCGCAGGGTATAGGCCAGAGCCTGGGTTCGTGGTGTCGTCGCTTGTGCTATCGCTGCCACAACCGCTGATGACCGCGATGGAAATCAAAGGCAGTACGGTTTTGGCAATCGTTGATAATTTGAATGTTTTATTGTCCACGTTTACAAATCCATTGTTATTGAATTGATATAACGGACGTGCGGTATTTCGTGGCTCTAAAGCTCGAAGCGCTACACGCCCTATTTGGGGCAAGATGCCGAAAAGGAAATGTTCAACTAGATGCTAATACACTGAATCATCAGCAAAATGTGAGAGCAGGCTGTTAAGTTTTTTACAAGTAAAAATTTTCTGTCACAGTCGATTTTGTTCACAAAATAAATAATAAAACGGTCGCATAGTGAGATATTCCGCACACCATCAAAATGTAAATTTTTATAGGAGGAGTAAGGGGGGATGATAGGGGAGGAGAATATCTCAGCCCCAAAACTGTGATTAACTTCTATAAAAAATGGGGTGATATTTTGCCTTTAAAAATAAGTTACGCTGATATTGAATAAAATAACGCCAACAGACACTTAGAAGCTTCAGATTTTGCGGTAATGGTCGTTATATAATAAAGGCTGCCGATATTGGTCGGCATGTGATTTTCAAGACTCCCCGGTAGGGAGTTCATTTGGGCCCTGACTAAAAAAGAGGCTATCTATGAGTAGTATGGGCATTGCCATTGCGGCAACTGGCCTTTCACTCGTCCTGATATTTGTTTGGATGATCTCATTGTCGATGCGAAGGCAACGGCTGGAGACCGAGAGGAAAGCGCGTGAAGCTGCGTATCGTAAAGCGATGCAAAAGGCGCGCGAGCAAGAACGCAAAGAGCGTGAGTTTAAAGCAGAAACTGGCCACATCCCGACGATTTTGTTTTTAGCGAAAGAAGCTGAGCGGGACAACGTTCGACAAGCGCTGTATTGGTACGACAAAGCGGCGAAGTTGGATAACGTGACAGGCATGTACGGCATTGTGCGCCTTAGTGAGCGAATGCGAGAAGATGTGATCTTAAAAGAGCAGGCGAACTTTTGGCGAACTGCCATCGCGGGCATGGAAGGTGATATTGAAGCGAAGTTCACGACAGGTAAAGCACTGGTGTTTGGTCGAGGGGTAGAGAAGAACATCCCGAAAGGCCATCAACTCATCGAAACGGCGGCCGAAGAAGGTTGCATTGCTGCGATGCTTTACATGGGAGAGTGGCAGCTCTCGCCTGAAAATACTTCAGGCCATAAAGCCGATGCACTTTACTGGTTTATGAAAGCGGCAGAAAAAGACAGTGCAGAAGGAAAAATTCAAGTCGGCTTGTGTTATCTAAACGGCATTGGTGCAGACAAGAGCATGGTGAAAGGTTGCTATTGGCTGGAACGTGCTGCTGAGGGCGGCAGCGCAGAAGCGATGTACCATGCAGGCGAAGCATGGAAAGACAGAGGAAAAACAGGCAATGCGATTGCGTATGTTTGGTTGTTTCTTTCTGCCAATATGGGTTATCAACCAGCTCGCACCCTTCGCGATGAAGTGGCGGCGAACATCGGTGTGGATGTGGTGGTTGGACTTCAATCCATTGCGAAGCCTCTGCAAAGAAAGCTAGCATCTGGCATGGTGAAAAAGCACTCGATCATTCGTGCGCTGAACAAGGTGTACAAACGTGACGTATATTTCCCTGGCGAAGAAGAGCTTAACGAAGTGTTAAGTGACGAGCACAAATCTGGGGGGAATACGTGGGAGGAGACGACGGAGCTAAACTTCGAACCGGATATGACAACGGTCACAACAGAAGATCAATCAGCGAAACCACCTGAGCAGAAAACGCCTTCCAAAGATGTGCTCGATTTTACGCAGAATTTTTTACAACCTTAATCTTCGAAGAGCCTCAGTAATGAGGCTTTTTTATTGCCTGATAACAGCTACTGGCAAGCTCCTCTAGGCGATGCCACCCTCTCTCTTCCCATCCCTGTTTTTACAAGAATCTCTATATAGAGACGAGTACACCGTTTTTAAGACGTTTGCGTGTTTTCTCATCGCATCGAGTCCTGAATCACGATGTTCGCTTCTATATGTACTAACGCTGCAAACATGGCCAAGCGGTCATGGTTGAGTGTTGCGAAGATCTTAATTTATTCATTTGCATATTATTTATTCGATTTCTCAACAGATTTTGTACGTTTAGTTCAGACTTTCTAGTGAAACCTAAAAATGGAGGGGAATCCCCCCTGTTTCAGAGATGGTTATTAAGCTCAAATCAAACATTTCCAATATCTAATTAACTGGAATTGGAAATTAATTTCGTGGCTATAAATAAAAGGCTAAAAAATACACTCATTACTTTATCTAATAATATTAATTAAAATTTGTACCTCTAAATTTAAATTTATATTTTTGGTTTAAGGTTTGATTTGTTGATTTTATTCTTAATTAGGCGCAAGATAATAAGCAAATAAAAATAGCGCATACTATGCGTATAAAAACATTCGGAAGTAACTTTTTCATTACATGTTTCAACAGAAAATGGAGCATATTCCATTTGCTCTGTTTTATTTCTATTAGAGATTTGTGTATGTTGAGAATCATTAGTGCAGATAAGTTCATCTCTTCAAGGTTCATCTTGGAATACAGCAAAGCGGAGTTTGCGTCTTTGTTGGGAGTTTCCGTAGCTAAGATAACCAATATTGAAAGTGGCAAATCTTCGATTCCCCCGGTGTACGATTACGCCATCAATCATTTACTCAGTGAGCATCCGTTCAAGGAAAGCGCAGTGGAAGCCCTTTGCTCTCATGAGACTCTTAACTTTGCCCGACGCATAGATGTGAACTCTAAGGTGCAACGCTTGTCCTGTAAGCGTTGCGATAGCCGTAGACTGCACGTTATGGCAGGAATGAGCGGGCTGTACTTTGTCGAGTGCATGGATTGTAAGCATACCATGTACTCGTCTGGTATCGCGGTAAAACGCTATCAACAGTGGTCCAACAATGGCGTAAAGCTAGATAGTCATTTATTTAATTGAATTGTGTTTCCTTTGCACCTAAAGTAAAAAGCCATCAATACATGTGTTGATGGCTTTTTTATTATGTGTTTAAATTTAGTTAAAATTATAATATTTATTATCCCTAATAATATAGTCCTACTAATTATATAGTGATAGAAATCTCAAAAATTTATTTTCTTGATATTTTATTTCTAACAACAATGGCTGTGGTCACACAATTTTTAATTATTTTTCCTTTTAAGTCTGGTTTCAATATCATTGGGCTATCAATTGGAAAGTGATGAAGATCGCGAAATTTTAATTCGAGAAAATAAGACTTTTAAATATGAAAATTTAATCACGAAATTTGTTTTTTGAATTTTAAATATCGTTTTCGTTTGTAATATCTGTACCTGTCAATTTTAAAGAACAAAAAAGAGATATTCCAAATGAAACGTTTAATTATAGGTGTTAGTAATTACATGCCAGAAGACTTCAGTTTATTAGCTGAATCTTTAGATGAACAATTTAATCGTCATTTACAACCTTTAGAGCAAGTTGAATTAACCGACGTTGGTGCGGCTATTATTACTTCAGCAGACATTAAAGCAGGTCTGCATAAAATGATTTCTGAAACGGGTTACGGTATTCCAGTTTTCTTAGTAACGGATGAAAACCCAGTTTCGGCAGAAGATTACGTTTGGCTAACTGGCGTTATCGATTTAGAAAGACAATCTATTGAGTACTACTGTCGTCAAATCAACGAAGCAGTAACCAAGTACGAATGTCGTCTGCTTCCTCCTTTCTTCAAGCAATTAACGCACTATGTTGAGATGGGTAACTCAGCGTTTGACTGTCCGGGACACCAAGGTGGTCAGTTCTTCAAAAAACACCCAGCTGGTAAACAATTCTACGATTTCTTTGGCGAAAACCTGTTCCGTAGTGACTTGTGTAACGCGGACGTGGATTTAGGTGACTTGCTGATCCACGAAGGTTCTGCACACCAAGCGCAAGCGCACGCTGCAAAAGTATTTAACGCGGACAAAACTTACTTCGTACTCAACGGTACTTCTGCTTCAAACAAAGTGGTGTGTAACGCGCTAGTAACTGAAGGTGATTTGGTACTGTTCGACCGTAACAACCACAAATCGAACCACCACGGTGCGTTAATCCAAGCGGGTGGTATGCCAGTTTACTTAGAAACGGCGCGTAACCCTTGGGGCTTCATCGGTGGTATGGATGAGCACTGTTTCGATGAAGAATACATTCGTGCTCAAATCGCGAAAGTGGATCCAGAACGTGCACGCGATGAACGTCCTTTCCGTCTTGCTATTATCCAGCTTGGTACTTACGACGGTACTATCTACAACGCTCGTTACGTGATGGATAAGATCGGTCATCTTTGTGACTACATCCTGTTTGACTCTGCGTGGGTTGGTTATGAGCAGTTCATCCCTATGATGAAAGACTGTTCACCACTGCTGCTGGATTTGAAACCAGAAGACGCAGGTGTGATCGTGACTCAGTCTGTTCACAAACAACAAGCTGGCTTCTCTCAAACATCGCAAATCCACAAAAAAGACCGCCATATCAAAGGTCAAGCTCGTTACTGTAACCACAAACGCTTTAACAACGCGTTTATGATGCACGCATCGACTTCACCATTCTACGCACTGTTCTCTGCGCTTGATGTGAACGCGAAGATCCACGATGGCGAAGCAGGTCTGCGTTTATGGCGCGATGCGGTTAAGACTGGTATCGAAGCGCGTAAAGAAATCCTTAAGAGTTGTGAATTGATTCGTCCGTTCATTCCAGACGAAGTCGAAGGTCAACCTTGGGGCAGCTACGACACTGACGTGATCGCCACTAACAAGAAATTCTTCATGTTTGAGCCAAACGCAAGCTGGCACAAATTTGAAGGTTACGGTGAAGGTCAATACTTCGTTGACCCATGTAAATTGTTGCTAACTACTGCGGGTATTGCAGAAGACGGCAGCTACGCAGATTTCGGTATTCCTGCAACGCTATTGGCGAACTTCCTTCGTGAAAACGGCATCATCCCTGAGAAGTGTGACTTGAACTCTATCTTGTTCCTACTCACTCCTGCGGAAGATATGGGTAAGATCCGTCACCTTGTGGCTCAAATTAACCGATTCGAAAAATTCATCCGTGATGATGCGCCTCTAAGTATCGTACTTCCAAGCGTCTACGAAGCGAATAAAGAACGCTACCGTGGCTACACCATCCGTCAGCTATGTCAGGAAATGCATGACATGTACAAAGAGCTGAACGTGAAACAGCTACAAAAAGCGATGTTCCGCAGCGAGTACTTCCCACAAATGGTTCACAAACCAGACGTGGCGACACGCAAATACTTCCGTGGTGAATGCGATTACCTACCACTTAAAGAGGCCGTTGGTCGCGTAGCCGCTGAGGGTGCACTTCCTTACCCTCCAGGCATCATCTGTGTGATCACTGGTGAAATCTGGACCCCACACGTGGTGGATTACTTCCTATCTCTAGAAGAAGGCATCAACCGCTTCCCAGGCTTCGCGCCAGAAATTCAAGGTGTGTACCTTGAAGATGTTAACGGTCGCACTACCGCACATTGTTATGTCCTAAAAGATTAATCTACCCGTTCGCACCACGCTCCGGCGTCGGTGCGAACCGCTTATTCGTGGAGAATAATTTATGAGTACTGAAACTAAAAAAATGTCGGTGGTGCAGTTAACCATTCTGACATTCATCAACATGGCCGGCTCCGGTATCATCATGCTGCCAAGTAAACTGGCGCAAGTGGGCACCATTTCTGTGTTGTCTTGGCTGATCACGGCGGCGGGCTCTTTGGCGTTGGCTTACGTGTTCGCAAAATGTGGTCGCTTTAGTAAACGTGACGGCGGTATGAACGGTTACGCGTCTTATGCATTCGGTAAATCGGGTGCATTTATGGCGGGCTGGACTTACGGATTGTCGCTCCTTATTGCGAACATTGCGATCGCGATTACTTGTGTGGGTTACGGCTCCGCATTCTTTGAAGTGACCCTATCTCCGGTCGAAACCTGTTTGTACACCATCGCCATTCTTTGGATTTGTACTTTCGCTAACTTCGGTGGTGCGAAAATCACAGGTCAAATTGGTACATTCACCGTGTGGGGCGTAATCTTACCAGTGTGTTCATTGGGTATTGTTGGTTGGTTCTGGTTTAACCCAACCATGTACATTGAAGCTTGGAACCCACACAGCTTGCCATTTGGTGAAGCAGTGAGTGCTTCTATTGCGATGACGCTATGGGCATTCCTTGGTCTTGAATCAGCTTGTGCGAACTCTGAAGCGGTAGAAAACCCAGAGAAGAACGTACCAATCGCAGTACTGGGCGGTACACTAATCGCGGCTGTGGTTTACATTGTATCGACAAACATCTGTTCTGGTATCGTTGCAAACTCTGAGCTTGCTGCATCTACAGCGCCATTCTCAACCGTATGGACAGTGATGTTAGGTTCAGCTGCTGGTAAAGTGGTTGCGGGTATGGCGGTATTGGCTTGTGCGGGCTCTCTATTGGGTTGGCAATTCACTATCGCGTCAGTGTTCAAATCGTCTTCTGATGCTGGCTTCTTCCCTAAATTGTTCTCTCAAGTGGACAAACGTGGTACGCCAATCAAAGGTATGATCGCGATTACTATTATCCAATCTGTATTGTCTCTAATGACGATCTCTCCAACGCTGAACGAGCAGTTCGAAGCGCTGGTTAACCTAGCGGTAGTAACAAACGTTATTCCTTACATTCTATGTATGGGCGCAATCTTCATCATGCAGCAAGTGGCGCACGTGCCGGAGCGCGAGATGAAAACCACCAACGTTATCGCTCTGATTGGCTCTCTGTACAGTTTCTACGCGCTTTACGGCTCCGGCTACGAAGCGATGATGTGGGGCTCTATCGTAACCTTCCTAGGCTGGAGTGCTTACGGTCTGATTGCTGCGAAGCATGAGCCTTTAGCAAATTAAAAAATAATACTGAAAGAGCCTTCCCAAACGCGGTGTGGAAGGCTCTTTGTTTTTAGGCATTTACGCCAAATCCAAGTCAGCTCAATGTATTTGAGACTAGACATCCAATGACGTGAAAACTCATTTTCGACATTTGGAGGACGAAAGATGATAAGTCAACCTGTTAAAATCGGTGACGATACCGCCGTAGTCATTCCAAGCGCAATCCTGGCTCAGCTCGGGATAAGGGAAGGAGATACCCTAGAAATCGCACTGAATAAAGACAAAATGGAAATTAAGAAGATGGTGTTGAAAACCAGCACTCCAACTTACTCTGAAGATATTGAGGAGAATTGAGTTAGAGAATCTTGGTTTGTCGGATACACTACTGGTTTCGCAAAACTGGCGCTTGCCGCTGTCTTTGAACTATCGATAACAACAATAAGAGGTAAGGTACTATGCAAGGTATCCTCTCTATACAATCTCATGTTTCTTTTGGTCATGCTGGTAACAGCAGTGCCGTTTTCCCAATGCAACGCATGGGTTTCGAAGTATGGCCGATTCATACCGTTCAATTTTCTAACCACACGCAGTATCAAGAAGGTTGGACTGGGCGAGCGTTTGCGGCTGAAGACATCAGCGAGTTAGTTCGTGGTCTTGGAAACATCGGTGCATTGGAAAAATGCCAAGCGGTGTTGACCGGCTACCAAGGCAGCGCAGAGCAGTGCCTTGCTGTTGAAGATACTGTGACGAAAGTGAAACAAGCGAATCCGAACGCACTTTATGTTTGCGACCCTGTGATGGGCGCGCCAGACAAAGGCTGCATTGTGGCTCCGGGTATTGCTGAAAATCTTCTGACTCGTTTGATGCCAATGGCGGACGTGATCGTTCCGAACCAATTCGAGCTAAGTCAATTTGCTGAGATGGAAATCCACTCACTAGACGATGCGATCACCGCATGCCAACGTGCGCTAGCGAAAGGTCCAAAAGTTGTGCTAGTTAAGCACCTTTACTGCCTAGAAAATGGCAGCTTCAACATGCTACTGGCAACGCAAGAAGGCATTTACCTTGCGAAGCGTCCTCAATTTGAGTTTGCTAAACAACCTGTTGGCGTGGGCGACCTTATCTCGGCGATCTTCACTTCAGGATTGCTGAAAGGTTGGTCTCCTAAACAAGCTTTCCAACATTGTCACGACGCGTGTTACGGAGTGTTAAGCGCCACTTACCATGCAGGCGAATGGGAACTGCAAACCATCGCAGCGCAGCAAGAGTTTGTTGAACCAAGCAAACACTTCCCAATTGAAGAAGTGGAACTAGAAATGGCGTAACGCTATTTTCGAACACAAAAAAGGAGCCCGGCGGCTCCTTTTTTGATCGCTAACATTGGGACGTATCGACTTTAAAACTGTGTCCGTCTTTTCCTGCGCCTTCCAATCGGTAATAGGCGTAGCATTTGCCTTGCATCAAAGCTTCTGGCGAGTCACTAGGGCCGTAGCCGACTATCGAATAAGTGTTGTTTTCAATGAACACCAAGTTCGCCTGCTTCATTTCGTCTGAGATCGTCATGTTGTCAAAAAAGCCAAGGTGTTCGCCACATTCGCTTTGCGTTTCTGGGTAGCCGTTGTAAAACTCTTGATAGCCCACAGCCGTCAGGACACATTGGTTTGCGCCATTCTCTTGGTTGAACGCTTTCGCATTGGCGTTGAGAATGGAGACGTAGTACTGCATGTCGGCAAACAAAACTTGAATGGCAGCAGAGCGGGCGTCGGACGTGCGCTGATTCGAATGGTGGAGTGCATAAGCAGAGATTCCGCTTAGTAAAACAGCAGCGAACAACCACTCTTTCAATGAGAAACTAGACAACCATCTCATTCGTTTGCCCTTAAATTAAATCGACCATTCATACAATGGGGTGGCATTTTACGCATCGAATCTCGAAAGTTTAAGGGTAAATCCCGTGTTTCAGAAAAAACCGACAGAAAGTTTATTGGTGATCAATAAGTGACACCGAATGCATATTCTGTCGACAATAAATTATCGACAACGAAAAAGGGGAGCCAACAGGCTCCCCTTTCTATTATTCAATGTTTATCTTACTGGCTTTTTTGCTGTTCTGAACGGCAAACAGCAGCGGTAAAGATAACGTCTGTTGAACTGTTTAGCGCTGTTTCAGCAGAGTCTTGAATCACACCGATGATGAAACCAACCGCTACCACCTGCATTGCTACGTCGTTTGAGATGCCAAACAAACCACACGCTAGAGGGATAAGCAGTAGAGAACCGCCCGCAACACCAGAAGCGCCACATGCAGAAACCGCCGCGACAACACTTAGAAGTAGCGCTGTCATCAGGTCAACTTCAATACCCATTGTGTGCACTGCAGCCAGCGTTAGCGTTGTAATAGTGATTGCTGCACCAGCCATGTTGATGGTTGCACCCAGAGGGATAGATACTGAGTAAGTGTCTTCATCTAGGTCTAGCTTCTCACATAGCGCCATGTTTACTGGGATGTTCGCTGCACTTGAGCGAGTGAAGAACGCTGTTACGCCACTTTCGCGTAGACATTGGAATACCAATGGGTACGGGTTTTGTTTGGTTTTGAAGAATACGATCGCTGGGTTTACTACTAGCGCGATAATCATCATTGCGCCAAGTAGAACCGCAAGAAGGTGAGCGTAGCTTGCTAGCGCGCTGAAACCCGTTGTCGCGAAAGTTGAAGCAACCAGACCAAAGATACCAAATGGTGCAAGACGGATGATGAAGCGAACAATGTGAGAAACACTGTGGCTTAGGTCTTCAAATACCGCTTTCGTTGTTGCTGATGCGTGGTGAAGTGCAAGGCCAAGACCCACACCCCAAGCAAGAATACCGATGTAGTTCGCTTCTACTAGTGCGTTTACTGGGTTATCAACCAGTTTAAACAGCAATGTTCGTAGGATTTCTGCAATACCTTGAGGAGGCGTTGCACCTTCAGCGCCGGTTACAAGCGTTAGATGGGTCGGAAAAAGGAAGCTTAGAACCACGGCTGAAAGCGCTGCGAAGAACGTACCCATTAGGTACAAAACAACGATTGGGCGCATGTAAGTGTGTTGGTTTTTCTTTTGGTTCGCGATTGAAGCGGCAACCAAAATAAACACTAGGATCGGTGCGATGGCTTTAAGAGCGCCTACAAAAAGGCTACCAATCAGTCCAACGCTTTCAGCATGGCTTGGTGAAACTGTTGCGAGCAAAATACCAAAGACAATACCGACAAGGATCTGGAGAACGAGGTTACCGCGAGCATATCGGGCAACGAGGCTGTTGTGTTGCATACGTCATTCCTGCAATTTTATGTCAGAGCGGCAGGGCAATAGCCAAACATTACACGGCGATAATGCCCTTGATGAACAAGGAATGAGCATTGCTTCTGTGCGCTAAGAACATGATTATCAATTATCCTGTTTTTATAAATTCAGCCATTTTCTTGCTGAATATCACATATCTTAGCTTGGTAATATTTTGTGTCTAGTTTTAGTTTGTTTTTGGATTAAATGTTTGCTCGATGTTATCTAAACGAGATTTTTATGTTGAAAAATCTCGTTGGTTATGAGTAATGGTTTTTAATAAAGTTATTAAAAAGGAGACGAAAGTCTCCTTTGAATTTATTGACAACTCAAATCTAACAACTCAGTAACTTTGCTGACGTTTGCGTTTATCACTCATCACATTGCGAGTGAGTTTGCCAAATTGTCGGCTCTGAGCTCGTTGCTCTGCTAAGGTCGCACCATTAAAGGCTTGTTCTCGCAGCAGTTTTAGATAATTGTTGAAACGGCGAACTTCAAGAGAGCCACTTTCAATGGCCGCTTGAACGGCGCAACCGGGCTCAGTTTGGTGTTTACAGTCACCAAATCGACAATGCTCGGCAAGCGCTTCAACGTCAGCAAAGGCTTCGCTGACACCAGCTTCGCAATCGACGAGTTGGATTTCTCGCATTCCTGGAGTATCGATCAAAATCCCGCCCGCAGGTAATAGGTGAATCGATCGCGAGGTCGTCGTATGGCGTCCTTTGCTGTCGTCTTCACGGATATGCCCTGTCGATTGTTCTTGTTGACCAAGTAACGCGTTGACCAGCGTTGACTTACCCACCCCTGATGAACCGATAAAAGCAACGGTTTGCCCCTCATTACACCAGCTCATGAGTTTAGAAGTACTTTCTGCATCTAAGCCGTTGACCGTCTCAATGACTAGCAGAGGGTCTAGCTTCTGTACTTGGCTTTTGAGTTCATCGACGTCGTCGCACAAATCGGCTTTGGAAAGTACGATAACGGGCTCGACGTCAGCTTCGTGAACTAAGGCTAAGTAACGTTCAATACGGCTTAAGTTGAAATCGTGATTGAGTGAGCAGACGATAAACACCGTATCGACATTGGCCGCGATGAGTTGCTCTGCCACTTTGTTGCCCGCCGCTTTGCGGCTAAAGAGGCTCAAGCGATCCAGTAAGCGAACAAATTGCTGATCTTCATTTAAGATCACCCAGTCTCCGACGGTCATATTGGGCAGAGAGTGGTGGACATTAAGGTGAACTTGCCCTGCTTCTGTTGCCAATAAATAACCACTTCGGTGATGCGCGATCACGCGTGCAAAGATCGTATTGTCGTAGTCGTCTAGTGTCAGTTGTTGCTGAAAAAATGGTTTCCAACCCAATTGCTTTAATGGGTTTGAAGTAGAAATTAATGTGTCACAAAAAGTATGTGTTTGATTCATTGTTGAATTATCCCAGACGCAACAAAGCGCCTTAATACAAATCGCATTAGGGTCTAATTCGGATAGAGTTGACCCCGGTGAAGACCGGGCAGAGAAGGGGAGTTGTGGCTATGCCACAGAGTTGGTGCGGTTAGGTTTACCCTTGCGATGCCCAGTTAGTGCTATTCAATACAATCATCATGTGTCCTCTTTGTTAGTTGATACGTTGGTGAGTTCATTCTTTGGTTAATGAAACGAGGAGAGTATAGCTGCCCTTTTTATTTGTGGGTAGCAAAATCACCGCTTAGTTTGCTAGGAGAGTTGCTACGAGCGCCTAGCTTGTCATTCGTTCTTCCATGATCTGCGAATACGTGTTGGCTTTCAAACCGTATATGATTTGGATATGACGTTCATCCAACACAACAACGCCATGAGCGCCATGTTTCTTTAAAGCCTCTTTATCTACGACAGCAGTAGAGCGCAGCGTGAGTCTTAGCCGCGTTGCACACGCCCCGGTTTCCACCACGTTATCGAGGCCACCAATTGCGGCAATAATGGTGTCCACGTCTTGCTCGACATTTGGATTGGTTTGAGTCAAAAAACTGAAAACGCGTTTGAGAGCTTGAAACATAAAGAGTTATCTCGGGAACAGGGTTAGATGTGGAAACAAGGAAATAGAGTTATAGCGAAGAGGGAGGTGTGTTGTATGGGGCATAAAGCACAGATTTACATTTTTAAATAAAATCGCCATTGCGCTGCGAGAGAGCGAATAAAACAAAGGCTCCTAATGAGGAGCCTAATTCGATTTTAGTGGGCTGTATGTTTCATCCCTGCCATCACTTTTTTCACTGGCGCGTTAAAGCTCTGCTTTTGGCCGTTATCGTAAGTCACGGTTACTTCGATTTCATCCCCTTCATTGAGCGGCGTTTTCAAATCAAACAGCATGATGTGTAGGCTGCCTGGTTTTAGCTCGGTGGTCTCTTTTGCGCCTAGCGTGATGCGGTCGATTTGGCGCATTTTCATCACATCGCCGTCTTTAATGACATCGTGTAATTCGACTTTGCCTGCTGCTGGCGTTTCTGCGGCAACGATATTGATGTCGTCTTGGCTGCGGTTGGCAAAGGTTACGAAGACGGCGCTGGTGGTTGCACCCGGAGCCATAGCACGCGCATACGGTTCGTGCGCCATGACATCGAGCTTAGCCTGAGCTAAAGGGCTGAGCAGTAATGCCCCCAAAGCCAAGGTTTTAAACAGTTGATTAGTCTTCATTCGAGCCTTCCTTAGTGGTGAGTTTTGAAATTGCTTCAACAATCGGCGCAGGCGTTAGCGTGTGTGGCACTTTGGTGATCAACGTGCCGTCCGGTTTGAGGAAGTAGAAGTAAGAGCTGTGGTCAAGGGTGTACTTCAGTTCCGAACCTTCTAATTCGGTTTTACGGAAAATAACGCCGTAGCGGTGAGCAAGTGGCGTCGTGATGTCCAACGGCGCAGATAGGCCTTCAATCATAGGATGGAAGTAGTGCGCATATTTTGCGGACGCGTCCGCTTCATCACGTTCTGGATCGAGAGAGATAAACATCGGGCGCAGCTGCGCTTTTTGCTCATCGCTGATTTGATTTAGTGCACCTGCCAGCATCGCGAGCGACGTTGGGCAGACATCAGGGCAACGAGTAAAACCGAAATACACGATACGAATACGAGGGTCGTTCACATCAAAGACGTTGACTGGTTGATTGTTTTCGCCAAACAACACGCTTTGTTCTGACGAGGCTGTTTCTGAAACGTCTGCGGGTTTATCTAGGCTATCTAAATAGGTTTTCGTACCGAAACCCAGTACGAATGCGACTACGAGAAAGAGAGACCAATTGCGGCTCATAATGATTCCTTATCTTTGCATTTTGATGGCGGGATAGATGGTGGATTGTCCGTCGGTCAGTTCTCCGACCCACGTCATCGATTCTTGAGTGCAAACGGGCAACACGACTTCGCCAGAGTATTTTCCAGGTGCTATTTTCTTGAGGAGAAACTTCGGCTCACCCATTTCCATTTCTCTTCCTGAAAGGCTCAGAACCAACTGCTCTGCGTCACTTTTGTTCCATTCGACATCGAATTTAGCAGGAATAAGGGGCTGAGCGTTATCGACATTGAGTGTCATGGTGACATCTTGTTGGACACATGCCGTTGTCGAGAGCAGGCAGTACTCATCAAGTGGTTTGACTGTCGAGGAAGAAGAGAAACTCTTGAGCAGCGTCGGGGCGTAGAATCCCGCAACGAGTGCGACCGCAATGGCGGCAATTTTTAACACTTTCATTAAGGTTCAGCATTTATCACTTAACATTAACCGCATCGTAGCACATATGTGTAACTCGCCAAGGCGTCTCCTCGACAATTTGTGCGTTATACCTAAATGATTTTGAGATGAATGAGTTAACGACTCATAGTGAGTTGGACTTAGGTTGAGAGCGTGTGCCGAACTACCGAATTGTTGGATTTCTTCTACGTCCTAAAAACAAAAACGGAGCCAATGGCTCCGTTTTCTATGAATGTGCTTCGCGGTTTATTTGTCAGAGTCTGCGAACTTTTCGAGACCTAAAACCAACGCAATAGCAGCCAGCATCATGACAACCGCAATCACTAGCTGCGATGGTTGAGAGGTAATGTGTTCAAATTCAGTTGGAGACAAGTTGTGTTGTAGTAACGGTACTTGTTCGCCTTTCGAGTTCGTACGCCATGTTAGGGTTTCTTTCCAAGGCCAGATTTTAGGTAGTGTACCGATCATCAAACCAGTTAAGAACATCAGCGTGAAGTCGCGGAACTTGCGCAGTAACCACGAGAGCAGATGAGAGAAAGAAAGTAGGCCGATCACGCAGCCCGATAAAAATAGCGCCAACGTATCCACTTGGAAGCCTTTTACGGCCGCAAGTACCGGAGTATACATACCGATCAGTAGCAGGATGAAGCTGCCTGAGATACCAGGGAGGATCATCGCACAAATTGCTATCGCACCTGCAATCAGCGTATTAATAGCGGTAGGTTCAAGATGCAGTGGTTTCAGCACCGTAATGCTATACGCAAAGCCGACGCCCAGTAGAAGAGTCACGAAACGAATCGCATCGCGTTTCTCTACCTGACGGAGGATGTGATACACAGAGACCAAAATGAGGCCGAAGAAGAACGACCAAATAGGGATCGGATGAGTGTCTAGCAGCCATGTGATCAACTTCGCTAAGGTTGCAATGCTCGACAAGATGCCAGCAAACAGAGCAATAAGGAAAAAGCCGTTAATATGATTGAATGCGGCTTTAAAACCGTCTTTTCGCCAGATAGAGAAAAGAGACGGGTTAATACGACGAATGCTTTCAAGCAGTGTATCGTAAATGCCAGTTATGAATGCGATAGTACCGCCCGACACGCCAGGGACAACGTCGGCTGCACCCATGGCTATTCCTTTGAAGAAAGTAATTAGATAGTTCATTTCTTTAGTGCTAAGTCATGTAGTTGGCACAGAGTATACAAAGATTGTTGCGAAAAAAGTATGAAATAGTGTCGTAGTTAATATTTGAGTGGTTGCTTATGAATCAATCCCAGGAAAAGGCGAGAACAGCGAACTTTCAACTCGTTAACATTTTATTTTCATTTACATTTTGACTAACTCAATTGTTAATAAATTACCTAAATTGCATTTTGAAATTGCATAATGCAATTAGGTTTTGTTTTTTGCAAAAATTTATATAGGAAATATCAGTTTATATGAGATCTTGTGCCCAAAAATAAAGCTTTGAAAATTGGCATGATTAATGCATAATACTTCTCGACCCTTCTTAAGCCGAGGGTCACCTAGCCAACTGACGTTGTTAGTGAATATAGATTGTTCACAATAAATATGAGCCAATCGCGATTATTGCGGTTGGCTATTTTTTTGCCTGTCGTATATGAACAACGTTACTTACGTGCTTTGCAAATTGCACTTCTCCCACTGGCGGCTTATAAAAAAGGGCTGACGCATAACGCCAACCCATTGTTGTTTTCAACTAAAATCCCATTTCTTTACTAAGGTTATTTGATTTAGTAACCCATCAATTGCAGTAAATTCTCCGCAGTTACAATGGCTTCTTTACGATTAGCGATGTTGAGCTTTTGATACAAGTTGCGAATGTGGGTTTTGATTGTCGTACCTGCCACATCCAATTCTTGTGCGATTTGCTCGTTACTAAAGCCAGAATAAATCAAACCTAGAACCTGCCATTCGCGCTGTGTTAACGGGCTCGTGCGTACAAGCTCCGGCACATTCGGGTGATTCACCAACTTTTCAATAAAGTCTTCATCAAAGTGAATCGAGCGGCTGCGTTGATTCGATGAAATGTCTTTCATTAGCTGTTGAGCGCGGTGACGTTCTAGATCACCCAGCTCATGACGCAGGCTGAGTTTCTCAAGCAGGCCACCAATCGTAGCGCCATCAATCAGGAAGTTTCCGACCATACCGGTTTGGTTCGTCATCACTAGCGCCTCTTTTAACAGTGCTTTGGCTTGATCTTCGTCTTTTTGGCGTGCGGCCAAGACTGCTTCGACAACGAGGTTGCGATTGGTATCGGTAATGAGGTTGGTACGGCGCGCTTCACTTTGCAGGAAGTTTAGCGCTTGGCGCGCTTCTTCATACTGACCCAAATTGATGTGTGCACGCACTATATTGCGCCATTGCAGTTGCAAGAAGTGGTTACATGCCGATTCTGGACGAACCGCAGTGTTCAACCATTCTTGCATGGCTTCTGTATTGCCACGCGCTTGCCAGAATAAGATCAACGATAAAGAGGCGTTGGCGGTCCAATCTACGTGGTACGTAGACTGCTTCATTAAATGTTGAATGTGTTCGATGAATTTACCGGCTTTGTCTAGCTCGCCACGGCCAATCGCAATGCGTGCCAACATTGAGTAGCTATGTAAGTGCTTACTCGGCGAATGGTTTTCGAGAATTTGTAGGCCTCGGTACGCACATTCTTCGGCTTCATCTAGGCGGTTCCAGCACCATAAAACTTGCGCGCGTATACGCAATAAAAACTCGTGCAGAGGAACGTGCTGTAATTGCTGATCTTCAATCAGACGAAAGCCTGAATCCTGCAGCTCAAAGGCCGCTTGCACGTAACCTTGAGCAATCAAGATTTCGCTTTGTTGTAAAATCGCCCACAGTGCTTGATGGTAAACCTGATACTGGCGCGCCAATTTTTCGGTTTGCTGCATCATCGGCAACGCGCGGTCGAGTTTACCTAGCACGTGGTTCACTTCGCCTACGACTGAGGTCGCGACAATTCGGCTACGGTAAATAGTGTTGTCTAGTTGGCTGAGAGCCAGCTCCGCAAGTTCAAGCGCTTTCTCGGGTTGGTTGCTGTTAATCGCGACCTGAGCAAGCAGCGCGTTAGCTTGGCCTTGGTAATGAATATCGAGCTCGATATTACGTTTTTTATGCTCTTCTTCGGCTTCTTCAAGCAATTGGCCAACTTGATTGTATCGGTGTTGGCTCTGCGCTAACCATGCACGTAACATCGTCAATTTAGGGTGGCTAAAGAGCAGCTCTGCATCCAGCTTATTGATGGCATGCTCGAGTGTGCTTAATTCGCCTTGGTTGAACATCTTCCAACCGAATTCATTCAAAATCTCAACGACTAAGTCTTTATCGTTGGACTTTTGTGCGTGATGAATGGCTTGGTGTGGCGATTTTTGTTGCAACCAAGCGACCGCCGCATTGCGGTGAAGATCTTTTTCTTGTTGAGGGATACGTGCTTGACGCTCGTGAGACAAGAACTCGCCAAACAAGTTGTGGAAGCGGAACCAGTTATGCTCGCCTTCAAGTGGGTAAATGAACAAGCCGTAACGGTTAAGCGATTCAATCAGACCCAGCGCGTCTTCGCGTTGGGTGAGGGCAAATACCAACTCATCGTTAAAGTGATCCAGCACAGAAACTTGCATCAAGAAGTGACGAGTTTCGTGATCGAGCAGGTCGAATACTTCTTCGACTAGGTAATCCCACAAATGCGCGTGATTGAACTGCGATACCGACTCGACCGTTTGCGCCAATGTGCGGTTTTGATGTTGGGCTTGCAGCGCGATCAGCTGCATCGCAGATGGCCAACCTTCCACGTAGGTTCTTAGGCTGTTCGCCATGTCTTCATCAATGCCATCGGCAATGCGTTGGTTAAAGAAGCGGGTGGTTTCTTCAGTATCAAACGCCAACATTTCGTTGCCGATTTCGATCATTAAATCGCGCACACGCAAGTTAGCAGTGCCCAGAGGTGGCGCTGCACGGCTGGTGACGACAACCGTTAAGTTGTCTGGCATGTGCTTGAGGAAGAAACGCATGGATTCATGAATTTCATCGTTGGTGATCAAATGGTAGTCGTCGAGTACCACGTAGCACTCTTGATGAAAATCTGCCATTTCGGCAAATACTTCGCTGAACAGGGAACGTAAAGAGGAAATCTGGCGCTTTTCGGCCAGCTTTTGCGCATTCGAGCAGCTGAAGTTGGTCGCTTTGTTCAGCGCTTGGAGTAAATAGTTGACGAAACGAAAGCCATCATTGTCACTGTCGTCAATGCTGTACCAACCGACGTTTGGCTTATCGGATAGCCACTGAGCGGCCATCGTTGTTTTTCCGTAACCTGCTGGAGAACGGAACAAAACCAATTTGTAGTAAGGCGCTTGTTGTAGTAAGTCCAACACTCGTGGGCGCACAATGGCATTGTGTAGTCGGCCGGGACGAGTAAGTTTAGATGGAATCCACATTAGTAATTATGTCCTTATTTATGATACCCAAGTGACTTCAACGCACTGTTTTTAACAAGAGACCCTCTCGAAGTCTTCCTCTCGTCCAGCGACATCGTTAAACAACCATCAATGTTTCGGCGATTAAGCGTGATTTTCACTTTGCACTGCCCTGTTTTGGGTTTGGCAATATCCACACAAAATGCCATCTCCCGAGGTCACTTAGGTATAAAAGCTAGCAAAACTAGAAATGACTCACACCGCATAATTCTAGCTTGTATAAAAATCGCTCAATCTTGTAAGCCGAGAGGGATGGTACGACATCAGAAATGCTCGTTACTTTGATCCACTTCCTAATTCTCAAGAGTTGATGGATTTGGCATCAACTACGCCCTTGTTTTGTGATTTTTGTCACTTAAATGTCTTTGGTGTTGGTGCTATTAAGATTGTGTTGCACATCTCTTGCGAAAAATTTCCCGATGTTAACGAAGCTAATGTGATCGGTAAGACACTTTTTGCATGATAGTCGAAAAGGGCAATAAAAAGCGTCATGAACAATCTTTAACCTTTCTCATATTTGGTTGTGATCAAAATCACTAAGAATAGGAGCCAAGGACGTCGTGTTGAGATTTGGATCACTAACTTCCTTATGGTCCCCCCTCTACGCCCTCACCCCTCCTCCTGCAAAGGAGGAGAATTAGGAGGATGTTTATTCACAGAGGTAAATGCACGATGTATGGCAGATGAATTACTAAAAGACGTGAGAATTTCGTAATGAAACCTACTCAACAGAAACAATTTGACAAGAAGTCCTTCCAAGACAGCGTTAAGAAACACCTTTCAGTAACTTACGCTCACACGGTTGAAAACGCAGACAGCCGCGCATGGTACCTAGCAATGGGTCGCGCACTGGCTGAGTTCACTACTTTTGATTTGCTTGCTACAGAAACCGATCCTCGCATCCAACAAGCGAAGAGCGTTAACTACCTTTCACTAGAATTCCTTATTGGCCGTTTAACGGGCAACAACTTAATCAGCATGGGTCTGTACGAACAAGTAACAGAAGCAATGGCTGAATTAGGTCATAACTTAACTGACCTTCTAGAAGAAGAGCGCGATCCGTCACTTGGTAACGGTGGTCTTGGTCGTCTGGCTGCATGTTTCATGGATTCATGTGCTGCTCAAGAGTTCCCAACTGTGGGCTACGGCCTTCACTACGAATACGGCCTGTTTAAGCAGTCGTTCAAAGACGGTCGCCAACAAGAAGCACCAGATGCATGGCGTGGTGTGGAAGGCTACCCTTGGGAAGTGGCTCGTCCTGAGCTGGCGCAAGAAATCGGTTTTTACGGTCACGTTGAAGTTGTTAATGTAGACGGTAAAGAAGTTCGCAAATGGGTTCCTGGCATGTCTGTAAAAGCAATGCCTTGGGATCTGCCTATCGTAGGTTACGAATCAGATACAGTTTACCCGCTACGTCTTTGGGAATGTCAGGCGATTGCACCATTCTCACTAGCAAGCTTTAACAACGGTGATTACTTCGAAGCGCAACACGCACTGATCGACGCAGGTAACATCACCAAAGTGCTTTACCCGAACGACAACCACGAGAAAGGTAAAACACTGCGTCTGATGCAGCAGTACTTCCACTCAGCAGCGTCTGTACGCGACATCCTACGTCGCCACGAAGCAGCAGGCTACTCGCTAGCGGATCTACCTAAGCAAGAGACTATCCAGCTTAACGATACGCACCCAACGATTGCGATTCCTGAACTAATGCGCATCCTGATGGACGAAAGAGGTCTAACTTGGGAAGCGGCTTGGGAAATCAGCTCTAAGACATTCGCGTACACCAACCATACGCTACTTCCTGAAGCACTAGAGACATGGCCAGAGTCGCTAATCCAGCACCTACTACCACGTCACATGGAGATCATTTACGAGATCAACCACCGCTTCCTACAAGACGTACGTGCAATGTGGCCGGGTGATGTCGCTAAGCAACAGAAGCTTTCTATCATCGAAGAAGGTTTCCACCGCATGGTTCGCATGGCAAACCTATGTGTAATCGGCTCTTACGCAGTAAACGGCGTGGCGGCACTTCACTCTGAATTGGTTAAGAAAGACCTATTCCCAGAGTTCCATGAAATGTACCCAACACGTCTACACAATGTAACAAACGGCATCACGCCACGTCGTTGGTTGAAATTCTGTAACCCAGGTCTGTCTCAGCTTATCACTGAGAAAGTCGGCCCAGAATGGCCAGCGAAACTTGAGCAGCTAGAAGGCATTGCTAAGTACGCGACTGACGCGAAATTCCAAAAAGAATTCATGGCAGTGAAGAAAGAGAACAAAGAACGCCTAGCAACTTGGGTGAAAGAGCACATGGGTATCGAGCTCGATACTAATGCTATCTTCGATGTTCAAATCAAGCGTCTGCACGAGTACAAACGTCAGCATCTAGATTTGCTACACGTACTGTCTTTGTACCACCGTATTCTTAACGAACCAGGTTTTGAGTGCACGCCACGCGTAGTGTTCTTCGCAGCGAAAGCCGCACCGGGTTACCACCTAGCGAAAGAAATCATCTTCGCAATCAACAAGATTGCAGACAAGGTGAACAACGACCCTCGCATCGGTAATAAGCTGAAAGTGGTATTCATTCCTGACTACCGCGTGAGCATGGCTGAAATCATCATCCCTGCGGCTGACGTTTCTCAACAAATCTCGTTAGCGGGTAAAGAAGCATCAGGTACGGGTAACATGAAGATGGCGCTAAACGGTGCCCTAACTATCGGTACGATGGATGGTGCGAACGTTGAAATTCGTGAAGAAGTGGGCGATGAAAACATCTACATCTTCGGTCTAGACGTTGAAGGTGTGAAAGCGCTAAAAGCTCAAGGTTACAACCCATTTGACTACTACAACGCGGATCACTTACTCAAAGCGTCCATGGACCTACTACTGGGTGAAGAATTCACTCCAGGTCAACCGGGCCTACTACGTGCAACGTACGATAGCCTACTGGATGGCGGTGACCCATACCTATGTCTTGCGGACTTCGCATCGTATGTGAAAGCGCACGAAGAGATGGGCAAACAATATAAAGACCAAGCTGGCTGGGCGAAGAAAGCCATTCTTAATACCGCCCTTGTTGGTAAGTTCACCTCAGACCGCTCAATTCGCGACTACGTGAACAATATCTGGAAACTAGAAGCGGTTCACCGTTAATAGAACAGAGTTAAGACCAAGGTAGCCAAGCGCTACCTTTGGTCATTTGCAAACTTACGTTATTGATAACAATAAAACCCTACATGGAAGGTGTTGGTATTACCTTCGGAGAAAGCGATGAAAGAACAAACAGCATTAAAGAAAGTCGCGGAAATGGCGAGATTGGCTGATAGCTACGTCAGCGCGTGGGGAGACGAGGCAAAAGTTTCTGACGAGACTCTACGCCGCTTGCTCACTTCACTAGGCTACGATACTAGCAGCGATGAAAAACTATTGGCTTCCGCTGAAAAGAAACATAAGAAAGACGTACTAGCCCCTGTTCTTGTTTTACGCGACGGCGAACCAGTCGAAGTGGAACTAAACCTAGGTACGAGTGCTCGTGAGAGTGAATTCAGCTGGCGTTTAGAAACAGAACAAGGAGAGGTACTTGAAGGCTATCTTCAGTCTCAAATTGTTCGTGATGAGCGTGCTGAGGGTGGCCCTCTAGTGTTTGCATTGCCAAAGAACTTGGCATGGGGTTACCACAAACTGATCATTAGTCGTAAGCGTCGTAAAACGCCTTACGAGATGTCATTGATCATCACACCGAAAGCGTGTTTCAAACAAGAAGACCTAAACCAACACAAAAAACTGTGGGGGCCAAGCATTCAGCTTTACACACTGCGTACTCAGCATAACTGGGGCATCGGTGATTTTGGCGACCTAAAACAGTTGGTGAGTGACATTGCCTCTCGTGGTGGTGATTTCATTGGTTTGAACCCGATTCACTCCCTTTTCCCAGCGAACCCAGAAGGCGCGAGCCCATACAGCCCATCTTCTCGTCGCTGGCTGAACATCATGTACATCGACGTAAGCTCTGTACCTGAGTTTGCGCTAAGTGCAGAAGCACAACAGCGAGTGGGCAGCGCAGAGTTCCAACAACGTCTACAAAAAGCGCGTGACTCACATTGGGTGAACTACACCGAAGTTTCTCAACTAAAAATGAGCGTATTGCCGCTGCTGTTTAGTGAGTTCAAGGCTCGTCATCTCGATAAAAACACGGACCGCGCTCGCGCATTCTTAGATTTCGTAGAGAAGGGCGGCGAAAGTTTATTGCACCAAGCGGCATTTGATGCGCTTCACGCAGATTTGCACGCTGAAGATTCTGGCGTTTGGGGTTGGCCTGTATTCCCTGAGAAATACCGCACATTCGACGCGGCTGGCACTCAGAAATACATCAAAGACAACCAAGATCGAGTTCACTTGTACATGTACCTACAATGGATCGCAGACGATCAAATCAAAGAAGCGCAAGCCCTAGCTGAAGAAAAAGGCATGGCTGTGGGTCTGTACCGCGACCTTGCGGTTGGTGTTGCAGATTCTGGCAGTGAAACATGGGCGGATGAAGGCAACCTAGTGCTGGATGCAAGCATCGGTGCGCCACCAGATATTCTTGGCCCTCTAGGTCAAAACTGGGGTCTGCCACCGCTTAACCCTCAAGTGTTGGAAGCGACAGGCTACGATGCGTATATCAAGTTGCTACGTGCCAACATGAAGCATTGTGGCGCACTGCGTATCGACCACGTACTTGGCCTATTGCGTCTATGGTGGATTCCAAAAGGCGAGAAAGCGACAGAAGGCGCGTACTTGTACTACCCAGTGGAAGACATGCTCGCAATCCTAGCGCTTGAGTCGCACCGTCATCAGTGCTCTGTGATTGGTGAAGACTTAGGTACTGTACCAGATGAAATCGTTGATATCCTACGTGATGCGGGCGTGCATTCGTACAAAGTCTTCTTCTTCGAAACCTCAAAAGAGGACGGCGGCTTTATTTCTCCGAAGCATTACGCAGAGCAGTCTATGGCGGCATTGTGTACGCACGATATGCCAACCCTACGCGGTTTCTGGCACTGTGATGACTTGAAAATGGGTCGTGAGATTGGTCTGTACCCAGATGAAAAACAGTTGGAAGGCTTATTCGCTGACCGTTTGAAGTGCAAACAAGGCATCCTAGACAGCGTTCGTTGGCACGGTTACTTGCCAGAAGGCATTGGCCATGATGCGCAGTTCGTACCAATGGATTCATACCTAAGCGAAGCGCTTCAATTACACGTTGCGGCGGGTGATTCTGCACTGCTTAGCGTTCAGCTTGAAGACTGGTTAGAAATGGATCAACCGGTCAACATTCCTGGCACGGTTGATGAGTATCCAAACTGGCGTCGTAAGCTGTCGATGAACCTAGATGAAATCTTCAGTCGTGAAGACGTGAATCGCATTTCTAAACGCCTCACAGAAGTTCGCGCACAGGCGAGCAAATAAGATGCGTAGAGTGACGTAGATGAATGAGCGGATTACTAATTTTGTTAGCTCAGAGGTACGAAAGTTCCGTCTAGGTCACTCATTCAACCCACACAATCCGTTAGGATGAAGTACCGTTATTATGCCCGCGACAATAGCGGGCATTTTTGTATTTTGACGCCGTTTACGCGACGAACGTGAGAAGCGGAGTCTTTTGTGAGTTCACAACGTTGGCTGTGGAGAAACCAACATTCGGTTCAAACGAATATTGGCTCTAGGGAGAAAGATTTGAAAATCACCAAAACAAAGAAAATAAAGAAAAAACACGAACGCGCGTACGAACTGCTTGCTGAGGCGGCTTACTCAGATCCATTTGCGGCGTTGGGCCCATTCATTGATGACGGCGAAGGTTCGCTGCGAGTGTGGATGCCGGGCGCAAACAAGGTTGAACTGCTTGTTAATGGTGAACCTCGCGTGGCGCTTGAACGCGATGGCGACAGCGGTTTTATCTTAAAAGAGCAACGCGACTTACACCTGACCCACTACCGTTTAGCGGTCGATTGGAATGGTGTTGAACAAATTATTGATGACCCGTACCAGTACCACAATATCTACCAAGAGTACGAGCATCTGCATACGCCAAAAGACATGTATCACTACATGGGCGCGCACTTTGTCACGCTAGAACGTGGCGGTGAAAACATTTCCGGTGTTCGTTTCCTTGTCTACGCTCCGCATGCATCGGCTGTTAGCCTTGTGGGTTGCTTTAACCAATGGGATGGTCGTCGTCACCCAATGCAACGTTTAGATTATGGCATTTGGGGTTTGTTCATTCCTGGCTTAGAAGAAGGCGTTCAGTACAAATTTGAGCTCAAAGGGCCAAATGGGGAAGGGCTGCCACACAAACAAGACCCTTGGGGTTTCTACGCTGAGCAATACCCATCGTTCGCATCCATTACTTACGATCACAAGCGTTACCAATGGCAAGATGCGAAGTGGCAAAACCGCGCAGTGACACAAAAGCGTGATGAAGCGCTATCGTTTTATGAGCTGCATGCTGGATCATGGAAACGCGACGAGAAAGGTGATTTCCTCAACTACCGCGAACTCGCAGAGCAGTTGGTGCCATACCTTGTAGATATGGGCTACACCCACGTTGAGCTGATGCCTGTGTCTGAGCATCCATTCTATGGTTCATGGGGCTATCAACCCGTTGGCTTATTTGCGCCAACCAGCCGTTACGGCTCTCCTGATGATTTCAAATTCTTCGTGGATGCGTGTCACCAAGCAGGTATCGGTGTGGTGTTGGATTGGGTTCCGGCGCATTTCCCATCGGATGACCACGGTTTAGCAAACTTTGACGGCACACCGTTGTTCCACGACCCGGATCCACGTCGCGGTTGGCACCAAGATTGGAACTCATACATCTACGATCTCGGTCGTGAACATGTGCGTCGCTTCCTTGTATCGAATGCGCTGTACTGGTTTGAACAATTCCATATTGATGGCATTCGCGTGGACGCAGTCGCATCGATGCTCTATCTCGATTATTCACGTAGTCACGATCAGTGGGTACCGAACGTCGACGGTGGCAATGAAAACTACGACGCAATCGCAACCTTAAAATGGATGAACGAAGAAGTGTACAAGCACTTCCCGAATGCGATGACGATTGCGGAAGAGTCAACGGCGTTTCCTGGGGTGTCTGCGCCAACCTTTATGGGTGGTTTAGGTTTTGGCTTCAAGTGGAATATGGGGTGGATGCACGACAGTCTTTCATACATCAAAGAAGATCCTGTTCACCGCAAATACCACCACAATACCATCACATTCCCGCTGGTTTATGCGCACAGCGAGAACTACGTCTTGTCTCTCTCTCACGATGAGGTGGTGTACGGCAAAGGCTCTATCCATAACAAGATGCCGGGTGATGAATGGCAGCAAACCGCAAACCTACGTGCATACTACGGTTACATGTATGGTCAACCGGGCAAAAAGCTGAACTTCATGGGTGCGGAAATCGGCCAGACGGCGGAGTGGAACCACGATGATCAGTTGCAATGGTTCTTGCTGGAATATGAGCGTCATCAAGGTGTCCAAAAGCTGATGCGAGATTTGAACCACTTGTACCGAAATGAAGCGGCGATGCACGATCAAGATTGTGTTCCTGCTGGTTTTGAGTGGCGTTTACAAGACGAAGCGGATGCGAGTATCCTAGCGCACGAGCGTATCAGTAAAGAAGGTGAGCGTATTCTCATCATCACCAACTTTACGCCCGTACCACACGAGCGTTTCCGTTTAGGCGTTCCAAATGCAGGTCAATACGAACTGCTGCTGAACACGGACGACAGCAAATACGGCGGCAGCGATTTTAAAGTGCTGACCAGTGTGAAAACGGAAAAAGTCGAAAGTGAATCACTGCCTCAATCACTTGAGCTTCGTTTACCACCACTTTCAACCGTGTTCTACAAGCTGAATAAATAATTCAGTCTAATCAAATTCTAAGCCCGTTTTACATTGTAAATCGGGCTTTTTTTGACCTATTTTTTACCTCAAAAACTTGTTGTTCCTGATTGAATCAGGCAAGCTCGCTGGTTTGTTTATCATCAATCGCTAATGCATTGGGGAACCACACATGTTGAAAAGGCTTAAGTCATTTCTGTTTAAAATGGTGTTGATATTACTGGTTGCCCCAATCGTTTTGGTTGGTGTGGTGAAATATGTCGATCCACCAATGTGGGGATGGAAGTTAAGCCGCATTGTTGCGCCACCAAAGAACTATCCAGGCAGCAGCCAACACGAATGGGTATCCTTGTCGCGTATTTCAAAAAATATGCAGTTAGCGGTGATTGCGACCGAAGACCAAAAATTCCCTCATCATTATGGTGTCGATTTCGAATCTCTATTCGACGTGATTTCCGAGGCAGGTGATCATGGTCCGTCGAGAGGCGCGAGCACCATTACCCAACAAGCTGCGAAAAATGTGTTTTTGTTTCCGTCTCACTCCTACGTTCGCAAGGCTTATGAGCTTTACTTTGCCTTGCTGATGGAGGCGATGTGGGGTAAAGAGCGCATTCTCGAAGTGTATCTAAATGTGGTTGAATTTGGTCCCGGTATTTACGGCGCTGAAGCGGCGGCGCAGAATTATTTTGGTGTCAGTGCAAAGCAACTCTCGAAGTGGCAAGCAGCGCGTTTAGCCGTGGTGTTGCCAAACCCATATCGAATCAAAGTCTATCCACAAAGTGATTACACTGCTCGCCGCACAAGATGGGCGATGAATCAAATGAGCAATCTTGGCAGCGTGCAACTTTAACTCCCTCAATCCATTACGCTTAAATAGAACTACGCCCCTATATCAATAAAATGTGAAGCGTCACAACCTTTGGGGCGTAGGCAGTTAGAATGATGTGTTCAGTTTCTTATCTAGGCACAATTAGTGTGAATAAAACTAATAAATGTGCATGGTTACCATGTGCTGCCAATGGACTGAACGATGAAACTGAACCTGATTACCACTACTTTACTGCTTGCGTCGGCAAGTGCCATCGCCGAGCCTAACATCACCATTTCTACCACGACCAACAGCCGTGACTTCCCGCTAAGTGCAGAGCAGCCTTTGGTTGTGCCTTTAACCAAAGACGGATACACGCTTAAAATCTCGGGCGTTGAAGGCGACTGCGTTGCACCCGATGGTCAGAAAGTGAAGTTCAATAAACCTATCGCGCTAAATTGTGGCAAGCCGACCGAACTGCCACTCAAAGTTCGCTTTACTGGCGACTATTCCTTCGCTTATGACGACGCGGCTAAGACGTTGCTGTTTAAGCGAGAGCCGAAAAAAGCAGCAAAAACCGAATTTAAACGCCCGATCCCGCAAGTGCAATGTGAAGTCTACCAAGGCGGAGAAGTGACGATCGCTCTGGGGGATAGCTTTCCTGAAGGCACCAAGTTACGCGATGCTTATTCAGGTCAAATGGTTGAAGTGAAAGAGCAGAAAGTATCACTGACGCCAAGTAAAGACTCAGGCGGCCTAGTGCTGCTAGAGCCTGTGCAGAAAACCAAAGAGGCGGTGCCATTTGATTACCGAAACGCGAACATTTACTTCGTGATGGTTGACCGTTTCAACAACGCAGACGCAAGTAACGACAACAGTTATGGTCGTAAAAAAGACGGCAAAGATGAAGTTGGCACGTTCCACGGCGGTGACCTTAAAGGTGTAATTGAGAAATTGGATTACATCAAGAGCCTAGGTACAGATGCGATTTGGTTGTCGCCAATCGTTGAACAAGTGCACGGCTTTGTCGGTGGTGGTGATAGTGGCTCATTCCCGTTTTATGCTTACCATGGCTACTGGACGCGCGATTTCACCAAGATTGATGAGAACTTCGGTAACGAAGAAGATTTAAAAACGCTGGTGGAAGAGGCGCACAAGCGTGGCCTCAAAGTCTTGATGGATGCGGTTATCAACCATTCTGGTTACTCAACATTGGCAGATCTACAGTTCGACGGTATCGATGTGTTAAAGCCTAATGCCGAACTGCCCAAGAAATGGGGCGACTGGCAACCAAAAGCAGGCGAAAATTGGCATAGCTACCACCAGAACATTGATTATCAGAGTCCGAACTGGGCGAAGTGGTGGGGCGGCGATTGGGTAAGAACCGGCTTGCCGGGTTACCCAGCTCCGGGCAGTAGCGACATTACGATGTCTCTTGCTGGCTTGCCAGATTTCATCACTGAATCAGACAAAGCAGTGAAGCCCGCGCAGTGGCTATTGGATAACCCTGGTACTCGCGTTGAGGCGCGTGACAATTACACCGTCTCGGACTACCTAATTGAGTGGCAAACTGATTGGGTGAAACGCTTTGGCATTGATGGTTACCGTGTCGATACGGTGAAGCACGTCGAAGGTGAAGTTTGGAAGCGTCTAAAAGAGGAAGCATCGAACAGCCTAGAACAATGGCGTAAAGAAAATGGCAAATCAGGTCAGCCGTTCTGGATGATGGGCGAAGTCTGGGGACACACCGCGTATCGCAGCCCTTATTTCGATGATGGTTTTGACGCGTTGATCAACTTCGATATGCAGAAGAAGCTAGACAAAGGCGCGGCGTGCTTTAGCCAAATGGCAGACACTTACCAAAGCTATGCGGACACTATCGCGAACGAGAAAGACTTCAACCCAGTCAGTTACATGTCTTCTCACGATACGGAGTTGTTCTTCTCACGTTTTAAAGATTACGGCATGCAACGTAATGCCGCGAACGCATTGCTCCTTAGCCCAGGAGCGGTTCAGGTTTATTATGGCGATGAAGTAGGCCGTAACATTGGCCCTTATGCGGATGATTTCCACCAAGGCACACGTTCAGACATGGTTTGGAAGCTATCTGATGACAAACAAGCTTTGCTGAAACACTGGCAAACCCTTGGTCAGTTCCGTCAAGCACACCCTGCCATTGGCGCAGGTCAGCATCGAGTGATTGAACAGGAAGGCGCGTACGTTTTCTCCCGTTCGCTTGGCAATGACAAAGTCGTCGTGGCGTTTGTAGGACGTGATAAGTAACTAAACGCTCTTTATGTCGGTAAATATAAAGCCCTTCCTTGAGTTATCAGGGAAGGGCTTTATTGTTTTAGTTCGCCAGTTCTTGGTCGATGACTTTTTCTAGCTCGTCAAACGGCACATAACCAGGAATGATCTGATCATTAATGATCAACGCGGGCGTGCCGCGTAAACCAAGTTGCGTGAAATACTGATAGTTTTTATCAAGCAGCGCTTTGGTCTCTTTGTCGTCGACAAGTTGCGCTTCTGTCCCCGTTTTCTGCGCGATTTGTTTTAACGAACGTGCATCATGTGCGCCCGGTTTTTTCACCAATAACTCATGCACTTGTTCGTACTTATCTCGCTGGTTTTGCCAAACATTTAATGCGTAACTTGCCGAGTTGTAGCCGTTTTTCTCGTATTGTTCTTTAAAAGAGACATTGAGGTTAAGCACTTTTATCTGCGGATATTCCTTACCAACTTTGACCAGTTCTCCTTCTAAACGTTTACAAAAAGGGCAACTGTAGTCCGTTACGTTAATAATGGTTAACTCTGGGGTTTCAGCACCAAAAGAGGAATGTTTGCCATCATTTAGATAGTGACGAACCTCCTTCAAGGTGTCGCCAAATGATAGTTGATACGCAATGTACTCTTGCAGGTTTTGGTGCAATGAATCAAGAATTTGAGGGTTCTCTTTTAGTATCTGAGTAATTTCCTCTAGCTTTTGTTCTGAGGTCTTTTCTGATGCGAAAGATACGGCAGGTACGATAGCCAGCGTTAACGTCAAAAGTGTACGAGTGAATGTCATAATATTTCCTAAAACTTTTAGATTTCGTTGTTTGTTATGTGAAGCGAATAAAATACGTACAAAAGTCAGGCGAGGAGGCCTCTCGCCTTGCTAGGTTTATTCTCTAAACACGCAAAGTTTTAGGTGAACCCGATACTTTTCCCGTATCGGCTCTGTGTATTCCAGATAACGAATTGCTGTGGATGCCATCGGCAGCGCCACAATCAAAGCAAACAGAAAAAATGGAATAAGAATATGATCAAACTGGTGTTGGTACGCTTGAACCAGCTTCTCTGAAAGGTCGCAAGATGGTGATAAATTCACGCTTTCATTTTGCTGATCCTGTATTTGGTGAGCCTTAGGGCAGCTTTTCGAGAAGCCGGAGTTTTGGCTCAAACATACCATCACCACCCAAAACACGAGGGCGAGTGTCCACTTGGCTATTTTAGGTTGTGAGCGTAACAATGGGCTGCCTAGTCCTGTCGATTCTGGTTTATGCCGTTTGCATATGACCGGACAATCCTAACCTAAATTTCATTATGGAATGTTACTTTCGAGTTAATCGATATCGCCTCAATGCCAAAGTATGAAGTACGTCATGAATGTTGTAGAAAGCAATATTCGTTGGAATCATTGGTCGGATTGATGAAGAAGTCCTGAGGTATCGATATAGATTAATATACCTAATTGTTAGCACAAATTTTTATTATCTTTCAAATGTGATTGAAATCATAAAACAAAACTTCATAACTGCGTCGCCAGAATGTTCGGCAGGCGGATTGATTTTGATCATCTCTCTAGCACATTATTCGGGTGAACATATGTGTCCTGTCTCACATGTGTAGGTAATGTTATGAAAAATCCTGTTCAAACCGAGCGCAAGGTTACGCTGGGGTGCTACGTTGCACTGGCGTTTGCGGTCGTCTTCTTTTCTGGTCTCATGCAATCGAACGAATGGTATGGCGTATTTGATTTCACCACGTTGAATGGCTCTTTTGGCAAGGTGGCTTATGGTGTCACCGAAACGGCTGACGGTGTGCAAGTTGCAACAACGTCGCTTCGTGGTACTGGTGGTAGCGGTGCACGTGACGGTTTCATTTTTGCACTTACTTTGATTCCTACCGTTATGTTCGCACTGGGTATGATCAATGTACTTGAGCACTATGGCGCACTAGAAGCAGCACGCAAACTGTTAACGCCGCTTCTTCGTCCAATTATGGGTATTCCGGGTAACTCTGGTTTGGCTCTTATCGCTTCGCTGCAAAGTACCGACGCGGGCGCTGCGATGACTCGTCAGCTTAAAGATGAAGGCCATCTTACCAAACGCGAAACCGATGTGTTCACTATGTTCCAGTTCACCGCTGGTGCCACCATTGTTAACTTTTTCTCCTCAGGGGCGGTGCTGTTTACGTTGACGATGGCGGATGGCTCGCTTGCCGTAACGTCTTCTATTGGTTTGGCGGTTGTGGTGATGTTCTTGTTTAAAATCGTGGGTGCGAACTTATTCCGTATCTACCTAAACATCACAGAAGGTAAAGAAGACAAGCAAGAGCAAAGCAAATCTGAGAACTTAAAAGAGGAGACGGCGTAATGAGTGAAGTAAAAGTAAGTAAGCCGATGGTGACGGATATTTTCGTTGAAGGCGCTAAAAAAGGCTGGGTTATTGCGACAACATCAACCGTGCCTAACGTTCTTATGGCGTTTGTCATCATTAAGGCGTTGCAGATTACTGGCGCGTTGGATTTGATGGGCTCGGTATTTTCTCCAGTAATGGCGGTTTTTGGTTTGCCAGGTGAAGCGGCTGCGGTGCTGATTGGTGCTTGGATGTCGATGGGCGGGGCAGTTGGCGTGGTTATCACATTGTTTGACCAAGGCATCTTGAACGGTACGCACATCGCGATTCTTGCACCTGCAATTTACCTAATGGGCTCTCAGGTTCAGTACATGGGTCGAATTATGGGACCTATCGGTACTGAAGGTCGTTATATCCCAATTATGATTGCGATTTCCGTATTGAACGCATTTGGCGCAATGCTAGTCATGAACTTGTTTGTTTAGGGGGCAATCATGCAGTTTTCTCTTAATGAATATCTCGAAGAACTTCGTCCTCTGATCAATGTCGATTGTGGCACGTACACCACTGATGGCATTGACTTCATCGCTTCTCAATTTGAAGGGAAGTACCAAGCGATGTCTGGTTGGAGCGTAAAACGCATCGACTGTGGCAGAGCGGGTATCGGTCTTGAAGTTCGAAACAAGCCTGAGGCTGAGCAAGTTGACGTGATGCTGATTGGTCACATGGATACAGTGTTCCCTGTCGGCACCGCTGGATTACGTCCTATGTCTCAAGACCCTGACAAAGCGTACGGTCCGGGTGTCTCGGACATGAAATCTGGCTTGCTGAATATTGTGTACGCGATGCGTAACCTCGACCAAGCGGTGTTGGATAAGTTATCTATCGCTATCTGCATGAACCCAGATGAAGAGACAGGTTCTCTGGATTCTGTTGATTGGATTCAATCAGTTGCGAAAAACGCTAAGAATGTACTGGTTGCAGAAGCAGCACGTGCAGATGGCGGTTTAGTGAAAGCGCGTAAAGGCATGGCTCGCTACAAAATGACCTTTAATGGCGTTGCTGCTCACGCAGGTAACGAGCCAGAAAACGGTCGCAGCGCAATCACTGAGATGGCGAATTGGATTCTGGCTGTCAATGCAATGACCAACTTTGAATCTGGTACCACGCTGAATGTCGGTATTGTTTCTGGCGGTAACGGCGCAAACATCGTTCCTGAGCACGCTGAAGCGATTGTGGATGTACGTTTCTGGAGCAACGAAGAATACGATGATGTCGATAGCAAGCTAAATGGCATGCTGGAAACACCATTCGTTGATGGCGTAAGTATCGAATTGGTTCGTGAAGCTTATAAGCCTTCTATGGTGCCAAGCCCACAAACAGAATGCTTAATGACATTAGTTGAAGAAGCGGCAAGTGAACTGGCGATCGACATCAACTGGAAAGAAGTCGGTGGTGGCTCTGATGCAAACAATACGGCAATTCTTGGCGTTCCAACTTTGGATGGTCTAGGACCTATCGGTGCAGGTTTCCACAGTGACCAAGAGTACTTGTTGCTTGAGTCTATCGAGCCACGAATCAAAATGCTGATGCGTGTACTGGAGAAGATTGCTCAATAAGGCATTCTCCTTCTAAAGCTTGGTTCCCAACATCACGATCCCCAGACTTCGGTTTGGGGATTTTTCTATCTGTGTTTTTGTTTCACTTTACTATCATTTCTTGTTATTAATCTTGCGTTCAGGTTCGATTTATTAATATGTTGGCCACAGTCATAAATTTCGGAGGCAACGATGACCACAACAATGTCTGTAAAATCGGCGCCGAAATACGCCAAAGATCAAACGATGCAAGCGCCAGATGAGAAAACCTTCTGGCGAAAAATGAAAGGGTCGGTTAAGAAAGCGGGTGAAGAAATTGCCGTAATGGGCATCAAATCATGGCTCGCGATGACAGATTCCAACACCGCCGTTCGCCATAAGGCGATTTTAGGTGGCGCGTTGGCTTACTTTGTATTACCAACCGATATGGTGCCTGACGTACTAGCAGGCGTCGGCTTTACCGATGACATGGCAGCACTTACGTTAGCCGCTAACTCTGCCGGCAATGCCATCACTAAAGAACACGAAGCACAAGCTAGAGAAAAACTGAATTCGATGGCGGATTAGAAAGAGCATTTCTAGACGCGGAAAAAACAAAAGCCCCGATGTTTCCATCGGGGCTTTCTTTTAGACAGGACTATGTAATTTCAGAATGGTAATCGTAGAACGATTTAGGCGTCAGCGCGTTTAAGATGCACTTCTTCTTCGGCAACTCCTGCCATTGGGTCGTTGAAGCGAGCTTCATCCAATGCACCTTCTGATTTCGCAACAATGACGGTTACTGCACTGTCACCAGTGATGTTTACCGCGGTACGAATCATATCAAGAAGACGGTCAACACCCATGATGAGCGCGATACCTTCAAGCGGCAGACCAACTTGGTTCAATACCATGGCTAGCATTACTAGGCCAACACCAGGAACACCCGCAGTACCAATAGAGGCAAGTGTTGCGGTCATGATAACCATCATGTAATCGCCCATGCTCAAATCAATATTGAATGCTTGAGCAATAAATGCGGTTGCGACACCTTGCATGATGGCTGTGCCGTCCATATTCACGGTTGCACCTAGAGGAACAGTGAATGATGAAATACGGTTATCTACGCCCATGCGGTGTTTTGCTGTTTCCATTGTCACTGGAATGGTCGCGTTTGATGATGCCGTTGAGAAGGCAAACATGATTGCGTCTTCCATCTTACGTAGGAACGTAATTGGGCTAAGGCCAGTAAAGCCTTTTAGCATTAGACTGTAAGTCACTAGGCCGTGAAGCAATAGTGTGCCCGCTAACACAACAAAGTACTCGGCTAGGTTGACGATGGCACTTAAGCCAAGACCAGTAAACAACTTCGCCATCAAGAAGAACACGCCATATGGAGCTAGGTTCATCAAAATTGCTACAAGCTTCATGATCACTTCGTTTAGATCAGAGAAGAATGCTGCAATTCGCTCACCAGGCTTACCTGCTGCGCTGATCGCGACACCAAACAGAACCGCAAACACGATCACTTGCAGGGTTTTACCTTCCGCCATCGCGCTGATTGGGTTGGTTGGGAACATATCGATGATCACTTGACCCAAAGAAGGCGCCTCTGCCGATTTAAATGAGCTTGCTGCTGTCAGATCAGCGCCAGCTCCCGGTTGGAATAGCGTGCCCATTGTAAGCGCAAGTGTGATAGCGATAGCGGTCGTTGCTATATAGAAAGCAAGGGTTTTACCACCCATGCGACCCAATGTAGAAAGGTCTTTTAGAGAGCTCGTGCCGCAAACCAGTGAAACAAACACTAGTGGTACGACAAGCATTTTTAAGCTGGCGACGAAGATCTGCCCACCAACTTCAAATAATCCATTAACGATGTATGCGTCGACAAATCCGTTGTCGGCAAAAAGTGTGCGAATTGCAAATCCTGTCAAGATACCCGCTACCATACCTAAAATTACTCGGCTAGTGAGCGACATCGGTTTCTTGGTATTCATGAGAACACTCCTTATAGTTATGCACCTTGAGTTCACTTCAAAGCGGCGAGCAGAGTAGCAGTGGAGTGGGAAAATACGAAAGAATAATCCTCTGATTGATTAATAGATGTGAACTTTGTCACTATAAAAAATAGAACTTTAACTAAATTGTAACGAAATGAATGGTTGAAAACTTCAAGTTTTAATACTTTTATCGAACATACAACCGATAGAAATGAATTCTTACATTTCGGTTAAATAAGGAATGATGTGCATATCTTCGAGGCGGAAACTGATTTTTGCATAAATAGTTACGGTTTATGCAGTGTGAAATAGGTGATAGGTCGTAATAGGATTTGGATCCAGACGGCGATGCTAATGCTCACTACAGTCAATAGCATCACAGCTCAAGGTTGCGTAATTACGATTTTTTGTAGTGAGATAGTGAGGAGATGCGTTGGTGATCCCAACGCCAATGACTATGTTCGTTTATTCGCATTCCGCCCACCCAGTAACATTGCTTTGCTCGCTTTTGGCCTGCTAAACACGCTTTGCCAAATTCGGTCAGAGTAACTTTTTGTTCCCACCAATTTTTCTCTACTGAGTCGATAGTGAAAAGCGGCGCTTCGGATTGAGTAAGTGGTAACAGTAGGGCGTAAAACATGACATCACCTAAAAAAGGTAGCGCTTCAATTTGCTGATACCGCTTGAACCACTCTGTTACAGAGATGGGTGAACGCTGTGAACTCAATACATTTAAAGCAAGCTGTTGAGTCATGCTCAAACCGCTATTGGTATGAGGCAGTTCTTGCAAGAGACGCCTAAGCACATCGGACATGTTCGGTAAGCAATCCAGTTGATGTTGCTCTATCAAACTGACGATAGCTTTTGGTGAGGAACATGACACTGCTTGCCAACACTGCTTTGCTTGGCTCAATAACTTAGCAGATACGGGTTTACGGTATCGCCAACAAGAACGAATAGCTTCTTCAGGCAACTGCCCAAAGCCAATGAATCGCTCAGTGCCCGGGAACTGGTTCAACTCAATGATCTCTATCACTTTATTCTCTACATTCTCTAACTGTGTTAGAGCGCGAATTAGCATCAATTGATCATAGCTGTCATGTTCGACCCAAAAGACGATTCGTTCAAATACATCACTTTGCAACAGTTCGAGGTTTGATTGTTCCAATGTGACTATATCTTGAATCGAGTCTTCACGCTTCATCACGGGCAGCAGAGTTTCTACGACATATTGGGCACGAATGGTAAGGAAGTTCTGCGGTGTTGCTGGTATGGGGCCAATACAAAGCGGATCGATCAGGGCTAAAAATTTCCCTTCAAATCCGCTGGCTTTAAGTTGTTGTTGAATGTCGTGGCCACAACGAACGTGTAGCGTTTTTACTTTCGCATCTAGTGGCGGTTTTTGTTCTTTGATGGCTAGTTTGTGCGCTTCTAGCTCTTCGACATGAGCTTTTAGTTTACTCCAACTGGATAAGCCCAGTTCTCTTGCGAGTGCATGTTGAACGTCAGCCAATTGAATTGTATTGGGAGCCAAAGATTCTGGTTTGGAGTGAAATCGCTTAACTAACTCCAACGTAGCGTCATCGCATAGGCGGATAGCTTTGAGCCTTTTTTTAGCAATGGATTTTTGCTGATTGATATTGATCGAGAAGCTATTTGTAGAGTTCATATTTCACCTTTCTTATTTCTTCCACACTCGCCTAAATAGAAGCTAAAAAGAAGGTAAAAACAGATTGTGCCTGCTAAACCAAGCAGGTGAGGATATTGCCGTGAACCGAGTTCTTTCCGCGAGTGTTGGGTGCTTTAGGCATGAGCAGAGTGATAGTAGGTGGTCGCTATCCTTCGTGCAACCTTTTGTGAGAGTGTAGCGTCACAAAATGGCCGTTTCTCTATATTTAGGGAGAATTAATAGGCGATAACACTAGCGATTCAACTCAATACCACTGTCGCTAGGCTCGAGTTTCTACACTTTTGAGTAAAGTACGATAAAGCGCTTGAGTCGCAGGACCACTTTTGGCTCCTTTGGGCAAAGTGAGGTGCAGCGCAACTTGATATTGATGGGAGTGTTCGATCTCCAATACTTTAATTTTATCGCTCTTGCGGGCTGCGACTAAGTGCGCTGGTAGCCGACAAAATCCAGCGCCTTGCTCTACGGCGTGAAAAGCGTGGTCGAAGTTATCGACGGTAATACGCTGACGTGCGCGTAACCAACCCACATCTCTTTTCGTTTTGTCTGAATTGCCTAAGTCACGGATGACAATTTGGCTGGTGGTTGCAAAATCGTCGATGGAAACATGCGGCTTTTTAGCGAGTGGATGGTGTGCTGCGATTACAGGCAGCATGGTTGTTACGCCAAATGCTTCGGCAGGGTAGTTGGTTATCGGTAAGTTGATGATTGCGATGTCAGCGAGCTCATTTACGACCATTTCGGTTGTTTTGCTCAGTGACGTTTCAACCACTTGAACGGAGGTCGTGTTGTTGTCCTCCAAAAATTGACTGAGTGGTGCATAAAGCCAACAAGGGTCACAAAGATGATCTATTGCGACCGTGATTTGAGATTCCACCCCACTTTTTAACTGCTCGCTGATGACTTCCAGTTCCCGCGCTTGTTCAAGCATGGATTGTGCACGACGCAGTATGGTTTTGCCGTGCTCAGTCAAACCTGCTTTGCGCCCTCGTACTTCGATAAGTTGAATACCAAGTTGGTCTTCTAACTTCCTCACCGAGTAGATCAATGTGGTATGGCTCTTGTTGAGCAGCAAAGCTGCAGATTGAATGCTACCTTCTTGATCAATCGCTTGTAGCGTTTGCCATTGTTCTAAGGTCGTTTTTAGTCTCATAAGTCAATTTTTTAGACAGTTAATGGCAAAATTATGAACTTTTTTGTCAGTTTTATAAAGGTAATAATCTTGTCATCGAAAGCGAGTCAGTAAGAAGAGGAGACTCAAGATGGCGAAATTATTGCAAGTTGATTTTGAATTTCATGGTCCGTTTGGTGAAGAGATGTCGAATGCTTTGGTCGACTTAGCTAAGTCGATTAACCAAGAGCCGGGCATGATTTGGAAAATTTGGACGGAAAGCGAAAAAGACAAACTCGGTGGTGGTATCTATCTTTTTGAAGATGAAGCCACGGCGCAAGCTTATCTCGAAATGCATGCCGCACGCTTACGAAAAATGGGCGTAGTCGAAGTACGAGGTCAAATCTTCGATATCAATGTGCCGTTAACGACGATCAATCAAGGGCCTATTGGAGGATAAGGAGATGATGACCAACCGCACTTTTCTAACCGTTCATGGTGTCATATATACGGTATTCGCTTTTGCGTTGTTTTTTGTACCAACCATGATGTGGCCGATGTATGGCGTACAAATTAACGACCAATACGCGCTGTTTTTATCGCAACATACGTCGATCTTTTTAGGTGGAATCGCTGCGGTGAGTTTGATGTTACGTGATGTGGAATCTGGTAAGACTGCGAAACAGCTGTTTAAAGCATTATTGATTACTAATGGGTTAGGGGCAGTGATTACTACCTATGCCAGCATTACAGGAGTATTTGTCGGTTTTGGTTGGAGTGACCCAATATTCTTTGTCTCGCTCAGTTTGTTGACGTACAAGCAATTAAGAGTGCAATAGAAAAAGCCCTGCTGTTTCTAGCAGGGCTTTTTAATATTTGGTCAAATTAGCGATCTAGATTAATTCATGATTCGCTTTTGTACGCGTAGTTGTAGTAGCCGTATCCATAGCCGTATGAGTTAGATGCTTTTTTCTCAACCGCATTGAGAATCACACCTTTAACTTCTACACCTGATTGCTCGAAGCGACCACGTGCTACCTCAATTTCTTTCAATGTCGTTTGGTCGAAGCGAGCTACCATCAATGTGGTGCCAGCGAGTGCACCAACGATGCTTGGATCCGTTACTGCAAGTACAGGCGGTGTATCGATGATGACTAGATCGTACTCAGCGGACATATCATCAATAAAGCTCTTAAAGCGAGGGTGCATAAGAAGCTCGGAAGGGTTTGGTGGAACCTGACCGCGAGTAACCACATTTAGATTGTCTATTGACGTCGATTTAATGATGTTGCTAGGTGCTACTTTACCGCTCAGGTATTCTGAAAGACCATTATCCCAACGTAGGCCGAAGCATTGTTGTAGGTAACCCTTACGCATATCTGCATCAATAAGAAGCACTTTTTGACCTGTTTTCGCAGCAACGGCTGCAAAGTTGGTCGAGACAAATGTCTTACCAATAGAAGGCGCTGGACCGGAAATCATAAGCACGTTGTTTTTCGCTTCCATCATTGCGAAGTGCAAACTGGTACGTAGGCTTCGAAGAGCTTCGATAGATAAATCTGCAGGGTTCGCTTCAGCAAGTAAAACCAACTCATTGTTGCCTTTGCTTTTATTGCGCTTCAGTTTGCTTGCAAACTCTAGCTGCTGAATAGACTTAGGCACGCTTGCATATACCGGAATGCCCATTTGCTCGATTTGGTCAGGCGTTTCTACACCACGGTGGAAGGCTGCGCGAATCAATACGAATGCAACGCCAGCCATACCGCCTAGCAACGTCGCCAAAACAACGATGAGTGCTTTTTTCGGTTTTATTGGTTTAGAAAATGACTGAGCACTATCAAGAATACGAACGTTACCAACGGTTCCTGCTTTGATAATGTTGAGTTCTTGCACCTTGTTCAATAGCTGGATGTAGATTTGTTGGTTAACTTCTACATCACGTGTCATACGCAATACTTCACGTTGAGTTTTAGGTAGTTTTTGAACTTGTTTGTTTAGGCGCTCTTTTTCTTTAAGCAAGGTTTGACGCTTATCAAGCAGCGATTTGTATGCCGGGTGATCCTGAGTGAAGCGTTGGCTGATCTCACTTTCTTTGAATGTAAGCTCGTTCAACTGCGCTTCTAATTCAACCATCACTTTCAATGTTGATTGAGCTTCTAAGCCTAAATCGATGGATTCATTTTCTTGACGGAATCGATTAAGTACATCTTCAGATGCCGTCAGTTTAGTTTTGATATCTGGTAGATGGCCTTTCAAAAACTCAAGACTTTGTTCTGCTTCTGCGGAATTACGTTGTACATTTTGTAAGAAGTAGTTTTGGCTAATATCGTTCAGGATGGCCTGAATTTTAGTACGATCTTCGCCAGAGAAGCTTAAAGAGATAATTCCCGTTTGCTTGCCACGCTCGCTGATTGAAAGGTTTTCTTGAAGTTTGTTAATTGCATCTAGCTTGCTGATTTTGCTGACCGTGAATGAGTCACCAGTTTGAGCCACTAATTCAGTTGCTAAAAATTGGTATCCATTCTTCTCAAGCAGTTCACCAACTTTTCCTTCAAGTATGACACTGCCATTATCCTCAGTTAGCTTGAATGCTTTCTGCTCTGCATCTACAACTTCTAATGTTAGAGGAATTCCGACCGCATAGGATGGAGCGTTAAAACGAGTAACGTTAATGCTAATTTGCTCGCCTTGGATTCGTGCTAAGCCTTTGCCAATGATTGGCATATAGTTAGGAGATGCAACGGTTGTTAAGTTGAACTTATCTACAGTGCCACCCAAGATCATACGAGATTTAATGATTTCAATTTCAGTAGTGGCAGATGATTCGGCGGAGAACAATTCTCCCATATCACCAACCATTGCAGAAATACCACCTGAACTCTTACTTTCAATTTGAATCAGAGCATCAGCTTTGTAGATAGGTGTAGATAGAATGGCAACACCGACACCTACAATAGAAAATAGGACGACGGTACATAAAATGAGCCACTTAGCATCAAGAATGATACCAAAGAGCTTCCCCAAATCGATTTCATCGTCGACTTGACGTGATTGTTTAATAGTTTGTGTTGTCATTACTTTAACTTCTTGAATACCTTGCCATTAGCGTTTATGTATAGTCTTTCGACTTATAGTTTTTTTGACCATGCCAATGCAGCTTTTTCTATCAGCGCATAAGCATGCTCGAATGCTTCCCTGCTTTGTCTGTATGGGTCAGGGATATTTTTTTCTTCGATCCATTGTCCAAATAGCATGGTTTTACCACGAGCCTCCGGAGCAATTTTTGTTAAGGCTTCTAAATGGCCTTTTTCCATTACCAGTATAAGATCGTACTGAGCACAGAGCTCTGGTGTTAATTGTTGTGCTTCATGCCCGTCTAAACTAATACCGTGTTCACTGGCGAGGTTTGCAGCCATTTGATCTGCGGGCTTTCCTGATAGATGACTTTTGTGGACAGCTAAGCCTGCTGAAGCCACTTGCTTATTAGGAAGCAAAGATTGTAAAAGTCTTTCCCCGGTCGGGGAGCGGCAAATATTGCCTACACAGACAACGAGAATATTAGAAAACAAGTTCTCACCCTATTTAAGCTATTGCTAAATAATCGAATCTACATGCTCTATCTTGTTCTGAAGAGCAACAACGGTTCTTTTGGTATTAGAAAAGAGCACAAGGTTCAACTCTTGTGCTCATGTTAATTCTATGGCCAAGTGCGAATGCGTAGCACACCTTCTGTTAGCTCATTAAAGCCTGAAATCGTAGGCACTAGCTGTGTAATTACACGATTCCAACGGCTAATCGGAGCGGTGGTAACATACACAATATCATATGGATTTAGATCAAACTCGGTACCAATAACGAGTGCAGATGCATCAGACACATCTAACTGGTAGATGTCTGCCATTTTAGATTCTTCTTTTGAACGTCTAATGACAAAAACACCCGTGGCGTCTGCCGAAATTTGATTAATACCACCGACGTTACTCAGTGCTTCAGTAAGGCTCATACCACTGCGATCAATTTTCAGCAGTTTTGGATCATTGACTTCACCCATCACGAATACCTTTTGTGCGTCATTACGTGGGATGTGGACAATGTCGCCCGGTTTTAGAAGACGGTTTTGAGTGAGATCACCTTGTTGCATTAGTGCATAAAGTGAGATGTTTTCAACCACCCCATTGCGTGTAAGAGTTGCATTGCGCCAGTCTGCCTCTTGAGCAAGTCCACCTGCGCGGTTTACTGCGTCTAGAAGTGTTAGTGGAATGTTAGTGATCGCTTGTTGGCCTGGCTTGTTCACTTCACCTGTAACATAGGTTTTTTTAGAGCGAAAAGCTGCGACGCTAACGTCTACTTGAGGACTTTCGATGTATTTTGCTAAACGGCTTGCAATATCAGAACGAATTTGTCGAACGTTTTTGCCTTCCACTTTTACAACGCCAATGTATGGGTAAAAAATGGTGCCGTCAGAATGCACCCAGTTCCCAGCTTCCGCAGAACTACGGTACGAACCCGCAGGAATAGTGAGCTCTGGATGATCCCAAATCGTGATGTTCAGAATATCACCGGGGCCAACCTCATACTCATATTTGGCTATTTCCACATCTAGCTCTGGGTTTGGTTTCGAGAAAGGCTCAATAGAGTTTAAAGAAGTGACTCGCTCCAAAGTTAGGGGATAAACGGTAACTTGAGACTCTATGTCACTGGATTCGGTAGTCATTACCGTTTTATCGCTGACAGAAAGATGGCTACCAGGAAGTGTACAGCCTGAAAGGACGATAGGAAGTACAGTTATCCCCAAAAATTTATTAAGTGTATTCATTGGTTTATAGCTACCGAAAGAAATTTGCCGACTGAAATTGAATCATTCTAGTTGAGCTGCATGTCATCAATATTGATGTTTTACTGCAGTTTAAGCCTGTAGAAAACGAGTCCATTCAGAATTATTTATGTAATAAGCACTCCAAATGGCTGCTTGCGACTTAGAGCTTTAGTTTTATTAATGAAGGTTGAAAACTGACCCACAAAAAATAGACAACTATTATCCATCTGGTTGCAATAAAGGCAACTAGATACTTAAAAAAATACTGACAAATATATGACAAAAATGTGTCTATCTAGAGTTATTGAGACGAATGCATGATTTTGCACAGGTAAACAGAGATTAATGTGAAAAAACTCATGCCAAAGTTGTATGCATCCTATTTACACCATATGCAACTGCCGTTATGCTTCCTGTTGCGGTCGGATATAACAACAAATTATTGGAGCTAATTTTGAAAATCAAACTTTTAACGGCAAGTGTGGCTGCGGTTCTGCTGGCAGGTTGTGGTAGTGACAGTGACCCAGTAGTGAAAACTTACTCAGTTCAGGCTTATGATCCAGCTGTTATCGGCATGAAGGTTCAAGCTGTATGTGGTGGTGAAACATACGACGCGATTGAAAATACAACAAACTATGAAGGTATGGTTGGTGAAGCGCGTTTTGAAAATATCAATGTCGTAAATGCGCCAGGTGACTGTGCTTTCGTATTGACGCATACTGATGAGAGTAAAGACGCATCAAATGGTAAACCTATTACATCTGATTACAAAATCCCTCAAGGCTTAGCGCAGGCGGATTCATTAGTAACAGGCTCTCCATTTACGACTTTGGTTTCTAACTCTTTGAAAGAAGGTGAGATTTACTCTTCTGATATCGCCGAAAAAGTATTCGAGAACTTAGGTATTGATATCAATGCAAGTGGTAAAACGGTTGATGAAATCCTTCGTGATACAGAGTCAGTAGTTGAAGGTCTTCAAGGTGAAGGCGGTAATAGTGCACTTGCTACGAAGTTAGTTGCTACAGCGAACGTTGTATCGGATATCATTAAAGCAAACCCAACAGCTGCACCTGAAGCTGTAGCAGTTGCTGCAAAATCGATTACCGAAGAAGTGATTGCGAAAAATCCACATTACCCTAAAGCTAGCGCGGGTTCTGATGAAGTGATTTACGTAGAGATTTCTGAAGAAGATACAAAGAACGTTGTTGAGCAGGTTGAAAAAGATATCGCTGCAGGAAAACCTGCAGATCAAATTAAACCAACTGTTCCTACAATTCCTGAAGCGAAACCTGGTAAGCCAATTAAACCAGAACCACAACCTGGAGATGGTACTGGCGCGACAGGCGGTAACTAAGCGAGTTTTTGCTGATAAATTCTAAAGGCCTCTTCAGAGGCCTTTTTTGATCCTATCGTACTGTGATCATCACCTTTTAGTGAGCCCTTTACTGTTTAAGTAAGGTAGAATATGCGGACGAGACTCACCAGCTAACTTGCTCGTAACCTCTTGTGACCACGTACTTTGTTTTTGATTGCTTGAGCGGTTTGCATAGTAGTTCTGCATCGTTTGGTCGTATGCTTGAATGTCATCTAAGTTGAGATCTTGGTACTGGTTCTCGTGCACCACCACGTGCGCAGGTAGGCGAGGTTTAACTTCTGGGTTTTGATCTGGATGGCCCAAACACATACCAAATAGGATGGCGGTATTCTGGGGTAGCCCCAGTAGCTCATCCACTTGTTGGGCATTGTTTCTTAAGCCGCCAATGTATACGCCTCCCAAACCCATCGATTCTGCTGCCAGTAAGCAGTTTTGAGCCATGATTCCAGAGTCTACGGCGCCTATTAGCGTTAACTCTGTGAAATCGGCTTGAACATCAGGATTAATACTGGTGTGACGCTGGTAGTCGATACAGAACACCAAGAACTCTGCTGCGCTTTCAACGTATGCTTGATTCCCTGCAAATTTCGCTAGTTGCGATCTCTTCTCTGTGTCCGTGACTCTAACAATTGATACTACCTGCAACATACTGGATGAGGATGCGGCAAGACCCGCTTGAAGGATGGTTTCCAGTTGCTCTTTATCGATAGGCTGTGAGGTAAATTTACGAATGGAACGGTGGCCAAGAATGGTTTGGATCGTACTGTTCATGATGACTTAACATCCTTTGTTCTATTTTTAGGCTGAGCGTTCACCTTAGCGGTATTTAATGAATGGGTAAACTATCGCGAAAGAAAAACTGTGCCTTAGAGCATAAGTTTGAGTTCAGACTGGGGAAACGGCGCGCATTCTGTTTGTGAAGGTATATACTGTTTTTAGAATCAATAGTTTATCTGCGTTGGAAAGATGAAAGAGCTGATACTTCATACTGTCACGGTGTTCATGGGCTTCTTTGCGATTATGAATCCCATTGCCAATATTCCTATCTTTTTGAGCCTCACGGCGGATGAAGATAAAGAGACCGTTCGATCAATAGCACTTCGTTCGGTGTTTATTGCTTTTGTCATCGTGGCTATTTTTGCCATCGCAGGAAAAGTGATTTTCGACCTCTTTGGTATCACCCTTTATGCGTTGCGTATTACTGGGGGAATCTTAGTCTTCATGATAGGTTTTAATATGTTGCAAGGAGATTCCACGCATCAAAAAACCAAGGAAAAAGCGTATTCGCCTGCGCAGCAACAGGCAGCCTTGAGTATTGCCGTATCACCGTTGGCGATGCCAATACTCGCGGGGCCGGGTACGATTGCGACAGCGATGAACTTTGCGACCACAGGTGGTTTTGACCAAACCATTATTACCATCGTTTCATTTGCGGTTCTTTGTATCATCACCTACATATTGTTCCTGTTTGGGGACAAACTGGTCAAAGCGGTAGGGCCTAGTGCTTTGAATGTGGTGACAAAAATGATGGGCCTGATTTTGGCAGTTATCGGCACCCAAATGTTCATCGATGGTGCTGGCGAAGCCTACAAAACCGTATTTGCCTAACTCTTCCTATATTTCCCAAATCCACACTTGTGTTGCGTCATAAGTGTGGATTTTTTGATCTTTAGTTTTCACTTTCTAAGGCAGAAATACATAGACTTCACCTATCTCAATAATAAGAATAACCAATTGTTGCTAATGCACGAATTTCATTACTCTTTTCCGAGAAATTAATGGGGGAAACATGGCAACGAAAGCAATTGTAGTGGAAGGTGGAGCGATGCGCGGCGTCTTTGCCAGTGGCGTGTTGGACGCATTTCTAGAGCGAGATTATAAGCCATTTGATTTTGCGATTGGTGTGTCGGCAGGCGCATCTAATTTGATTGGTTATCTGACCGATTACCCGCATCGCAGTATAAATGTGATTACAAAGCTCGCGACCAGCAAGCGCTTTTTCGATCCGACCCGTTTCCTCAAAGGTGGCGATTTGATTGATGTAAAATGGCTGTTTGAAGAGTCCAACCGTTTGTATCCCGTCGATGAGAAAAAGCTTTTTGAAGGCATTCCTTTTTTTGCGGCCACCACGAATGTGGACACAGGTAAAGCGGACTACTATCGAGTGACGCGAGAAAATTTCCATCATGCGATAGAAGCGACAACAGCATTGCCGATTGCTTACAAACATACTCCGTGTTTTTCTGGTGGTTGTTATACCGATGGTGGTGTGGCGGATTCTATTCCGGTTCGAGAAGCTTACCGAAGAGGAGCGCGAGACATCACGGTTGTGCTATCGCACCCGCTGAATTACTCCAAAAAACCAGTAAAAAATACTTGGTTAATGAACAAGTTGTTTGCTGAACATCCCAAAATGGCAGAAGCGATGTTGCATCGTTCAGAGAACTACAATGAGTCCTTGGAATTTATCCGCAATCCCCCACAAGGAACCCGTGTGAGAGTGATTGCACCGCCGGATGAATTTCATGTGCAACGCTTGTCGATGCGCCAATCCGTTCTACTCGAAGGGTATGAAATGGGGCTTCACGAAGGCAGAACTCATATCACCAATCTGTCTGGTGGTTATGGTTTAAGTCGAGAAAACTGCCACTTTTGTCTTTAACTCGCAGTGATTGATAAAGTAAAAAGAACCCCGCGATTGGCGGGGTTCTTTACGTTTATCGTCCGCGAGATTAGTTCAGTTTATCCCAAGCCATTTCCCAGTGTGAGCCTGTCGCTGGCTCAAATTGTGTTGCACTCTCACTCCACTGTACGCAGTAGCCAGAGTAAGGGAATGGTTTACATTGATAAATCGCGCCGTCGCTTGCTAACACTTTTGTACCTGCTGTGTAGCTAGAAAGCCCCTCAGGGAATACAAAGTCGTATTCGCCTGATGGTGGTGGGGTGACTTCCTCACTTTTTAGATGGAAATCCAGAGTTTGCTGATCGACAAGGTTGCCATCGGTATCTTTAATGCGGGTTACTAACATGTGGTGCCCTGGTTCTGATTTGCTCAGCGTGAGTTCTACTTGTTCGCTTGCACCATCTTGAATTGAACCCGTCCAACTTGCTAGTGGTTCGCGATGATGATTGTAAACCGTTAACTCGGCGGTTAAGTCGCCCTCTGCGGTAAGAGTGAGGTCTAAAGCGGTTGGCTCTGTACCAATTATGTACTCACTAGCAAGACCATCAACCGTGAGTGAATAGTCAGGTACTGGCGTTTCAATGTTGTAGCCAATTTCAACACGCTCAAGGCCACTGTTTGATTGCAGGTAAATTGGGTTCGTGCCGTACACTGGCGTGAACTTGTCTTCCGAATATTGACCAGCTTGAAGCTTAGTTTGCTCTTGGTTGATTTTACTCGCCAAGGCGTAAGACCAGTTTTTCGCTTGAGTGAGTGCGTCGTTACTAATTGCTAGTTCAGTGCGGTACGCAACGTTCTCACCAGATTGATCAAACACGCGAGTGTAAACCGAATCGCCAACCTTTAGATTCATAGTAGGGATGATTTGGCCACCTTGAGTCCACTCAGGAATCACAGGGTCGTCACCATCAAATTTGACATCGATAACGTTGTAGAATGATGCTGCGGTATCACCCACATCCCATACCGCAAGGATGACATGGTACCCCTCGCGTTCAGGCACGTTACATTGGTGGCTCATCTGTTTTGGTGGTTGAACCATATTGCCGTCAACTACACAGAAAGGGTTGAGATCGAACGAGTCGCGTGACAATGAAGCGTTCGGGTTCCAATTCGGTTTTGTGATGTAGTATTTCCAATCACGAGTCACGTGGTTTGCTGTAAAAGTCCATTCAAACGTTTGTGTACCAGATTTTATCGGACGTTTTACCCAGCGGTCGGCGGTTTGTTCGTCTAGTGCAGCTGCTAGAGCCGTTTCTGCACTGGCAATTTTACCGTCGCGAGGGCCTGTTTCTGGGAAGCCATCTGGGCCTTCGACGCTTTGTGGTTCATATTGAATTGCGCCACAGTTAGTGTTTCTTTCATTGGTATCCGATGTTGGGTACTTACACAGCGCTGCACGACTTGCTGCGACGCCGTCGTTGGATTCCGATACGTAACCGTGTGCTAAGACACCAGAGCTCATGCTTGCGATAGCAAGGGCAACGAGCGATTTATTAGGGAATGATTTCATTACACGTCCTCTTGTTTGGCTGACAAATGAATGCCACAACTCGGCGCATGCAGAGCACTCTCGTCCGCATCTGATTGGAACTCATTAGATACAGATAGAAAGTGGCAACCCCGCTATCTTAAGCACTAGTGTTGACTAGTTAAGCAGTGCTGGAAGACCGGAAGCTTTGCGTCCCATCCTTTCGAATGGTTTGCCGAAATGTGATTGAGCACTCGGAATGTAGCGTATGAATCTGCGCAAATAAAAATAATTCATCTCCTTGTGGAATCGTTCTCGCAATTTAATATCTATTTGCTAAATAAACGAATGACCTTTGTAATCGTGTGTAATTTAACTATCTGAAAATGTTTGTTTTTAGGTATTTGTTATTGATTTTATGAATGAAATTCTGGGCATTCTATTGGTATGGTTTTTGAGTTTGTTTTGCTGCTAACACTGAAGAGGGGGAAGTGCTCAGGGCTAAGTGCGATTGTGCTCTTGGTGAGGTTTTTTAGGTGTATTTACTGTTGTCGAGTTCGATTTGAAACGTAAATGTTTTGCTTGAATGTTAGTGGGGAAGTGAATAAATAGTGATTGTAAAAAAGAGGGCGAGCCGTATGGGTTACGGCCCGCCGAAAGCCTATTGAGTCACTTAAGCTTGTTTACGTTGAGCTGCTTTTTTCGCTAGCTTTGCTTCGCGTCGCTGCGCACGTTGCTTAGCACTTTCACCACCAACGTGCTGCTCGCCTCGTTGATCGGCTAATGAAACTTGCTTTTCGCGCTCGCGGAATCGCGCAACTTGCTCTTCTGAATGTTTGCCGTGACATTTCGGGCAGCTCACGCCTTGCTCGAACAATTCAGACTGCTTGTCTTCGTCTGTGATCGGTAATCGACAAGCGTTACACAAATCGTAATCGGCTTTCTCAAGCTGGTGGTTGACAGCCACACGACCGTCAAACACGTAACAATCGCCTTCCCACATGCTCTCTTCTTGTGGTACTTCTTCAAGGTATTTAAGAATGCCGCCTTCTAGGTGGTAAACTTCCTCAAAGCCTTGCTCTTTCATGTAAGCGGTTGATTTCTCACATCGGATACCACCTGTACAGAACATCGCAACTTTCTTGTGTTTTGCCGGATCCATGTTTTCTTTCACATAGTCTGGGAACTCTCGGAACGTTTCAGTATTTGGGTTTACAGCCCCTTTGAAGGTGCCGATTTCGATTTCGTAATCGTTGCGAGTATCCACCACAAACACTTCTGGATCAGCGATTAAATCGTTCCAATCTTGAGGTTTCACATACGTACCTACCACATGGCGAGGGTCGATGCCTTCAACACCCAATGTCACGATCTCTTTTTTCAGCTTCACTTTGGTGCGGTTGAATGGTTGCGTTTCAGAGTAAGATTCTTTGTAGACCGTGCCCGTTAAACGAGGCTCAGTATTTAGCCACTCAAGCAGCGTATCAATACCCGCGCGGTCAGAGGCGACCGTACCATTAATACCTTCCCCAGCCAGCAGTAACGTGCCGCGAATATGGTGTTTTTCCATCAACGCAAGTAATGGCTCGCGTAGCTCTTGATAGTTATTCAGCTCCACAAACTTGTACAGCGCACAGACTACATACTGACTCATGAGATTTCCTTTATAAAAACAGGTGGTCGATGACCTTTAAATTTTAGCGGCTCGGAGTATACCTGAGTAAATTAGTCGGAAATACGGACAAAATTTACGGATATTATTGTCAGAAGAGAGGCGATGCTGGATGGCAAAGCGCTCGGCAGCGAGACAAATCCGGTATGTGTTCAAACTCTTGGCAAAAACAAAAGGAGGAAAGGGAAATCAAACTCGACATGGTTGGTTGAAATTTGTACTGTGGCTATGCTTTATATTTCTACCTAAATAGGTTATGAGCGAAAGCCAAAATGACAATAAAACCATCAGTTAGCAGGAAAAGGACATGCAGCAGTTTCACATCAGAAGGCTGAGAGAAGAAGATATCCCTTTACTCAAAGGATTATTGGTAGAGCTCGATACCTCTCACTATGAAGCCGAGCCTAACTTCTACCGATCACCCGAAGAAATGGCGCAGCTAAGGGAAGAACGTGGCGTCTTTGACAAGTATTTCGATGACAGCATGATCGCCTTTATCGCTTGCTCACATCGACAAGTCGTTGGATTTATCTCTGGTACCGTTCGAGATATTGACTCGATGGTTTCTGTTGCAAAGCGCGTTGGCTTCGTTAACGAGTTGGTGGTCTCGGAAAGTCATCGTAACTTAGGAATAGGCTTGTCGCTCATGGATAAAATCGAAAGCGATTTGTGCAATCAAGGTATTGAAGAAATTGGTTTAACCGTCGCATCGTTTAATCATGAAGGTGAAGATTTCTATCATAAGATGGGTTATCGCGTGATGACCAAAATGATGAGCAAAAGAGTGAAAGACTGATCGCCATAGTTCATAAGCCGCTATAAACGCCTTTTCACCAAATACTAAAAAGGCGTTTTTTAACGTCTGTCGTGCTTATTTCAACGTAGCTGCGGTCTGTTTTCCCATGGCAATGAGCCTGTCGAGAATGCGTTCACCGTCGGCACGCAAACCGTTGTGCTCGTACTCGTTGGTGATCCATGCTTTTGAATTTGGGATTAACGCGAGCGTCTCTCGGCTGATATCCATTTCAACAAACATATCATCGGCGTAAACGGCGCAACTGACAGGCACTTTATTTTGAGCCAATTGTGTTTGATCGTACAGCGCAGCCCAATCGTCTTTCGCGGCCAATATTTCTGCGGCGTCTTTTAGTGGCTTGAGGTTGACGTATTGGTCGAACATCCACGGGAAGACCATTTCCCCCGTAAAGTAAAATGGCTGGCCAGGTTCATAATTAAACTCTGGTCGAGTTTGGCGAACACGGTGTGCACTCCAATTCGACGCAAAGCCTTGGCAGTAAATCGATTCATGCAAAATGGCGTAGATCGGGTTGGTTTGGAAGTTTTGCTGCGCCAACATATCGTTCAAGAACTCATAACGAAGTTGTGGTTTGCCGTTCACTTCAATCAACGCGCTTTCTAGCCAATAGTAAGTTGGCAAGAAAGTATCACTCACACCAAAGTTGATGCCGATTTGTTGAAATTGCTCCACCGTGAAGCGTTGACCATTTGGTAGGTACTCTTCATTTTCCAGCAAGTGATTCGCAATGTTTTGGCAAAGTTGTTGCGCACTTGGAAATTGTTGGAAGAACGCTTGGTTTTTCTCCATGGTGCGTTTGAAGGTGGCTTCATACACATCGTCGGCATGACGCGAGACTGATGGCATGCCACCTGTGATGTAGCTTTGTAGCAAGCGGTCTGGGAACAAAGACAAATAGGTGAGGGAGCAAAAACCACCAAAGCTTTGACCTAAGATCGCCCATTTTTCGACGCCAAATTGCTCACGAATGTACTCCGCGTCGCGAACAATGTTGTCTGCGCGGAAGTGGCTCAAGTAGTCTGCTTGTTGCTGCGGTGTGAAATGAGCCAGAGTCTGATGATTAATCACCGAACTATTGCCCGTACCGCGCTGGTCGAGGAGCAAAACTCGGTACTCTTGCAGCGCGCGCTTTACCCAACCGCTATTGCCGTTTTGACGCGGAGAGGGAAAGCCCGGCCCGCCCTGAAAGTAAACCAACCAAGGTTTGGTCGATTCTTCATCGCCGACTAGGCAAACCGCACGGGCGAAGACTTCAATGGTGCCTTTACTCGCGTCTTGGTAATCCAGAGGAACGGTAAAGCTGTGGGGAGTGTAATGCAATCCTGCGTCGATAAATGATTGAGCGTTCATTGTTATCTTTATTTCCTTATTGAGGGGTAGCGCTACTTTACTGCGAATGGCATGAAGAACCAATGCTATTTCCCAATCGCCTCTTCAGTTCTATACCTTGGTCAAATCAATGTAAGTTCAAGAAAATGAAACGATTAGCGACTGGTGCAACTGGTTGAGTGAGCTATGCTCAATAGAGTTGCGACAAAGTAAGAGCATGGAGGAAGTCGGATGAAAGTGTCACTGGCTCGATGGATAATTGTGACTTGTTTAATAAGCGTACCTACTTTTGCCGTTGTTACGCCCAACCCACCTCAGTTACAGGCAAAAGGCTACGTATTAATGGACTTTCAATCCGGTGCCGTTATTGCCGAGCATAACGGGCGAGCAGGCCTTGCTCCAGCGAGTTTAACCAAGTTGATGACCGCTTATGTAGTTGGACAAGAAATCAAAGCGGGGCGTTTGAAATGGGATGATGTTGTCACCGTGAGCGAAAACGCGTGGTCGGCCAAGTTTCCCGGTTCTTCTAAAATGTTCATCAAACCGAAAGATGAAATTAGTGTTGCGAACTTAATGCGCGGCGTGATCATCCAATCAGGAAATGATGCGTGCGTTGCACTGGCTGAGCACGTTGCAGGCAGCGAACGCGGCTTTGTCGCCTTGATGAATGGTTGGGCGGAGAAATTAGGACTGCAAGACACCTATTTTGTGAACTCCCATGGTCTTGATAGTGATGGCATCCAAACCTCACCAACCGATATGGCAAAACTCATGCAGTCGATCATCAGCGATGTTCCTGATGTGTACGCGCTATACAGTGAGAAAGTCTTCAAGTGGAACGACATTACGCAGTACAACCGCAATAAGTTGTTGTGGGACAATTCCATTGATGTCGACGGGGGCAAAACCGGCTACACCAGCAATGCCGGATACAGCTTGGTGAGCTCGGCCAAAGAAGGAAGAATGCGCCTTATTTCGGTGGTGATGGGCACGCCAAGTAAACAGGCTCGGATCAGCCAATCGAAGAATCTACTCAGCTATGGTTTTCGCTTTTATGACACCAAGCAAGTTGCTAAACAGGGAGAAGTTGAGTCTAAAGTTCGCGTTTGGAAGGGAAATGCTAATCAAGTTGAAGCGATCTTCGCTAAAGATGCCTATCTCACTCTGCCTCGTTCAATGACGGCTGGGCTTGATAAGAGTGTGGTGCTAAATGAACCGTTGATTGCGCCGATCGCGCAAGGAGATGAGATTGGTAAGGTCGTTTGGAAAAGCGATGACAGTACCGTGGCGAGTTATCCCTTGGTCAGCAGCCAAGCGGTAGAAGAGGGCTCGTGGTTCGGTCAGCTTTGGGACAGTCTGGTGCTGTGGGTGAAATCGTTCTTTAACTAGAATAAAAACGAGCAGAAGTGTCTTTCTGCATTCTTTTGTTGATGGCCGCCCAGCTAAACGTTGGGCGGTGTTTTATTTAACGGTTTATTCCGACAAGGTGATGATTGGTAAATCGTCCCAAATCTTACTTTCATCCGATGCGCCACCGGAGAAGTTCCAAGGGCCTTTGTCTTGTTCTAGCGGACGGTAAGTTGCCGAAAGGCCGTCTAAGTCCCAAGTTGTGACATAGAAGCGGATACCATCGAGCGAATCTGGGCGGCCTAGTGCATCGCTAGCAAAGTCCATTGAAATGGTGTTGTTGGCTTTGTCTACTGTCACTGTTGGTGCTGGCGTTACGGCTTCTCCCCATGTCGTCGCATTTGCTCCTTTGGTGTTGTAAATAGAGCTTTGCCAGCCAAAAACAACCGCATTGCGACTCCAGGTTCCGCTTGGCATAGAAGCGTTGATCTTCGGTAGCTCAGACAAGTTGGTTGCGGCTTCTTCAGGTAAATCAATGAAGATGGTGAAACCTACGTGGTCGAAGCCGTTTGGTGGTAACCAAGTGTCGGTGATCTTGTCCATGGTGAAGGTCAAACGTACGTTACTGCCAACGGTAAATACCTCAGCTTTGTTGATTGCGAGTTGGCTATTGTTTTTATCGAATGTTGGATCCGTTGGTAGCGAATAGTTACCGTTAGGACCGCCCATGCCATCTTGCGCATCACCCGCGTCATCAATAGTGTCGTCTGGCGAGCTTGACCAGCTTAGGTTCGAGACAAAATTCACGTCCTCGATGCCTGCTTTTTTCTCGGTGGAATAAATCGCGAAGCGGTGCTGTTGTTCGCCAATAGCAAAGTGACGAGTCGACAGCGTGACGCTAAACTGACCATCAGCGCCTACAGTAATGGCTTGCGCTGTTTCCAAGTTACCATCGACGACAAGGTTCAACTTCTCGTTGGCGTTCGCACTACCCGCGATAACAATATCACCAGTGATGGTTTGTCCTTCCCAATCTTGCGCCAATTGGATGTTGAGGTCTGGCGTATCTACAGATTGGTTGCTGCTTGTTTTTGAGTAAATCACTGCAGACTTGGCTGGTAGCTCAAGGGTTACGTGACCATTTTCATCTGCTATTAACTGTTCTGGAGCTTCTGCCCAGTTCGACATGATTTGTTGTTGGAAGACGGTGCCGCCAACTTGTTCTACATCGAGTTGGTTCATCAACATCGGCGAGTTGGATGTATTCATCACAACCAAGACTTCGTCGTTATCCAACGTTCGAGTAAAGGCGAACACGCCCGCGCCCGCTTTATCGCTGCCAATCACTTTCATTTCGCCGCGTGTCATGACTTTGTTTTCAGTGCGTAGCTTGGCAAGTTCTTGAATAAACAAGTACATCTCACTGTTTTGGTCGAACGAGTCTACGTAGTTGCCATCTTCACGATACCCTCCGGCGAACATCGCATCACGCGCCGCTGACATTGCTTGCTCTGTACCTTGGTAAATCACAGGAATACCAGGTACGCTCATCATGGTGATCAGTGCTTGTTTCATGTCATTCACGCTACCTTGCGACAGAAAGCGCGGCATGTCGTGATTATCAATGAAGTTCGGCATGATGTATGGATTTGGGAACATCTCCATCATTTTCTCAAGACGGAAACGTAAATAGTCGGTCGGTTGTCCTGATGCAAATACGCGCGTCATGGTCGCTTGCAATGGGAAGTTCAGTACCGAGGTTAGCTGTTTCGGCGAACCACTTTCACCGATGTAAGTCAGCATCTTCTCTTCGCCTTCGGTGTGGTAAGGCGTAGATGTTTCGAATACTTCACCAAAAGTGAGGAAGTTGTCACGACCGGTATCAACCGCTTGCGTCATCACACCATCGTCGGCATGTAGGAAGTCGTTCCAGAAGTCGTGTTCAACAAACTTCACCGTATCGATACGGAATCCGTCGACGCCGACTTCGCGAATCCATTTTCGGTAGCTCTCTTTTAGATAAGCGCGTACTTCAGGATCGGACGTATTAAGGTCATCCAAATCAGAGAGCTGCCAGGTTTTTTCTTGTACCGGATCGTTGTGGTCGGTGATGGTTGGCGTCCAGTGGTAGCTGCCTGTGCCGTCTGTTTTACACTCGTTCATGTTGAGTGGGTACGGCAGTTCTTGCCCGGCGGGTAGTGCATTTTTTATCAAACGGAAGCCTTGGCAAGGTAGGCTTGGATCATAACTGTAAGGATCATCGTAGGTGAAGAAGTTGCCTACATGGTTGGTCACGATGTCCTGAATTAAGAACATGTTACGCGCATGCACTTCGCGTGCTAACGCTTGGTAGCTTTCCATGTCACCAAAGTGTTCATCCACTTTTTGGAAATCGCGCGCCCAGTACCCGTGGTAGCCGCCGTAGTTTTGCTCTGCATCCCACCATTGGTTAGCAACTGGCGGAGTAATCCAGATCGATGTGGCACCGAGATCTTCGATGTAGCTTAACTTATCACTCACACCAACGAGGTCGCCGCCGCTAAATTTTTTATCCGAAGTCGGATCGAATTCGTTTTGCCCTTGATCATTAAGAGTGCTGTCGCCGTCGTTAAAACGGTCGATCATCAGGAAGTAAATGATTTGATCTTGCCAATCAGGAGATGCCACGTGGCTGCCTGTATCGACTGGTGTGGTTTCGTCGCTTCCACAGCCAGAAAGAGCAAGAGCGATCGCTAAAGGAAGTATTTTTATTTTATTCATTGGGTTAGGTAGAGTTTCAAACACAGTTTTTGCCTCCGTTATGCAGCAATGCAGAAACGATAAAGCAAAGGTTTGAAATTGAGAGTGTCATTTCACGCCAAAAAAGACGTGAAATGATGTCACGAAGTGATGGTTTTGATCTGACCGACAGTTTTAATTGAGCGGTTGCACAATAGGATATTGTATCGGGTAATGCTCTTTCGCGAGCTCGTTGCCGGATTCATCATAAAGGCGGAAACGGCACTGCTTTGCAGTTTGAGTGAGCGATAATTGCAGCACCCAACAAGCATAATGTTGCGAGTGTTGGGTCAAGCGCATTGCGTGAGGTGTGGGGTCATCATCGGCGTAACAGTCAATCCTCGCAACGTTTTCAAGTCGGCATGCCAGTTCGATAAAGAGCGTATATTGCGCCCCAATGTTAATAAGTTGCCGAGTCGGGACAATATATTCCGCTGCGCCAATTAAAAGCCCTTTAGAAACCACATAATCACGCTGGTGGTTGTTCTCAATGTAACGTTCTCCATCGACTTCATAACACAGGCGAAAGGTAAGGGGATGCGCCACCGGAAGTTCGGTCGTTGCCCAGAGCTCGGTGCCATGACTTAAAAAACGCTCGAAGAAGGCGGGATAGCGCCGCCATGCGCCATCACGGTCACGGCATTCTACCGAGACCACTTTTTCAAACGCAATATTGTCCACTTCCATCCAGATTTTGCCGACAGGTTGGTCGATGTGATTATCGTCGAAGGTATTGGCTTTGGCGTAGTACAAGCGGATCGGTTGCTGATTTAGCTGAGTTCGGTTATCCAAACATTGTTGGCGATACTGCATGGGTGAAAACGGATACCAACGACGAAAAGTGCGGTGAAAGTTCGATGGTTCTTCATAACCGAGTTGATAGGCGATTTGCTGCGTTGTGAGTTGGGTGTCGGCAAGCAAAGTGAGTGCTTGCTTTCTTTTAGCGAAATCAACGCATTGAGAGTAGCTCATTTGCTTCTCTTGCAGTCGACGTTGCAAGGTGCGTTTGGAGACGCCCAGTTGCCTTGCTGCTTGCTCTAACTTGAGCGCGTAATTGCTGTTTTTGATGAACAAGGCGTTCAAAACACTCAGTAATTCTGGTTGCTCAATTGGCTGGTGAGAAAGCAGCAAATAAACATGTTTCACCAGGTCAAACACGCTTGAACTCGTTTTAGAATCTCGCGTTTCCCCTAGAAAAATATCGGCCGCGAGTGGATTGCTGGCTTGAACTTGTACCTGTATTGATTCGCTTAGCTCAAGCATTTCCAATTGCATTTTGAGCAAGCCAAACACCGACTCCGCCCAATTTGGCATATCGGCCGTTCTGCATTCGACTTGCAGATGGATTTGGGCATCACCATGTTGAAATGTGACGTACAAACGGCGGTCGAATAATGAAACACTTTTACTCCACCAAAGCAGCCCTTCTTGGAGGTTAGGCGCTTCTTTCAACATCATGCATTGCAAGGCAACCAACTTCTCAATGTGCCAATATTCGCCGGCAATTCTCAGATGATTGTGACCGAGCTTTTTGCACAGAAAGGATGTAATAACGTTATCTTGAGGCTGCATGAGTTGAGTTTGGTTGCGAGCAAACATGCATTATTGCCGAAAAGATGAAGAAGTTCAGTGAGAACGCTCAAAGCCTTTCTTATCGTTTTATTTTCAAATTTATTTTGAAAATGTTTTTAATCGAAATCGGTTTTTCCCTTTATCTCATGAGGTTATGCTGTTACACAGCTTAAGTTCATTAATTGGAGAACCTCATGGATATCGTACAAGCTGCAAAATCTCGTTACTCAACGAAAGTGTTTGACCCAACACGCAAGCTACCTCAAGAAAAAATCGACGCAGTTAAAGAGCTGATTCGTTTTAGTCCATCGAGTGTGAACTCCCAGCCTTGGCATTTCATTCTGGCAAGCACAGAAGAAGGCAAACAGCGCATCGCTAAAGCGGCGCAAGAGAACTACGCGTTTAACGCGGCGAAGATTCTCAACGCTTCTCACGTATTGGTGTTTTGTGCGAAAACAGGCATTGATAACGACTACATTGAAGCGCTAATGGCGCAAGAAGAAAAAGATGGCCGATTCCCAACCGAAGAAGCGAAAGCGGCTGTGCGTGGTGGTCGTAGCTACTTTGTGAACATGCACCGCTTTGATCTGAAAGATGCGAATCATTGGATGGAGAAACAAGTTTACCTCAACGTGGGTACGTTGTTGTTGGGTGCTTCGACGCTAGAAATTGATGCAGTGCCAATTGAAGGGTTTGATCCCAAAGTGCTGGATGAAGAATTTGGCTTGCGTGAAAAAGGTTACACCAGCGTTGTGATCGTGCCGCTGGGCTACCACGCGGAAGATGACTTCAACGCGAAAACGCCAAAGTCTCGCTGGGACGCAGAAACCGTATTCACCGAGATCTAATTCGAGCTTACTTGCTGGTTACGTAGAACCCTGTAATCAATATATAAATCGCAAAAGAGTGATAAAACGATGATCCACTTAGTTGCAGAAGTGAAAGCCTATCCAGACAGCAAGGATCAGGTGGTGAATTTGCTTGCTGGTTTACTAGAGCCAACTCGTCAAGAAGAAGGCTGTTGCCAATACGAGTTGTATCTCGACGAAAAAGTTGATGGCCTATTTATGTTCCAAGAAATTTGGGCATCGCAAGAGGCCTTGGATAAGCATTTGCAAAGCCCACACATGGCGACGTTTCTTGAAACATTGGAAGAGAACGATTGGGTTGAGTATACCCAGATTCGTCCTCTACGATTTATCGCCTAATGACAGAAGGTTGCCAGCACGTTGGCGCGTTGCTGGCAGCATTTTTGTTGGATAAAGTCGCGGAAAGTCCGAATCGTTGGCGTCAGTAAGCGACGATCGGCGCACACCATGTAGAGCGGTACTGGACCGCAATCCCACTCTGGTAACACTCGCACCAATCTTCCCTCGATTAAGTCTCGGCTGATGTCCATCAACGATTTATTCGCAATGCCTTTGCCTTTGATCGCTAACCGATGTGGCAAGTCACTATCGTTGCTCATCAAGTTACCGCTGACCACGACTTGTTCTTTCTCGCCGTCACGCGTGAGCGTCCATTTGTTGTAGACCGAATCCGCGACCATGTAGCACAAGCAGTTGTGTTGCGTTAAATCGGCAGGAGAGGTGAGTTCTGGATGTGTGGCTACGTACTCTGGCGATGCACATAAGATCCGCTCGTTTGCCCCACACAATGCCAACACGACCAGATTGGAGTCGGCCGGCTCGCCGTAGCGAATCGCAATATCGACAGGCTTGGTGTACATATCCGTCAAGCTATCGGACAGCTCTAGTTTGATGGAAACATTTGGGTAGAGATCGATGAACTCATCCACCCAATCGAGCAACATATTGCGACCAAAATCGGAGGGCGCAGTAATGTGCAGTTGACCAGATAACTCACCACGCGCACTTGAGATCTGATCCAACCCCTCTTGCAATGTAGCCAATGCTTGCGTGGTTTTGTCTAAAAACAGTTCGCCCTCTGAGGTTAAACGCAGGCTTCGGGTGGAACGCACAAACAGCGGGAAACCGATTTGCCCTTCAAGACGCTTAATCGATGCGCTAATGGCGGCAGGTGTCATGTCCATGCTGTTAGCGGCTTTTGAAAAGCTGCCTTGGCGCGCGGTTTCGACAAAAATATTGAGGTCGTTGAGGGCTTTCATCGTGAAAAGGATGTTTGTGAAGTTTGAGCTACTATAGGGGAGATGAGCAAAGTAATTCAAGCTAAACGCCTTGGAAGGTGAAAACATTAGGTTAAGTGGTCACTTTGAGTTAGATTAGCCCGCCATTTACATCGTTACTGGATCAACAACATGAGCAACGAACAGCCGAATAACCCTCTGCATGGGTTGAGTTTAGAAAAAATCGTCACCCGACTAGTTGAACACTTTGGTTGGAATGGCCTGTATGAGCGCGTTCGAGTGAACTGTTTTAAGAAAGATCCGTCGATCAAATCTTCTCTGAAGTTTTTGCGTAAAACGCAATGGGCGCGAGACAAAGTCGAAGCGCTGTATATCGAGACGTTTTGCTAAGCGTTACGCTTTCAGCTAAAAAATCCGAATCAAAAAAGGTGGTCATGAGCCACCTTTTTGTTTTCTAACTGTACTTGTTTCTTCGCTGACTTTTTACTGTCCGCTGCCGATTTATTCCAAATGATGCGTACTGCCAACCGTGCTTTCTAACTCAAGAATAGATTGGCGCACATGGTCAGGAATGGCCGCTTTCTCGTTGTTTTTAAAATCGAACATCACGCCTGTCGCGGTTGAGACCGTCGTAATCTTGCCCCATTTTTTACTCAATACTTGATATTCCATAGTGATGCGATCTTCTTGCATGTCGATCACGCGCGAGCCGACCAGCAACGTGTCTGGGTAAGTGACAGGCAGTTTGTAGCGACATTGCGTCTCGCTGAGTACTGGCCCAATTTGCGAGGTTTGCAGGTCGACCAGCAGATTAATTTTGTTGAAGTAATCTAAACGCGCCGTCTCAAAGTAGCGGAAATAGACCACGTTATTGACGTGTTGCAGAGCATCCATTTCACCCCATGCGACTTTGATCTCTGTGATAACGGGAAAGTCCTTTAACAGTGTGTCCATTTTTAGTGCTCCTTTTTCATCTGCATTGCCACAAATTGCGACGCGACTTATCACTTTGAGCATTTATTCTAGATGTAATCATTTAATATGTAATAAAATTGTTTTTAAAATGTGAAATGAAATGGCAATCTTATTATGTAAACTAGAAACTTTACATAATCGAGTTGAAAGCGTAAGTTTAACTAAGAGTAACCAAACAGGAGGTGTCTTATGACTGAGCTGAAAGGTTTCAATCTAGCCAAGGTGGAAAAACGCATTGACTGGACTGGCGAGCTGTTCAGTTTAAGGGTCTCAGGCGCGCCTCTTACCTTTAAAGCTGGCCAGTTCACCAAGCTTGCTTTGCTAGATGATGAGGGCAAGCCTATCAGCCGTGCTTACTCTGTGGTTAATGCACCAAGCGAGCAACACGAGTGGCTCGAATTCCTCATTGTGGCAGATCCTCAAGGGCAACTTTCTCCAAGGTTGCAAAAGCTAAAAGCGGGTGACCCGATTTATGTGGGTGAAACCGCGCATGGCGATCTCATTCACGACACCATTCCTAAGCAAGCGAGTGATCTATGGTTGCTTTCGACAGGGACTGGCATTGGCCCGTTTCTATCTTTGCTGGATGACATTAACCTGCTTCCTCACAATGATCGTATCGTGCTGGTGCATGGTGTTCGCTACGAAAAAGATTTGGTCTACAAATACCTGATTGAGCATCTTCAATTCCGATATGAAGGACGCTTAAAGTACGTGCCAATCGTGAGTCGTGAATTGTCACTCGGAAAACTGCAAGGTCGAATCCCAGAATTGATTGCGTCTGGTGAGCTTGCCAATAAAGTGGATGTGCCTTTCTCTCCGCAAAGCAGCTTTGTGATGCTGTGTGGTAACCCAGAGATGATTAAAGATACCTTGCCGGTACTGCAAGAGTTAGGGTTAGAAAAGTATCGAACTCGAACAGGCGGTCACGTTATCTATGAGCGTTATTGGTAAGTATCCACTCATCGCTGAAACCGAGATAACTAAGTTATATCGGTGTAAATTAAAAATCACTTTTGAGACATGATACGAATTTATAGACTTATCAATTGAGCACATATACAACAATGCCTAGACTGCGTTCACTGTTGTTGTAGGTGGTTATATGTACTCTTCAATTGCGAGCAAAATGCAGCGGCTTATAGGCGGTTTCGTTGATCTGTTCGTCGTCATTAGCGTTGTCGTTGTTATCGCGTTGGGTATCAATTTTTGGCTCTATGACTTCCGTTTATCCCTGCAAGAAAACTTCACGCTTGTTTACGACACCCACGCGGTGTACCTCCTTACTGTTCCCATTCTTCTCGTGATTAACTGGTATTGGTTGAAGGAAGGGCAAACCATCGGCATGCGTTTTGTTGGTATCAAAGTGGTGATGAAAAATGGTCGTGCCGCGACCAAAGTGACGGTTTCCATCCGGCTTGGCATTAGCTATCTACTCGAAATGTTTATTCCTGGCGTTCCGTTGGTGAACCTTGTGTTGCTTGTTTTTCATCCAGAGCGACGTTTGTTGCATGATTTCCTCACCAAGACAAAAGTTGTGCAAGCACCTGACTTGCTGCTGTCTATTTTGCATGATCAAAAAAAGCCACATTAAGTGGCTTTTAAAATCAGGTCAGTCAATCAACGATTATTGCTGATTGATGTACGCTTTAAAGCGCGCTTTTGTTTCTGCGTCTGCTTTTTGATACCAGAAGTGCAGCATTTCTTCTGCCGTAGAATCTGCTTTCACTGCGGTTGCACGCGCTTGTTTCATGTCTTCAGGAATCTTTGCAGGAAGCGTGACTGGTTGCATGGTCGCTGCGCCAGCAAAAGCGACGGCTGCTGTACCGCCAGCACGGTTGTAATCTTCGATTTCACGCACGTAATCACGGCCGATTTGCATACCCGGTTTGATCAGCTTGTCTTGGTCAACTGCGACTGCTTTGCCTGAACCATCAACCAGTTTCCAATCGAGATCTTTGATGTTTTCTTCCGCGTCACGCATGTTGCGGTATTTTGGAACTTCAATCGTCAACTCTGCATTTGCAGTATCGAAGCGTGCCACAATAACGTCGCTTTCTACGCTTAGACGGTCATTACCTTGGTTGAAGTAAGGTGCGTAGCGGAAAACGACTTGGTTTACGCCATCCGGTAGCGTCAATGTTTTTTCAGATGCAAAAAAACCGCCAGAAAGTTTCGCTTTTTCGCCGTTTGCTGCCAATACTGAAACGTCGTCAGGAACGCTAACCGTAACGTCTGCGAATGCCATGCCACTCATTGCTAGAGCAAGCGCGCAAGTTAAAGGCTTGATCAATTTCATTGTTTTTATCCTAAGCTTTGTAATTGTCCCAATTCGTCAAGATCGGTCGCTCAAATGTAGGGGGATCTTGGAATTCTTTGGGTATAGCGATCAACGAGATTGCATCGTTAAGTGCTTGATTGCAACTCTCAAGTGTAAGAAGTATGAAAATTTAACAAGAACGTCATTTTTATCTCATCCGTTGCGATGAAACTGTGAGCTAAGGTTAAATAGAAACAAACCGCTGCAGGGCAACGGTTTGTTTTATTCGGTCAAAGAGAAGGCATTACCTTGGTAATTTAAATGCCGGCACCATGTCCAGATTCTGTTTGTTCCTCTTCTTCTTTGAGTTCAGCCATTTCTTCTTGCTGTTGTGCTTTCTCGATGCTCAACCACCAAACGAACAACTCATACCAAATCGCCAGAATAACCGCACCTAGGAACAGGCCAACGATACCGTAGAAAAGCATACCGCCGATGGCCCCAAGCAGAATCACTGGCATTGGTACGTCTACACCACGGCCCATAAACATTGGTTTTAGTAAGTTCTCAGACAGCGCACCGACAACCGCCCACACGGTAAACATGGTCGCGGTTGTGCTGTCTTGCGTCATGTACATGTAGCCAATCACTGGCAATACGGCAAGCAGCGCAGGAAGCTGAGCGATACATAAAATCATCAGAATCAGAGTGAGCAAACCAGCAGCAGGAACGCCAAACACAAAGAAGCCAGCACCGATCAATAGCGCTTGAATCGCTGCCACACCAACTACGCCCAGCAGCACGCTTTTAATGGTCGCGGCGATAAGTGTTGTCCAGCTTTTCGCGTTTTCGCCAGCGGTACGGATCGCGATAGTTTGTAGGCCTGATGCCAACGACTCTGAATACGTCATAAAGCCAGCAGCGATAGCCAGTGACAAGATAGACAGCAACAAGCTACCTAACACGCCGCCAACCATGCCAAGCAAAGAGGTTAATGCTGACTTGATTTGTGGCATAAAGGTTTGTATTGCTTGCTCTAAGTTAGTCGCAAAGAGCGTCCATACTTCATAAAGTTTGTCACCCACAAGAGGCCAATCAGCAACAGAAGCTTTAGGTCCAGGGATTTTTACCTGACCATTTTGCAGTACGTCCAACGCGTGTGTTGCACCATCCACGATAGAGCCCGACACCATCACTAGTGGCGTTACCAGCAGGGCGATACCCAGCAGTGCGATTGTCGTGGCAGCCAAGCCGCGTCTACCGCCGTAAGCGCGTTGCAGTTTTTTGGTCAGTGGTAGTAGCGCTACCGCGATGATGGCACCCCAAATCACTGGAAGGATGAAAGGCCTGATGATGTCGTACGTAAACATCAGCAATACGAAGATCAAGCCAATACGTATCGCTGATTCCACCATGTTACTGATGAAAAGCTTACTTTCATTTCTTTCCGATTGTTTATCCATTTTTGTTTACCTGATGATCAATGTTGGAACTGACGAGACTTGAAACAACAATCGCCATATAAAACACACCTGTAATGGCCTCTAAATACACCACGACTTGAGCCAGTGGCGTTAGAGGGCTGATGTCGCCATAACCGAGCGTGGTTAAGGTGACGAAACTGAAATACGCCGCATTGGAGAAGTTCTGCCCCCAAGAAATCGCTTCCATACCGGTAAAGGCTTCAGGCGAGAACTCAAGCAGAATGAGGTAGGCAATCGCCCACATCAGACCAAGCAGCAAGAAAAGCGCGACCGAGCCAATCACTTTGTTGCTGTTGACGTGGCCAGTGAAAAGAATCTGTCTTGCGATGGATTTAAAAGTGCCGAAAAAGAACGCGAAGGTGAGAGCAAGCATCACCACATTCATCTCGCGGATGTTAAAAACGGTCTTGATCACAATCACCAGTACCCAAACACCAAACAGGGTATAGAGGAATCGAGACCACGTTTTGTCAAAGCGAAGGCTGGCAAAACAGACAATGAACGTGAGAACCGTGAACGCCTGCAGTATGTGTTCAATCGTCCCTTCACCCACCACTTGTGCCATCGCACTCCCTAGCAACAAAATCACCAGCGCTAAGGTTAGATAGAAGAAGTTGTTTTCTTCATTAATGTTTTTGAGTTTTTTACCAATGACCATGGTTCTTCTCACTTAGTTACTGTTCATTTTCTGCCGATGAATCTTTCATCACCATAATGGACGCAGAAAGCCCGAATCGAAGATCAACATCTTCAGGAAGCTCTTGGATGGAGATTCGTACCGGAATACGTTGTGCTAAGCGAATCCACTGAAAAACAGGGTTCACGTTTGGAAGAAGGTTGTAACCGACCGTGCCGTCTTTTGGCGCAATACCCCAACCGATAGAGTCAACGGTCGCGTCGATAGGCGTGTCTGGGTGAGACATCAAGGTGACACGTGCTTGGCTACCCGGTTCGATTTGCGCGAGTTGGTTTTCGCGGAAGAAGCCAAATACCCAGAAACTGTTTTTGTCGATCAGTGCGAGCAGCGGTTGGTTTGCGACCGCTTGTGTACCGTTTCGAATATCGAGGTTAGACACAAAACCATCGACGGTCGCATAAACTTTGGTGAAACTGAGGTTAAGGCGCGCTGACTTTAATTGCTCTTCTGCAGATTTGATTTGCAGTAGCGATTCCTCGTAAGCGATTTCACGACGAATCAGATCCTTGTGAGAAACAGCGCCGCGGTCTTTCGCGCGAATGTCTTTAAGGCGATCGTATTCGATTTTTTTACCGCGAGAGCTCACGATGGATTTTTCCAACGCCACTTCGGCTTGAGATAGTGCGACTTCGTAAGTGGTTGGGTCGATTTCAAACAGTAAATCGCCCGTTTTCACTTCTTGGTTGTCTTGCACCGAAACATTCACAATTGGGCCAGACACTCGCGGTGCGACCTTGATGACGTTCGCGCGTACTTGGCCATCGCGTGTCCATGGGTTATTAAAATACTCTTCAAATTTTTGATAGCCGAGCCAAGCTGCGCCACCAAGAATGACAAGATTGAGTGCGATTACGAATAGTTTTTTCATCTTGTTTGGCACCTAAAATTGAATATAAAAGCTGTCGATGGCCACCACATAACCGACCATGATGGCAATAAACGTCAGAGACGGAAAAGCGATGAAGCGCGACAAACGTGTCTTGTTCAATATCATCACCGTTATCCACGTTGCCGTGACGGCGAGAAAGAGCACCAGTAGCGTGGGAGAAAAGTAAATGTCTCCCCAAGAGAGTTCATGAGGCATTAGAGATCCTCCGTTTTGTTCTTATCGCCGTTTTCCGTCGGTGTTTCGATAGGCAAAGGTGGCAACGTGCGGTTTTCTTCATCCAGATAACCGTCCCAATCGGTACGATCTTGCATCTGCTTGGCGATGGATTCTTCAAGGAATGGTTTCCCCGTTTGTGCCTGCCAGCCGCCGCCCAACGCTTTGTACAGCGCTATTACTTGGTTCGCGACATTGCCTTTAATTTGCGCGTAACTGTCTTCCGCGCGGGTCATTTTTTCGACTGAGTTGAGCAGTCGCTCAAAAGAAATTTGGCCGTTTTCGTACTGCGTCATGGAGATGTTGAACGCACGAATGGAAGAGTTGACCGATTGCAAACGTAAATCTTTTTGCTGCAAATACAGGTCATACGCTTCGATGGCATTGGTCACTTCGTTCACGGCTTGCAGCACTTTTTTGTTGTAGTTGGTCAGCGTTTCTTGGAAACGAGCATCTTCGAAACGAATGTTATTTTTCACGCGTCCGTATTGGAAAATGTTCCAACTGAACGTTGGGCCAACCACCATGGTGAGCGAATCGCTAAAACTGAAACTGCTGCCATCGGGAACCGTACTGTCGATACCGATGGAACCGAACAACGAAAAGCTTGGGTACAGAGCCGTTTCCGCCACGCCAATCTGCGCACTTTGCGCGCGAGCTTGCATCTCAGAGACTTGCAAATCCGGACGGCGCATCACTAAGTTCGCGTCCACTTGGGTATCCAACAGCGGTGGGCGCGGCACAATGGAGTGCTCGTCGGTACCCGATAGCGCCGATTTTCTGCCTGTCGATTTGAACTGCGCTTCATAGTCAGCAATTTGCTGCGTCAAACCGTCCGATTGCAGCAATTTCTCTACTTCTTCAGGCAGTACGCCCAGTAACAAAGCCAGTGCCGTGCGCGATTGCTTCATCGCGACTTCTAGGCTTGGTTGCGCGGCTTTTGTGGTGTAAAGCTGGTTTTTCGCTTGCTGTACGTCTAGCTCTGTTACGTTGCCGGAATCAAACTGAACTTGGGTGATGTGCACAACGCGTTCTTGAATTTCGATATTGCGGCGAGACAGCAAAATACGTTCTTGGAATGTGCGATAGTTGATGTAATTGCGCGCCACCTCGGCGGTGATGGTGACCATGATGTCGTGATACGACGCGATGGATGCGTAATAACCAGCTTCTGCAGATTCGATACCACGAGCGTATTTGCCCCAAATATCCATTTCCCACGCCGCATCAAACGACAGAGCGGCGTTGTTTACACCCTGATCATTCACGTAGGCACGCGCTAGATTTCCTGACACGGTTTGAACTTGCGGGTATTGCAAGCCGGTCGAAATGCCAAGTAATGAACGAGCTTGGACAATGCGCAGCCCCGCGGCTTCTATGTCTAGGTTTTGCTCATTCGCCAACTCGACTAATCGATTGAGCGTCGGGTCGTTAAACTGCTGCCACCACTGTTGTAATTGTTGCTCGGATTGCTGCGTATCTTTGGCGGCTTTTTGCACCGACCAATCGCTTGGCAATGGCGTTTGCGGTGGGTGGACGTAGTCTGGCCCCACAGTGGTACACGCACTGAGCCCGAGCAGGGAAAGTATGGCGAGGCTTGGTTTGGTTAGTTTTGGAAGCATCATATCCCCACCTTTAAAACCGCTTCTGTTGTAAGTTCACCCAATCGATATCCTCGTAGGTTTGCTTGCAATGCTTGATTGCTTCGAACACGTTCCGTTTTAAATTCAGCAAGATATAAAAACCGGCTATCTCAGAATAAGCGTAGTCAGATAAATCCAACTCACTAAAAAAATCTTCCAGTTTATCTTCGAATGTTTGGTAATCCTGACTGTATTGGTCGAATACGGAGTCGAGTTCTTGTGTTGCTTGGTGGCTGGCTAAAGCGCCCGCCATCAAAGGAATGATGGAATCGCGGTGTTGTTGGCGAAGCTGAGTAATCAGCGGATTGGTCATCAACTTTTTCTCGGCGGCCATTAAGATGTTGATGTGATTACTGAGTACATCACACGCTTTGCTAAACGCGCCAATCGCTTCTGGCGTGGTTTTGTCAAAGTGTTTGTGGTTGATTTTCGAACCCCACACCTTGAGCTTTTTCGATGAAACGTTGAGCGTCACCAAGTGCAAGGCCCGTTTGAGCGGAGTGATAATCGAGCTGGACTGCTTCTGATAGGAGTCAAACAGATCCCGAGTGTGCCTAAAATAGCGCTCTTTTATGGTCAAAAAGAGGTGTTCTGGTCGTGAGCTAAACGGGAAGTAGTGCGCGAAAATGATCATGAATACCACCATGTAGAACAGCAGCATGATCGTCATGAGGATCCCGAAGTGATAGAACATGTTGTTGTCTAAACCAAGAACAAACAAGCCCACCATGTAGAAAATCGTCACTGGCCCGTTAAACAGATAAAAGCCGATAAAAGTGTAGATAAAGATGAATAGGCCAAGCTCTAACCCGAGATCCAATTGGGGAAGAATGAAGACGTAAGAAGGTACCGCGAACAAAAAACCGAAAGTGAACAGCACAAGCAACAAAATCGGGTGCACAGGCACGAACGACAGCAAAGACATAAACATGGTCGAGAAGACCACGAACGAGTAGCCGCCTGGTGGATTGAAATAAATCCAAATCAGTCCTGTAACCCAATAAGTGACAAAGGTTTTGACCGCGGTTTTAAAGTTTTCTGCGTCCCACCATAAAAACTTGCCTTTCGGTTTCGGCAGCGGTACGTCAAAGGAGACATTGTTCGTCACAGAGTCAATGCAGCTAATGCTCTCCGCTAAACGCGACAAGTTTTGATGCATGAGCCCCAAGAGGTGCCCCAGCATAAGCGCAGAGCCTTTCTCTAGGTGCGCTGCGTCTTCAAGCAACGCTTGGTTGTATTCGACTTTGAACTCTTGAGCACGAAAAGCGGGATCTTTTTCGTCCCAGACTTGTTGGCAGGTATCAAATAGCGTGTCAATTTCCGCAACGGCTTGATCAAAGTTGCTGATGCTTTCACGGTCTTGCTGGTGGCTAAAGTGGCTGTGCGCCGCAACGGTCAATTGTTGCGTTACCTGCTTGTTCAAATGAACCGCCAAGCGCCACTCTTTCATGTAGGCCGACACGTCGCTGCATTCCACACTGACTGTGGCAAAACGCTGTTCGAGCGCGTTTTGGGCGGCGAACATCTGTTCGATAAGAGAATCCACGCTGGGTTGTGGCTCTCCTGCTTCTGGATTTTCTTCTCCCTCTTCTTGAGTAGAGACTTGCCCTGCCGATTTTTGCTCGAAATTTTGCAAGATAGCGGTGAACAGCGCGCGTTGTGCTTGGTTGAGTTGTTCGATGAGCTGTCTTAGATTTTGTTCTGTTTTGGTCGGGAATAAGAAAGTCCCCACGAGTGTGTAAACCACCACTCCAAACACCGTCATATAAGCGCGGTCAACGCCATAAAGAAACGCACCCTCTGCGTCACCGCCATTGGACATCATCAGCGTCATCACACCGGTCAGCATGAGTAGCGTTGGATCTTTTTGATAGGCATTACGGAAGTAAAAAATGAAAGAGACCACAACCGACACGCTCAGCATGTACAGCAAGCGGTCTTGAGCAAACAATCCCACCAGTAACAAGCCAACGACGGCGCCAACCAACGTACCGAACACGCGTAAGGTACCTTTGGCGAGGGATTCACGACGACTGCCTGTGGATGCAATCAGCATCACTGTGGTTGCGGCCGTCGATGCTTGCGGCCAACCCATGGCAAACGGGATCAGATAAGCCAGAGTCAGGCTAAGCGATACTTTAATAGCGAATTTTATTTTGTCGTTCATAGTGTCAAAGTTTGCTCAGGCTTATCGTTATAAGTTGATGAATTTCTTATGTGAATAATCAGAATCTTGTTCTGAATAAATTCGGGGGGCGGAATATAGCGGGTGAAAAAGTGTGCTTTGTAAACCCTTTGTCAAAACACAAAGTGCGTATTTGGCTCGATCTCGCGCTAGCCCTTGGCGTTATTGACGAAACGCCTAAAACGAGCAAAATCGCGATCTGTGACGATTCTCACTTTTGAAACAAAATCGTCGTGTTGCGTGAGCCAATTCTCACCTTATATCCTTCGCCTGATACTAAAGCAGGCCACTCGTACCATCTGCAATGAGCTTTGCTGCTTTAAAAAGCATAGATGATGAATGGGTATTTGAGAGGGAAAGTTATTATTTTTTATCGGCTTGCCGATTGTTCGCTTGTTTTTTTGGATCGAGATAAAAAAACCAAAGCGATACCACCAAGAATGATGCCACTGGTTAAAAGTGTATGCAGCGAAAGAGGTTCGTGGAGTACGACGGTACCTAGTAGCAAAGCAATGGCTGGCACGGAAAGTTGGCTGACGGCGGCTTGAAGTAAAGAGAGCTTACGCATGACTTGATACCAAAGCGTATACCCAAGGCCAGATGCAATGGCGCCAGACGTGATAGCGAGCAAGATTCCGCTCAAAGAGAGATAAATTGAGGACAGCATCAACGGTGATAGGAGTATGCCAATCATAGATGCAGCGATAAACCCCCATGTGATGCCACTACTTGGAGAAGGCGCTTGTTTGCCGAGCGCAGTAAACGCAGCCCAACAAACGCCAGAAATCAACATGAGAAGTGCAGAACTGATATCGGGGCGAGTGGCAGATGGCAACATTAACCAAACAAAGCCAACAATCGAAAGGCCGATACCGATGATTTCGAGAAACTGAAAGCGCTCACCTTGCCACCAATAGATGGCCAGTAACGTAAGTTGCACGGCACCAAACAAAAGCAAAGCACCGGTTCCTGTCGCCAGTTGTAAGTACGCGAAAGAGAAAAGGGCAGCGTAACCAAATAACGCCACGCCAGCAAAAAAGCGAAAGCGAGAAGTTGGCCGATCGGTTTTCCACTGACCTCTCACGACAAGCAATGCGATTAAGGTAATCGCGCCAGATATCAATCGAACGAGAGTGAAGCTTCCTGCATCAATCAACCCTTCGGCCAATGCAAGTCGGCACAATAATGAATTGGCGGCGAACGCCAGCATCGTAATAGCAGTGAGTAAAAAGGTCGACATCCTTGGCCCTTAACGCAGAAATATGGATTGAGTGTAGCGTCAAACGACCTTTTTCATTAGTTGATAAAGTGATTAGTTATAGCTGTCAGAGTGAGAAAATCATCAAAAATCACCAGAGAAAACCTGACCTTAGCCTAAGTGTTACTGTGGTAGGGAAGGTTGTTCATACAATGACTTGATGGTGTTTTTCAACCATAGCAATTTGGGATTGTACGCATTGCGTTTATGCCAAATCATGGTAAATGGAATCAGTAACTTGTCTTGTTGAGCTTGGTCTAACGGAATTGGCAAGCACACCAAATCGAGATGCAGCTTTTCTGTGTAGCTTTTGCAATAGTGCGGCGCGGTGGTGATCATGCCATGCGTCGGCTGCGCAGCCATAAAAAGGGATTGCTCAAAGTTGGACATCGTCAGCCCGATAGAGCGCTGTAGCCCTAGTTCCGTTAACACTTCATCCAACGCCCAAGTTTCACTTTTTTCCCAAACAATATTGATGTGTTGGTAGCTCAGAAAGGTCTCGAGATTCCACTCTTGCTGTAATGCCGGATGATCTTTATGTAAATACACCATCGGCAGGTCATAAAAAAGAATCTCAAAATCCAAAAAATACGGCAGAAGATCCAACGACTCTTTCGATCTCGGGTGACTTTCTCGGCCGGTAAAACCGATATCCGCCTCGCCTCGAATGATGGCGTCGAGTGAATCGTAATCCCAGTTACTGGTTTTTACTTTCGCTTCAGGGTATCGCTGGTGGATAGCGACGATGAGTCTGTCCAGCACCGTGAGCACTAATGGCGACTCAATCGTGATATCAAAACGCACTCCTTTAGGCGTAATATCGCTGCGTTTTTCTGCAATCTGGCTGCCAATTTGCAGCCATTCTGCAAGATCTTGCTCCATGCTTTGCGCCAAAGGCGTTGGCGCAAGACCTTTAGGTGTTTTGACAAACAAAGGATCATCGAACCAATGACGAAGTTTGTTGAGCGACTTACTTACGGTAGAGGGCGTAACGTTCAGCTTTTTCGAGGCTTTCGAGACGCTTTGCTCTTGCAACAATAATTGCAGAGTGAACAGTAAGTTTAAATCAAGTCGCGCTAGGGATTTCTTCATAATGGGCATCGTGAACAGGCTTTGGAATCAATAGTATTAGAGCAAGGCTGATTACGCTACCTAACACTAAGATAAACACCAACATATTCAGTGCACTCACGCCGATGAAACCCATAAACCAAATATAGAACGCTGAACTACAAACTTGAGCAATGCCCAGTAACGAGCTTGCCATGCCAGCTTGTTGAGAGAATGGGCTGAGCGCTTGGCTCATGGCCACGCCAAAGCCACAAGCGAAGCCAGCGCAAATCAGCCCAAGTCCGAATACATAGTAATGAGATTGTCCATCATGGAAATGGGCAGCACTGAGCACGATGGCTGCACAAGCGAGCAATACTTGAGAGGTCATCATTAAGGTTCGCTGCTTAAAAATCCCCAATGCCAATGGCGCCGAGAACGAAATCAACATACTGATCGTCGCAGTCCCAGCCATGATGGAAGAATAGCCACCGCGATCAAAACCAAGCATGCTCATCACGACAATTGGTGAAGCGTTAACAAAGGTCAGAATGGTGGTCACTCCAAGTGCAGTAATGATCAGTCTACTGATAAAAAATCGCTCGAAGAAAGTCTCTTGATGGATCTCTGGCGCTGTCTGTTCTTCACCTTGTTGGCTGGGTAGTGATTCCTTGAGCACAAAAATGGCCAATACACTGACGAGAATGCCCATTCCTGCCATCGTGGTAAACAAACTCGGCCAAGGAAATTTCAGCATAATCAAGTGACCAATCACGGGTGCGATCACTGGAATGATACAGGTGATGCCATTGAGCATCGACAATACTTTCGCTCGGCGTTCATCGTCTAACGTGTCGCGTAAAATCGCGAACGCGACGACATAGCAAGATCCAGCCCCGATGCCTTGGCAAAAGCGAGCAATCAAGAAAGCGTTTGGTTGCTCAGCCATCCCGCCGAGAAAAGATGCGAGCACGAAGATCATCGCGCCGACGACGGCAACAGGCTTTCGTCCCACAGAGTCTGCAATTTTCCCCGCGAATAACATGGTGGTAGCCATGCCAGCTAAATAGATCGAAAACGCAATATGCAACTGAGATTCACTGGCGTTGAGATCTGACGCAATTTGAGGCAAACCAACAAGATACAAATCAATGGCAGTAGGGTAGAGTAAAACGAATGCAAAACTACAAAGTAAAAAACGGGACATGGAAACCTCTCTATCGAATGGCGAGGATAATAGAGGGCTAAACGTTTGCCTGCGAGTGGGAAATACGACACTAGGTATTTCTATTTACGACATACCCTGTATGAATTGAGCATAAAAACAACAAGGAAGATTATGATTACTATTGAAAAGTATTCGCCTGAGCGACATGAACAAACTTGCGAACTTAGCGTGCTAGAAGAGCAATCGCAGTTTACGGTCTCGGATGTGGGTGAAATGCTTACACGTCTTGAACCTACAGAGCTTCCGCATCTGATCCTGGCGGACGATGACGTGGTTGGCTTTTTTCTATTTGATGCAGCTTACAGCGAGAAATACGATTTTTGCCCTAAAAACAGTTTAGGCGTACGTGCTTTGCTGGTGGATCACCGTCATCAAGGCAAAGGCATCGCCAAGCAAGCCATTCAACAGTTTGCCGATTTCGCCAAACGCCATTATCCCGAGTTTGAGGCGCTTTATCTCACCGTGAATTGCCGCAACATACCTGCTTATCAGTGCTATTTAAAATCAGGGTTTGAAGATACCAATGAGCTTTACCACGGCGGCCCCGTTGGACCGCAGCACATTATGAGACAACCGCTTTAAGTTCGCTGTTGGGTGAGTGTTTGCATATGGCATTCAAACTTTTAACTACACAACATTTTAAGATACCAGTGTCATATATACTTTAAGTGTTTAAATGAACAATATGATGGAGTGTCTTATGGATTTTATAGAACGAGTTCAAGCTCTTTCCAAAAAAATTCCCCAAGTATCAGCGAGTTTAGCTACAGAAGAAGCAACAAAAAACGCATTAGTAATGCCATTTTTGCACTCTGTATTAGGTTATGATGTCTTTAATCCAAATGAGGTTATCCCTGAGTTTACTGCTGACATTGCTACGAAGAAGGGAGAAAAAGTAGATTACGCGCTGATTAAAGATGGGGTTGTACAAATTCTTATCGAGTGTAAAAAATTTGGTGAGCCATTGGCCACTAAACATGCTAATCAATTGTTTCGGTATTTTTCAGTAACCAATGCACGTATTGCGATTTTAACTAATGGATCTGAATATCAGTTTTTTACGGACTTAGACGCTCCAAATAAAATGGATGAAAAGCCGTTTTTGACTTTGGATCTTGCCAATCTTGATGAGCACGTAATTCCCGAAGTGAAAAAGCTTACCAAGTCTTCTTTTGATGTTGAGTCTGTAGTTGATGCTGCCGGTGAGCTCAAGTACCTCAATCAAATTAAAAAAGCACTTCATGAACAGTTTCAGAACCCTGAAGAGGAGTTTGTAAAATTCTTTACTTCAAAAGTGTACGATGGCGTCCAAACCGCAAAAGTCAAAGCACAGTTCATGGATATTACAACGAAGGCTCTAAAACAATTCTTGAACGACAGCATTAATGCTCGATTGAAATCTGCAATTGGTGGAGATGATAAAGCACCGATCAAGGTTGACGATAGCGTTAACACCTTTGAAGAATCTGTTGAACCCGTTCAAGATAAACCCAAAGTTCAAACGACAGATGAAGAGATCGAGGGTTTTAATGTCGTTAAAGCGATATTACGACAACAAGTTGATGTACAGCGAGTGTGTGCCCGTGATACGCAAAGTTATTTTGGTATCCTGCTTGATGACAACAATAGGAAGCCATTATGTCGCCTTTGGTTCAATACCAAACAAAAGTACATTGGCCTCTTTGATGAAGCTAAAACAGAAACCCGTCATCCAATCGACTCGATTGATGATATTTTCAAATTTAGTGAGCAATTACAAAGTACGCCAGCACTTTACGAATAGACTTACATAGAAATGCAAATGAAGCTCCAACACATGATTTTTCTGATGTTTGTGTTGGGGCTTTTTTATTATTCAATCATCTTAGTTTCGTGCAAACCTAGGTATCTTTGAGGTTTGGATGGACATTTAACTTTAAAACATATAGTTAAGGTGACTTGGATAGTAAAAACACCAAGGATGGATATATGAGAATTGAAACTGACAATTTAGAACGGCCGCAGGTGCTTGCGTTGTTGGAAGAGCATTTACAGGACATGTACGCTACATCGCCACTAGAGAGCGTGCATGCGTTAGATGTAAGCAAGTTGAAGCTGCCTTCAATCACGTTTTGGACAGGCTGGGATGGTGAGCAGCTATTGGGATGTGTGGCAATGAGCCAACTAGAAGATGGTCACGCAGAGTTGAAATCGATGCGTACGACGCCGTCGGCGAGAAAACAGGGCGTGGCATCCCGCTTACTCAATCACGTGATTGAGCAAGCGAAACATCAGGGGATACAACGTTTAAGTTTGGAAACTGGGTCGATGGCATTTTTTGAACCCGCGCATCGCCTATATGAAAAACATGGCTTCGCGTACTGCGAGCCGTTTGGCGACTATCAACCTGATCCAAATAGCCGCTTTATGACCCTAGCGTTGTAGCCCGTCGCAACTAAAAGTTAAAGTAGTAATTAGCTCCTGGCGAGATGAGTGATGCACGCTCACGCGCCAGTTGTTTTCTTCTCTCTCTAATGCGCTTCGCGTTGTCTTTATCTAAGTTTGCATCCAATTGATGATCAAGGCGTGATATCTCCGCATCTAACGCGTTAATGCGTTGTTGACGCTGATATTCTTGATGGCCTAACTGATAGTTTTTAAGGAAAAGATCGTTAGAGCAAACGCCATAGTAGGTTTTTCCTTCTACACCCACCGTGTAACCATTGTCTGGCGAACAGTAAAGAATAGTGCCTTTATCAAAACCGTCTTGCCACTCAACGTGATTTGGCGTTACGCCTGCTTCGCGACAGTCTTTAATGTATTCGTACAAAATGTTTGGGTTGTTGCCTGAGCGGCCATCTTGGTAGCCGACGCGATACCAATCTGCGGTTTGGCATTGTTCTGGCGACATGCTGCTACAACCAGAAAGTAATGCAAACATGGCAAAGAGAAGCGCAATGCGTTTCATGAAGTGGATTCCTTGTTACTGCGTTAGGTTCGCTGATTATAAATGAACAGTGTTCATTTCCAATAGATAAAATTAATAATTACCGACTTATTGATGCGTTGCGCTTGTGAGTTTGTCGGTTTGAAGCAAAAATTTTTTGCTTGTGGAACGAGCGTTTTTCGTCAGTAGTGATGTTACGAATAGAGTAGTTTGCGTGAAGGTAGAGGCGAGATTAGTGAGGTGGGAATCTCTTCGTAAGCCGTATCTATAAACAGTTGCCTGCGCGAATGTTACTTTTTCTCAGAGATTCCCACATCAAAAGCCCCTCGATCGAGGAGGAATGGGACTTTCGATAATTTTACGCTTAACTTTCAAATGAAAGTTTGTTGCCAAACGCGGACTTCCAGTCTTTATCAAATTGATCGACAGCCGGCTGAACTGCTGGATGAGAAAACATCTGCGCGGCCACATCGACAGGCAAGGTGATCGCTTCAATACCTAACTTCATCACTTCCATCGCTTGTTGGGTATTCTTAAAACTCGCTGCCAAAATTTTTGCAGGCAGTTGGTTTTGATCCAGTAGCAATTGCAGGTCTGCGACCACTTCTACACCGTTTCCGTTCATCGCATCAATACGGTTCACATAAGGCGCAAGATAGTCAGCGCCGCACAATGCCGCAAGGAAACCTTGCTGAGCAGAGTAAATAGCAGTGGCGAGTACTTGAATTCCCTCTTTTTTCATTAACTTAATTGCCGATAAGCCTGTTTCGGTTGCTGGCACTTTGACGACCATATCATAAGGTAACTCATGGATTTGGCGCGCTTCTTCCACCATGCCTTCTACAGTTGTGCTCACCACTTGAGCATGGAAACGGGGTGTGCCCCCTAGCGCTTCTTGCATGCCAGCTAAGGTTTGGTTCAAGCCTTGTTTTGACTTCGCCAAAATACTTGGATTTGTGGTTACCCCTTTCAGAGGTAGGCATTGGTTAAAGCGTTTTACTTCTGCCACGTCAGCAGTATCTAAATAGAGTTCGATCATGGGTTCTACCTTATACAAAATCTTCGTTTTGATGATGGGATCACTATAGATCTGACAATCCGCTGAGATCTTGATTTTGATCAATTGCAATTTCAATTGAAGCTATAATAATTTCACAAAACGAAAGTTAAGTGGCAATATTTCATTATCAAATGAAGCTTTCAGAAAAGAAAAGCGTGAAAAGTAGAAGAGCAAACCAAGAGGCGGACAGCAATGTATTTCAATATTCAGAGGTTCTCGACCCACGATGGTGATGGTATTCGCACCATTCTGTTTCTGAAGGGATGCAGTTTGTCCTGTCCTTGGTGCCAAAACCCAGAAAGCCGCAGTGAAAAGCACTCTCTGCTGTTTGATGAGCGCAGTTGTATAGCGGACTGCCAGCTTTGTGTGTCGGCTTATAAACAAACCGTAAACGGCGACATGGCAAGCGATGGTATCCGACGCATTGACGATCAAATCATCATCAATCGAAAAGCCATGAGCGAGGCGCAGATCATAGCGCTGCGAAACGTATGTCCAACACAAGCGCTCAGCATATGTGGAGAAGCGGCGAAATCGGACGACTTGTTTGAAGTGTTAATGAAAGACAAGCCTTTTTACGATCAAAGCCAAGGTGGCGTGACGTTTTCTGGTGGCGAGCCGCTGATGCAGCCAAATCTTGTGGCAGAACTTGCCGAACGTTTGCATCAAAACCACGTGTCTACGGCGGTGGAGTCGTGCATGCATGTTCCGTGGAAAAACGTAGAAAAAGTCGCGCCGTATATTGATTGCTGGTTAGCGGATCTTAAACACACCGACGAAGAAAAGTTTCTCTGCTGGGCGAAGGGATCGTTAAAACGCATCAAAGACAATTTTAGAAAATTGGCACCAATTGCCAAACGTATTGTTATTCGCGTGCCGGTTGTGCCGGGCTTCAATGACACCATTGATGAGCTCAAAGCGATCATTGACTTCGCTGCTTCTTTAGAAAGCTGTCAAGAACTCCACTTGCTGCCGTATCACACCCTCGGCATCAATAAATACCGTTTGCTCGATATGCCTTACGAGTGTTCTGACAAACCATTAAATAATCCAGAACTGCTAGAAAACGCAATGCAATACGCAAGCGAACATACTCAACTTAACGTGATTGTTAGAGGTTAACCATGGACCTACATACCCTTCCAGAGCGAATCAAAGCCCACAAATCGGCACTGGTCAACATCGTAACGCCGCCTATCTGTACTGAGCGCGCAGAGGCTTATACTCGAGCGTATCAGGCAAATGTAGACAAACCTGTGATTGTGCAACGAGCGCTGGCGCTACAAGAGCACTTACGCACTCGTACCATTTGGATTAAGCACGACGAGCTGATTGTCGGTAACCAAGCGAGCAAAGTACGCGCTGCGCCAATCTTTCCTGAATACACGGTGCGTTGGATTGAAGCGGAAATCGACGAACTGGCCGACAGACCTGGGGCTGGTTTTGCGGTAAGTGAAGAGGACAAACAAAGCATTCACGCCATTACGCCATACTGGCGCGGTAAAACGGTTCAAGATCGCTGCTATGGACTCTTTACCGACGAGCAGCAAGAGATCTTAGCCAGCACCATCATTAAAGCCGAAGGCAACATGACTTCGGGCGACGCGCACCTTGCTGTGGATAACGAAAAAATCCTGAAGATCGGTATGAACGGTCTGCTGGATGAGGTTCGTCAGCATCGAGCTAATAACGACGTGTCGACGTATGAAGGATTGAAGAAAGAGCAGTTTTATAAGTCCGTCGAAATTGTCTTGCTTGCGATTCAGGAGCACATCGTGAGTTACGCCGATCTCGCTCTGGAAATGGCACAAAACGAAACTCGACCAGAGAGGAAAGCAGAACTGGAGACAATCGCAGAAAACTGTCGTCATGTGGCTTTCCATGCGCCAACCAACTTCTGGCAAGCTCTGCAACTGAGCTATTTTGTGCAGTTGATGTTGCAAATTGAATCGAATGGCCACTCTGTTTCATTCGGTCGGATGGACCAGTTCCTAAACGACTACTACGTGCGTGATCTTGAAAGTGGCGCGATGAACAAAGCGTTCGCCCTTGAGTTATTGCAAAGCTGTTGGTTGAAATTGCTTGAAGTAAACAAGATTCGCTCTGGTGCGCACTCAAAAGCATCGGCAGGTTCTCCGCTGTATCAAAATGTCTGTATCGGTGGCCAAAAGCTGAATGAGAATGGAGAACCTGAAGACGCCGTAAATCCGCTATCTTGGGCGATTTTAGAGTCTTCTGGTCAGCTACGTTCCACACAACCGAACTTGAGTGTTCGCTATCATGAAGGTCTGAATCAAGAGTTCTTGATGGGCTGTATTGAAGTGATCAAATGCGGATTCGGTATGCCTGCATTCAACAACGATGAAATCGTCATTCCAGAGTTCATCAAGCTAGGCGTTGAGAAAGCAGACGCTTACAACTATGCGTCTATTGGCTGTATTGAAACCGCTGTTCCAGGCAAATGGGGTTACCGTTGCACGGGCATGAGCTTTATTAATTTTGCGCGTATTTTACTGGCTGCGCTTAACGAAGGTGTGGATGCAACGACGGGCAAAGCCTTCTTGCCGCATGATAAGTCGTTGGCAAAAGGCAACTTCGAGAGTTTTGATCAAGTCACCGCTTCTTGGGCGGAGCAAATTCGCTACTACACACGTAAATCGATTGAGATTGATACTGTAGTCGACAGCGTGCTTGAGCAGCAAGCGCAAGATATTTTCTGCTCATCGCTGGTGGATGACTGTTTGGCGCGCGGTAAAACAGTAAAAGAAGGCGGAGCGAAATACGATTGGGTATCTGGCCTGCAAGTGGGTATCGCCAATTTGGGTAACAGTTTGGCGGCGATCAAACATTTGGTGTTTGAAGAAGCACAAATCAGCCAAACGGAACTGGCAAAAGCATTAGAAGAAGACTTCGATGGTATTGAGAACGAACAACTTCGCCAACGCTTAATCAACTTCGCGCCAAAATACGGCAATGACGACGATTATGTCGACCAACTGCTGGCTGATGCTTACCAAGTTTATATCGATGAGTTGGCGCAATTTGTCAACACACGTTATGGGCGCGGACCAATTGGTGGTGGCTACTACGCGGGAACATCGAGCATCTCTGCTAACGTGCCATTTGGCGCATCCACGATGGCAACACCAGATGGTCGAAAAGCGAAAACGCCACTGGCGGAAGGCGCAAGTCCAGCATCGGGCTCTGACCGTTTGGGACCAACGGCGGTGTACAACTCAGTCGGTAAAATTCAAGCCAATAAAATCTTGGGTGGTGTGCTGCTTAACCAGAAGTTAAGCCCAGCGGTTGTCGCTTCAGAAGGAGATAAGCTCAAGCTATCGATGCTGATTCGTACCTTCTTTAATCACCACAAAGGTTGGCACGTGCAGTACAACATCGTCTCTCGTGAAATCTTGCTGGCAGCGAAGAAGAACCCTGAGCAATATCGTGACCTTGTCGTACGAGTCGCGGGCTATTCAGCCTTCTTTACCGCGCTATCACCAGACGCGCAGGATGACATCATCGCCCGTACCGAACACGAGTTGTGATGATCTCAACCCCAGTTAATGCAGAAGGCACCGATAGGTGCCTTTTTGTTTGAATACTTAATTAGCTAATTACTACGCCTGAACGCATTACAGCTTGTGCAAAATTTCCACGCATTTCTTTGTGACGTCGTCGTACTCTTTTGTCATGTAAGCGGTGGTGATGGCACCTTCTTTCATGATGCAGATGGCATCGAGTAATGATGTGTTGTCTGATTTGAGATAGCGTTGAATTAGCTCACGAACCTGTTGTTTATGGTGGCGGCAATACGTTGCGATCTCGCCGCTGTCGTCACTGAATTCGGCGGACGTGTTGATGAAGAAACAGCCGCGAAACTCGCCCAATTTTTCCTCAGAACCATGAAACCAGCCGTTAAGCGCGGTAAACAACTGGTCGATTACGTCTGTACTCGATTGTGCTGATGACAGTTTTTCCTCTAGCCACGCCATGAAGATTTGGTGGCGTTGTTCTAGTGCGGCGAGGATGAGCGCTTCTTTGCTTTCAAAATGGCTGTACAGCGTGCGTTTAGCCACGCCAGAAACTTTAAGGACTTCATTGATGCCAATGGAGTTGATGCCCTGTTTGTAAAACAGCGACAACGCGGTGTCGATCAATAACTGTTTCTTTTTGTTCATAACTACGTCCTCAAAAAGTTCTACAAACACATATTGACAAAGGTAGACAGATTTGTCTATTTTAATTTGTAGACAATTCGGTCTACCTTGAGGTGTTTATGAATAATTTAATTTTATCTTTGGTCGCGGGGCTTGGTGCGACATTGGCTATTGGTGTGTTGTCTTACGCCGAGGTATCTCTTACTGAGGTTGTACTTCTCATGGCGCCATTTGGTGCTACGGCGGTGTTGGTGTTTGGGGTGCCTAGCAGCCCTCTAGCTCAACCAAAAAACGTGATCATTGGTCACTTCATTACGGCATCTATCGGTATTGCGTTTAGTCAATACGTTGAGATCACGCCAATCACCCTCGCGATTGCGACTGGGTTAGGTGTGTCAGCGATGCTGATTACGAAGACAACGCATCCACCTGCGGGCGCAAATCCTATCTTGATCATGGCATCTGGGCAGGGGTGGAGCTTTCTGTTCACGCCAGTACTGATCGGCGCGGTGGTGATTGTGCTGGTAGGTAAGGCGTTGCAGTTGCTACAGAGTCAGTACTTAAACCCTCGTTTGAACGGTCAAAAGACCTAAGTGGGTTGTAAGTAAGGCCGCATTGGGGGATGACCTCTTTTGCGGCTTTTCTCTTTCGTGGATGCTTAAAAATAAAATCTGATTCTCTCTTGGTATTCAGTCGTATACATAGAGATGAAAGTTAAATTGGTATACTGCGATGAATAGAATTCACCCAAAGAAACTATTGCACAGCAAATGGACGGCGACGTCACCTAAAAATAAAGAGAAGCACTTTGTCGTAACTGAAATGGAACTGGATGAAGACGGCAATGTTGTGAAATGTGTCATTGAAGCCGTTATGAGTAAACGTGAGCAAGAGATTAACTGGCAAGATCTGAAAGACCCAGAGTTATGGCGGCAGGGTTGGAAGTAATTTGGGTTTTGCAGTAGATGAATCAAGCAAAAACGGTTGAGGTAGATAGGCAAAACCGGTGTGGTCTGATACGTTGAGAAATTCGTTTTTCAGCCTATTTAAAGGACGACTCATGATCGACTTCGATAACTCCTCTGTGTTCAAGCTTAAGCCTATTGACGTTTCCAAAGTCAGAGATGATTTCCACAAATTTTTGATTGATGGTGAGACCATTTTCGCCGCTTTTAAAACCGTTCGTGACCAAGTGGTGTTTACCAACAAACGAGTGATTGCGGCGAATGTGCAAGGGATTACGGGCTCAAAAGTGGATTACACGTCGCTGCCTTACAGTAAGATCAATGCATTCTCTATTGAGACTTCCGGCACGTTTGATCTCGATTGCGAAATTGAGTTTTTCTTAAGTGAAGTGGGACGAGTTCGGTTTGAAATTAAAGGCTCATTTGACCTTGTTGCGTTCAATCGTATGATCAGTGAACGCGTGCTTGATTAGGTTATGGGGCTCTTAAACCAGAAAAAAAAAGTAAAGGAAGCAGACAAAAGCGAGCAACGTTGCTGATAACACTGGGTAGATGATGTATGAGTCTTGCTTGTTGGTTCGTTGAAAACACAACGACACAAGCAGAACATTGTAAACCACGAGCAGCAGGCTGATCATGGTGCCACTGTTTAGGTTGAGGCTAGAGAGTTGGGTAAGAAAAAACGCCAATAATAAATAGTCGAAGATGATTAGCCATAAAAAGGCTTTCTTCAACATATCACGTCTTTTTGTGTCGGGCATTGGCTCGTGCATATTGAACTCTACTAAAAGTCACGGCAATTGGATTAGGGATTAAAAAGGTCACCAGCTGGGCGAGGTGACCTTTGTGGTTTATGGCGTTGACAAGCGTTATAGTGCTTGGATTTTCGCTTCTTGTTTTTCTGCGTCCGCCGAGTAACGGATCACTTCTTGTCGAATAACGGGTTGGTTAAATTCCGCTTTTTGTTTCGCTTTTTGCAGCTCGCTGTTATCTTGATTGCCAAATAAGGTCTCAAGCACTTTTGCTGCTGGTGTTGTCAGAATAAACAGTTCGATTCGACGGTTTTCGCTTGAATCTGGCTCATCTGGGTTCAGCAACGCTCGATCTGACATGCCAGTAACTTGCATGACGCGATCATCAGGCATTCCGCCTTCAACCAGCGTTTTTCTCGCCACATCAGCACGCGATGCCGACAGCGCCCAGTTCGACTGACGACCAAAACGTTTCTTAAACGGAATCGCATCGGTATGACCACTGATGATCAATGGGTTGGTTACTTGCTCGAAAAGAGGGGCAAGTGCCAACAGTAAATCTTCAAAAAATGGCGTAAGCTCGGCTCCACCACGACTGAACATGTGCTGTTTGTAATCGTCTTGCAACACGATACGCAAGCCTTGTGGTGTCACAGTAACGTTGACGTTTCCTTGCGCGTTGATCTGCGCGGTCATCTCTTCGATAACTTTTGCCAGAGCAGCAAGTTGCTCTTGGGTGTCGAAGGTGCCAGGAACTAGAGAGTTAATTTCTGGACCATCACCGTCACCTTGAAAATAAGAGCTCACAACGTGATTGGAATTGTGTTTACTTGGCACAGAAGAGTCCTGTGCCAAGTCGATAGGAGAGATACTTTGTGAGGTATCAAATGGATTGCCGTAACTCTTGTCGAACACGCTTGAGCTATGCAAGTGGGCAACAATCGCTTTACGCTCTTCTTTATCCACCACTTGCATGACCCAAAGCACAAGAAACAGCGCCATTAGGGCGATCATGAAGTCAGCAAACGCGACTTTCCACGCGCCGCCATGAGGTTCGTCATGGCCGTGAGCTTTGGCACGTTTGAACACTACATGCTCTTGTTTTTGCATTATCCCTCCTGTTCAGCTAACCACTTCTCCATTTGGTTGAATGTTGGTTTGATGTCTAGCTGAATGTGTTTACGGCCAGCGTCGATGGCGAGCAATGTTGGCTTTTTAGCGACGTAAGCAACGAGCGTTGCGCGTACGCATTCAAAAGCGGTCATATTACGTTTCACTCGCTGAGCCATGGCGTTACTTAGTGGATCTAGACCACAGTAACAACCAAAAATACCAATGAATGTACCTACAAGGGCAGCGGCTACGTGATAGCCAATGAGCGCAATAGAACCATCTATGGCTTGCATAGTGATGATGATGCCACCAACTGCGGCAAGAATACCGAAACCAGGTAGTGCTTCTGCGGTACGCTGTAATGAGCGTGAAGGCAGCAGCAGCTCGTTCTGGATAGCTTCGATTTCTTGTTCTAACAGTCCCTCTAATTCATGAGGCGACATTTGTCCCATCGCCATTAAACGTAAATTATCAGTAATGAACGAAATCAGACGATGATCCTCAGAAACTAGCGGGTACATCAGGAAGATAGAGCTTTGTTCTGGTGCTTCGATGTGAGAATCCAAAAACTTGAAACCACGGCTACGCGCTGTTTCTAGCAGGTTGTTTAATAGCGCCATCAGCTCCATGTAGTACTCGTACTCTTCAGTTGGACCTTTGATGGTTGCTGGCACTTGTTGGCGCATCTCTTTCAGCACGTGTGGTGGGTTACCAATAATGAGAGAACCCGCTGCCGCGCCGATGATGATCAGAAATTCTGCTGGTTGCCAAATTGCACCTAGCTTACCGCCAGCCCACATGTATCCGCCGAAGACACACACAAGGATAGTGAGGACTCCTAAAAACTTTTGCATCTTGTGACTCCTAAGAGGACATTAATTGGTTGAGTTGTTTCAGCGCTTGTTTATGAAGCTGACAAATTCGAGGTGGCGTCAGATCCAAGACGAGGGCTATTTCGTGTAAATTGAGTTCGTGTTGATAAAACAGCGTCAGTAGCAATTGATCTCGCTTTGACAGTCGGCCTAGTGCGCTGTCTAAGCTACGACGAATGTGCTCGTGCTCCATGCCGTCGTATTGCCCACCAAAGTGGCTGTCGGTGCTGTTTTCCATCAGTTGATCGAGACTTTGCATTTCACCTGCAAGCGCCGCGTTTTGACGGTTGTAATAATCTTGCTCGTCGGTGCCGAGAGCTTTGATGATTTCTGAGTCCGTTGGCATGCGACCTAACGAGCGGGTGAGGTCACGTGTGACGTCGTTAAGCTCATGGGCTTGCTGACGTGTCTTACGTGAGCGCCAGTCTAAACGGCGCAGTTCATCTAAGATCGCGCCGCGTACACGGCAAACCGCAAACGCCGGGAAGTGAGTATCGTCAATGTCTCCATAACGACGTCCTGCTTCAACCAGCGCGATAAGACCAATTTGCTGCATATCTTCGATACTGCAATGGGAAGTGGCATGAACGCGAAGCTGGTTAACTACGCGTTTCACCATCACTTGATGACGTTGCAAAAGTGCGTTTTCATCAATCGGGCGTGATGGTGTGTTCACTTCCTCTGGTGCGGTGTACGTTTCTTGAAGGTTCATGTCTAACATGGTTGTGCTCCGTTATTGCACAACGTATTTCGTCAGCAGTACATCATCGATATCACGCACGATGTCAGTCTTCGCAAAGGCTACCAACAGCGTTTGCTTCACTTCGTTTTGCAGAATATCGATCGCGCCTGTCTGTTGCAGTTCATCGAAAGTTTTGTCGCTAAACAGCTTCAAAAGCGAGTTTTGAACCATTGGCATGTAGTTATCGATGTCTTTAATACGTTCTGGTCGACGGGTCTCAATAGCCAGCTCTAGCATGACAAAGTGCGTCTGTTTCTTGCCTTTAATGCTCAGCACAACTTTGTCTAGAGGGTGAAAGCTTGGGCCTTTGCTGGTTGGTTGTTCAGTCACAAGAAAAGACAAAGGAGAGTTCTCAAGCAGTGAGCTGGTTTCACCTGAATCTTGTGCCTGTTTATTGAGATACCAAATACCACCCATGATGGTGGCGGCCGAAACGAGGGCGCTGGTGATGATCATGGCGATAAACATGGCGATCATTTGTTGTTTGGTCATAACCTTTTTCCTCGATGACTAACTTAGGCTTGAGTGTTCAGCCAGTGTTCTGAATAGTTTGTTGTTGTATTGGATTGAAATGCGCTGGACTCACGTGCAGCGAAAATTGTGGTGTCTTCGTCATTCATCTTTTGTTGATGGCGCTCTTGACCTTGGTCTGCACCTACATTGACATCAACATGGACGAAGTTTTGTTCTTGTAGTTCAGTGCGTAAGCGTTCCGATACTTGCATCAAGGCTTCACGTGTTGCCGCCGTGTTTGCGTTGATCTGTACGCTCAATCGATCGCCCTCAACACGAACGAGTAAATCCAGTTTACCTAGATCGGGCGGATCGAGACGGATTTTCGCTTCCTGAACACTTTGCTGTGCTTGCAAGGTGACTCGGTCATGCAGCACCTGCATCATCTGCTCGCCCCATTTGCCTGCACTTGTGTCCACTTTCACTGCTGCCCACTCTGAGCCTTGCGTATGAGCATGAGCCACTGTCGCAGCACTCACTGCTTGAGCGGACGGAGCAGAAGTTTGAACGTTCAGTGGTGCAGTCGTTGCTTGCCCTTGTGCTGTTTGGTTCAACAATGCTTGAAAGTCTACGGCAGAGGTGTTCACGCGTGCATTCGCAGAAGTCGTTTGGCTAGTTTGAATATCTTGTTGTTGCGGTGATGTGTTTAACAAGGCATTAGCTTGCGCTGGGCTTGTTGTTTTTGCTTCACCTTTTACTTCCAACGGATTGACTTTGTTGAACGACGCAACCGATTTCTCAGCCATGGTTAGCATGCCTTGCGTCAAGGTTTGCGCTTGCGCTGCAAGGTCTGGTGTTTCAGTTGGCGTTGTTGCACTGAGAAGAACATTCATTCCAGTGGTGTCAACAGCAGCATTTTCTTCCGTTGTTGCAGTTGTCGCCTCTTTGCGCTCTTCACTTGAGAAAGTTTGTGCAGCAAGGCGAAAGCTTGGTACTGCTTGCTCTGATAATGCTGCGGATTGATTCAGAGGTGTTTGCCCTGAAGCACTGCGCTGCGAAAAGCCTTGAACGTCTTTTGCTTGCGTGATTCGGCCTTCTGAAGATGAAGTGGCATTTGACGATGGCAGTGAAGAAGAAATCATCATTGTGTCATCTCCATTGTCATCGCTAGTTGATATGCCATGGCACGCTCTTGTTGATCGTTCGCCATGTTCATCTCTTTTTTGAGCTCACCAGTGGCTTTCTCTAATGCAGCAAAAGCATCCGCGTGCACGGATTTAGCACGCTGAATCTCAGGTGCTAATTTGGGATCTTTCAAAAACGGCTTATGACTGATAAGCAGCTCTCGAAGCTGCAAATCATGGCGTTTTAGCGCGTGCCAATCCGCCGTCTTAGTGGCGAATTGGATTAGCTGAGATAAGTGACGGAATCGCTCTGGCGACACTTTATGCTTGTTGTCCAAAATTCATCCAACCTTCACGAATATTACCCATTACACGTTCGACGTTCATTAAACGGTCAGCGTCATTTTGTACGCTTGCGTAGTACAGTTCGACTTGACAGAAGTCGTACAGTTGGCGCAAGTTCTCTGCAATTTCGCCACCATTTTCGTCATCAAGGGCACTGGTTAATCCAATTAAAATGTTCATACATTTATTGATGCCAGCGCCTTTCTCTGCCAAACGCTTCGCAGCAAGATGTCCACGAATGCGTTCAATTTCATCGAGTAAGCCATCAATAAGCATGATGACAAGTTGATGAGGGTTTGCTGCTGCCGCTTGAGCATCGAGGTCGACTTGTTGGTATGAGTCGTAACCGGAGTCCATAAGCATGAGATCTTCTCCTAAAGCCTTAGCCAAACATTGACATGGTTTGGTTCATTTGGGTCATTAATGTATTCATTTGAGTGAATTGTTTTAGGTAACGCTTGTACGACATGTCGTACTTACGTTCTAAAGTGGTTTGTTTGTCTGAGAGGCGATCTAAGTTTGCTTGCAGCGCTTCTTTACGAGATTTGAACGCACCAGAAGAAAATTTGAGGAATGGTTCGGCCATGGCATCCATTGAGTCAAGTAATGCACCGTCGCCATTGAACATTGCTTCTAAGCCTGCACTGTTGTTTTTTTGTGCCTCTGCAAATTTTTCTTGGTCCACTTTCAATTTGCCATGGCGATCCAACGTTACGCCTATTTCGCTTAAGCGCATGCCGCCGTGCTCGCCTCGGACAAGGCTTGATAGTTGGCTTTCAATTGAGCGCATGGTTGGGTCGCTAGCTAGAACACCGCGTTTTTTATCTTCACTGCCGATTTGTGTGTGTTCATCAATTGTAGATATCAAAGTGTTGTAGGCGTCTACGAACTTATTGAGCTGCTCTTTGGTTGCTTCGTCATCAGCGCCGATACCTAAACCAATCGCGGTTTCTCCAGAGGTCTGAGCCTTGGTTACGGTAATGTCTACGCCATCGATAACACCTTCAAACGTATTGCTCGAGTTAGTGAGTTTTAGACCAGTTTTCTCTGCACCCAACCAGATCACGGCATCTTGGGGGGCACTGATTTGACTAAGGTTTGTGAATGCATCTTCAAACCACGCTTGGCCTGTGCCCGTTGCGGACACGTTGATTTGGTTAGCGACGCCGGTTTCAGTGCTTGAAAGCATGAAGTGAGTCTGACCATTTGAGCGTACCAAGGTTGCGTTTACACCTGGGTTATCACTGTTGTTATTGATCGCTTTCGTTAGGTCACTCACCGTCGTTACACCATCACCGTCGGTATCGACCGTTGATAGATCAATCGTCATTGTTTTACCGTTGATGGTGAACTCAAGATTTCCTGTTTTTGGGATTTCAGTGGTTGCGTCTAGATCTGCTGGCATTCCAGTAGAAACTTGGTGTGACGTTGCTACTTGCTCGACGAATATCTGATAACTACCCGATAGAGCCTTAGCGTCTGCATTTGCAGTAAAGTAGCCTTCTTGAGAGATGGAGGTGGAGTTTTTAATGATGCTGTTTGTGCTGCTGTTCATTTCGTTGAGCGCAGTGCGGAACTCACGCATGGCACTCTCAACTTTACCCAGAGCAGATAGCTGAGATTGATACGTATTGGTTTGCAGTTGGTAGCGTTGTTTAAAAGGTTGAATTTCGATCTGCGCGAACTGGGCTGCAAAGGTTGCTGGATCTATTGAACTCACGAGCTTACTCCCTCTCTCATTGGTAATTGGCGTAACTCTATGCCTTGAAAGTATGTCTTACCGCAAGATACGTGCCTAACTTAAATATGCTTTTAAAACATTGACTTGCGATACTATTTAAATTTGAGAGGAAGTGTATTTTCCACCTTATGTGTTCCGCCTTCCTCTCGAAAACATCTAGTGTTTCCCTATAAGACAAGGCGACTAAAAAGCTGAAAATATTTAATTCATTTTAGGAATGTGACGTGTTGATTAAGCCGTTAATAAAGCCTGCTTTAGGTGTTTCCTGCTATGTAAATAGGACTATTCCTACAGAGGAAGTACATCGATTTTTGGTATCTTTTAACTCGGCATATTTTGGTGTTTTAGCGCACCTTACCAACGTCAGGCTATCACTTAGAAAAGAACGACAGAAATGAATGAATTTGTTTTACGACTGATGAAATGCGCTCGATCTTACGAGACATTTATTAGTGCTAAGTTACTGAGCAAACAAAATATTAATGCGGATGAATTGGCCAGTATCCAGCAGGAAGCGATATCCACTTTCCCTGAGTTAAAAACTTATCAACAAGGACAGGGAAGCGAGACAGTTGAATTGGAGCTATTTAACAAAGTACTTCACAACATGATGCGAAAAATAGGCTTTAGGGTTCCTGAAGAACAATGCGGGAATACAAGCTCTATTTATATACGTAGGTGATAAAAAAGCCTCCCATAGGGAGGCTTTTGCTTTTGTACATATTAACAATATCGTACGTTCTAATTCGTTATTAACGAAGTAGAGACATTGCCATACTAGGTAGCTGGTTAGTTTTAGAAAGAACTGTAGTACCAGCTTGCATAAGCATTTGGTTCTTAGTCATGTTTGAAGATTCTACTGCGAAGTCTGCATCCATGATACGGCCTTTAGCTGCAGAAGTGTTCTCAACCATGTTGCCTAGGTTAGTCATTGTGTGCTCTAGACGGTTGATGTTTGCACCAAACTGCGCACGAGTAGCACCGATATCTTCGATAAGGCCACCAGCATCACTGATTTTATCAAGAGCTGCTTTAGCTTTAGTTGCGTCACCGATACCGTCAGTGATAGCTGCGTCAGCAAGTGTAGCCGCTACTTTTTTGATGCTTGCAGATGCGTCTACGTCTAGAGTTTCAGCTGAAGAAGCACCGATTTGGAAAGTAACTGCGCCCGCTTCAAAACCACCACCAGCAGCTAGTAGTTTTTGACCACCAAAAGATGTGTTGCCCATGATGTTGTTTAGTTCAGCTGAAAGCTGCTTGAACTCAGCGTCCATTGCTGCGCGGTCTTTATCACTGTTTGAACCGTTCAAAGATTGTGTTGCTAGGTCGTTCATACGGTAAGTGATGTTAGTCATCTCTTCCATTGCACCTTCAGCAGTTTGCATCATAGAGATGCCGTCTTGAGCGTTACGCATTGCTACAGACATGCCGCGAGTTTGAGCTTCCAAACGGTTAGCAATTTGTAGACCTGCAGCGTCATCAGAAGCTGAATTTACGCGGAAACCCGTGCTTAGACGCTCCATCGCAGTATTTAAAAGACCACTTGTGCTGTTTAGAGTGTTTTGAGTTACAAGTGATGCGTAGTTAGTGTGCATTGATAAAGCCATCTTAGTCTCCTTAGTTTATCACTATTTCTTTCAGGCCTTGGGATATTCCCTAGTCACTAACTAGAGGCGGTCGCTTGTCACTAATGATTAATTTGAAAATTAAAAATTTTCTAAAAAAGATCAAAATTGATGATTTTTAGTGACTTGCATTCCACTAAGTTGGGGTTTGCTACCGTTTTAGCGTTAGTTTCCGATGTGTTTTGATCGGCATAAGATTAAGGCAAAGAGAAAATCTAAAACGAGAAAAGTAAAAAAGCGCGAATCATTCGCGCTTTTTAGTTTAGCCATGAGGGTTGGGTTTCAGCTATTCCTCATCAAAGGAACGGAAAGACAGGGAAGTAGGGATGTCACTGAAGTAACCAAAGTAATAACTTGCACCGAGCAGTCGATAGCGGTTGAGTTCGACTTGGCTTGCAACGCGACCAGCCACCCATTGGTATTTGTGTTTTCTTAGAAATCGCGCAATGGGTAAAAATGAGTGTTGATCTTGTTTGTTCTCTATCGTTACCGAGAGTTTGATCATATCTGGATCAAATTCAGCAATGCGCTCAAAATGCGTTTGGGATGTGGCTACTTCAAACCACAATGCAAACGCATTTTCCTTCAGTTTTTCGACAAGCGTTTCCATGCGTTCGTGAAGGCACAATGTTTCATCTGCTTGTAAGGATGGGATGACATGCTGGAAAGCGGCTGAGTGAAACTGAACCATCTGCTCAAGAAAATACACGCCCGGATCCCACAGCAGTGCATCGACACGAATGGGTACGACGACGTTGCTGATTAAATCTGGATGAAAAGCTTCTAATTGAAATTGAGTTTGTCGTATGGCGAGATAAAGGCTGAACAAATCTAAGCAGTATTGCATTTGTTCGGAAAGCTCAAACTGATAAACGCTTTGCTCTCCGCGCAATCCGAATCTCAAAGTGAGGTGTTGGTACACCACCTCACCGGATTGAGTTTCACGAATGGCTTGGCAAGCGTGTTGGATGTCATTATGTTTGAGTGCTTCAAATACCAATTGATCGTCGTCCGTGACGATGTGTTGTACCGCGAGACTACAAAGATATTCGTATATCGCGTGTGTTGAAATAAGATTAACCAAGGTTTCCTACCACATTGATCTGTTTGTTTTCTGGAATTTCGTTGTAAGACAGCACAGCCAATCCTTGAGTGAAAGTACGCGCATAACGCGCCAGTAGTGGGCGTAATTGCGGCATTACAAGTAGTATTGGCGGTAAGCCTTGCTGCTTAAGTTGTTGTCGAATCAAAGGTAAGTTTTGTTGGAACTGACCAAGAATATTCGGTTCGATTGGGAAACTATCGAGAACCACGGTACCTGAAGCTTGCGCTTGTTGCAGCGACGTCAGTAGCATTTGCTCCAATTCATCCGATAAAGCGTAAACATTGAGCTCAGGTTTTTGCCCTGCAATTAAGTTAACTAGCGTGCGTTTTAGTGCGCAGCGAACATCAGCAGCTAACAAAATCGGGTCTTTCGTGTTTTCTGAAGACTCCAGCATGGTATTCGCAATGGTTCGGATGTCTTTTAGTGGCACCTGATCAAGCAATAGCTGGCGGTACACTTTGAGCTGTTGAGCTGGGTTAAGTGCAGCGGCTAAGGCTTCTGCCAATTTCGGCGCTTGTTGGGTTAAGCGCTGCGTCATCGCTTCTACATCATCGTGTGTAAACAATTCTGCAAGGTTGGTTTTCATGATTTTGCTGATGTGTGTTGCGATCACGGTACCGTCGTCCACGACTTGGTAACCCATGTTGAGTGCCTTCGCCTTGTCTTGATGTTCAATCCAAACCGCAGGAAGTTGGTAAGCAGGATCACTCCCTAGAATGCCATCGATTTCACCGTAGGTGTCGCCAACGGCAATCGCCATTAAACGCTCTGGTTCGATGAAGCCCTGCTCAATCACTTCGCCATTAAGAGAAATGGTGTATTGGTTCGGTTTTAGGCTTAGGTTATCGCGAATGCGAACTTCTGGTAGAAGAAAACCTACCTGTTCTGAGAGGTTACGACGTACGCCACGAATACGTTGTGAAAGTGGCGCACCTTGATCCTTGTTTACGAGGTGAACAAGACGGTAACCAAGCGCAAGAGACAGGGTGTGCACGTGTGGGATGTCGTCCCATGTGAGTGGTGTGTCTTCCTCTTGCATGGCTTGAGAAAGTGCTTCCACCTGTTCGATTTGCGTGTCTTGAACTGGTTTCTTACTTTGTCTCCAACCTGCAAACCCTAATGCGCCAGCAAATGCAAAGAATGCAAGGTGCGGCATACCCGGAACCATACCAATGACGGCCATGATCCCTGCAACCGTAAACAAGGTCGCTGGAGTTGCGAGCAATTGTTTCTGCATGGTTTCTGACATGCCGTTGTCGCTGTCATTGATGCGAGTCACGATGATTGCAGCTGCGGTTGCCAGCAATAGCGATGGAATTTGCGCTACCAAGCCATCACCGATGGTTAGCAGTGCATAAGTTTTGAATGCTTCAGACGCTGGTAAGCCGTGTTCGAAAACACCGATGCTGATACCACCGATGATGTTGATGAATAGAATCAACAGACCCGCGACCGCATCACCACGAACAAATTTCGACGCACCGTCCATTGAACCGTGGAAGTCGGCTTCGTTCGCAACTTCTTTACGGCGCAGACGAGCGGTTTCTTGATCGATCAAACCAGCGTTTAAGTCCGCATCGATTGCCATTTGTTTACCCGGTAGGGCATCCAATGTAAAACGTGCGGAGACTTCTGAAATACGTTCACCACCTTTGGTGATAACCACAAAGTTAATGATCATTAAGATGATGAAGACCACCATACCGACAACGTAGTTGCCGCCGATGACCACTTCACCGAAAGCTTGAATGACTTTACCAGCGGCATCGCCACCGTTATGGCCTTCTAGCAATACGATTCGGGTTGAGGCGACGTTCAGCGTTAGGCGAAGTAAGGTTGCCACCAACAAAATGGTTGGAAAAACAGAAAAGTCGAGTGGTCGCTTTGCTGTGGTACTGACCAGCAATACCAAGATCGCCAATACGATGTTAAAAGTAAACAGCGCATCCAATAGCAATGGTGGTAATGGCAAAATAACCATCGCCAGAATCATCAGCAAAACAATGGGGATGCCAATGTAGCCTTTGGTTGAGGTTTGAAGTTGTTTTAACCGAGTAAGCATACTTTCGTGTCCTTGGATAAACGCGGGTTAATCAGTGCTGCAAGTGTTTTGGAATTGAAAAATGAGGCAAAGGTGTCGGCTTTTTTCCGTCTCCTTTACGAAAGGCTTTCAACTGCAAAACGTAAGTAAGAATGTGTGCCACGGCGATATAAAGTTGGCTTGGAATCGCTTGCTCTATCGCGGTGGTGTGATAAATCGAACGTGTTAAAGGTGGGGAGTTAATGATTTCCACCTGATTTTCTCGCGCGATACGTTGAATGTGCATGGCCGTTTCATCGACGCCTTTGGCGACCACAAATGGTGCATCTGAGAGCGACGGTTCATATTTTAGAGCGACCGCATAGTGTGTCGGGTTCGTGATCACTACGTCGGCAGTCGGTACCATTTTGTCGATTTTTCGGCGCGCAAACTGCTGCTGAATTTGGCGTATACGTTGTTTGACTTCCGGGCGGCCTTCGTTGTTTTTGAATTCTTCCTTTAATTCTTGCTTCGTCATGCGAAGTTCTTTGAGGTGTTCCCAACGTTGGTAAGGAATATCAATCACACCAAACAACAGCAAAGCAAATCCCATCAAGAGCAGTCCTTCAAACAAGATAGACATCACCATTGAAAAACCTTGGTTAAGCGGAAGGTTTTGAATGCCTAGCAATGGCTGAAGGTGATTGTCCAAGTAGCCGTAAAGGATGCCGAAAATAACCGTTACTTTGATTGTCGACTTAACCAGTTCCACCAACGAACGCGTTGAGAAAATACGCTTAATGCCGCTGAGCGGGTTGAGTTTACTCAGCTTTGGTAACATGTTTGCGGGACGAAACATCCAGCCGCCCAAGACCATACTGCTACCGAACGTCACGATGATGATAACCGTGAAAAGTGGCAACAGCATTTCGATGATCATGCCAAGGCTCTGACCCACTTGTTCTACCATTTGCTGTGGGTTTTCTAGGTCGGCTTTCGTCAACGACATGTTATAGCGGAAAATGCCGAACATGCTTTCCCAGATGCTATTGATTTGAGAGTAAAAATACAGCGCTACAGCCATAAAAATGACTGCAGTGGTGAATTCTTTCGCTCGTGGAATTTGGCCTTCCTGGCGGGCTTTTTTAACTTTCTGGGGGGAGGCCTTTTCGGTTTTGTCTTGTGACGACTGATCGCTCATGCGCCCCCCAACATAAAGTTGTTTAAGTGTCGGATCGTCTCATGCACCAGCGCGGTATAGCGGCCCGGGACACCGGACACAGAAATCAAAACACTGAACAGGCCAAGTAGCATGGTCATCGGAAAACCTAGCGCATAAACGTTCAGAGACGGTGCGGCGCGGTTCATCACACCAAAACTGATGTTCGCCAATAGCATTGACACGATGGCGGGCAGCGCAAGTGCGAGGGAAGCCGCAAACATCCAACCAAACACATTGATCACGCCTTGCAGTGATAGGGCCGTGATGCCTGAGCCAACAGGCCACACCACAAAACTCTGAATAACAATATCGATCACCAGTAAGTGCCCTTCTAGTGACAAAAAGAGTAAGGTCGAAAAAATCAAAAAGATACGGCCTAGAATCGCCACCGACAGACCATTCACAGGGTCGTTCATCATTGCCATACCTAAACCCATCTGCAAAGAAATGGTTTGGCCGAGCATGGTGAACACGTTAAACAGCATGTGCAGAATCAGACCGAACATCAAACCCCAAATCGCTTGCTCAAATGCGAGAAACAAAGAGGTTAATGAGAAGAGTTCAACCGCAGGCATTGTTGGCATTAATGGCGCTGTGATGACCACGATAGAGAGTGCTAATAAGCTGCGAACCCAAATCGGAATCAACGCGTCACCAAAAAATGGCATGGATAAAAATACCGCTCCCACACGAAAAAACGGCCACCAAAGTTGACCGAGAATTGCGGAGAGGTCTGCAAATGTGATGGCCATCAGCCAATCATCCCCGGAATGTTGTGGAACAAGAAATCAAACAACTCCATGATTTTGCGAAGAATCCAGTGTCCTGCAAAAATCACCATCAAAAGAGTGACGATCAGACGTGGTAAAAAGCTCAATGTCTGTTCGTTGATTTGCGTTGCCGCTTGGAATACCGCAATACCCAAACCCACAATCAGGCCTGGCACTACCAGTACGGCCACCATCAAGATGATGAGCCATACCGCATCAGAAAATAGAGTAACGGTTAATTCAGGTGTCATTATGGGCTCCTGTTAACCGAAACTGGCTGAAAGAGTGCCGACCGTCATCGCCCAGCCATCGACCAGAACGAACACCACCAACTTGAATGGCAAAGAGACGATAAGTGGTGAAAGCATCATCATACCCATGGCCATCAAGACGCTAGCGACCACCAAGTCGATGATTAAAAACGGAATGAACAGCATAAAGCCAATTTGGAACGCAGTTTTAAGCTCACTTATCACAAACGCAGGAAGAACAACGGCAAACGAGATGTCTTCTACTTTTTGACCGAGCGGCTCATTGGCAATTCGCAACATTTGCTCAAGAGAGCTCTGATGGGTTTGCGCCAACATGAAGTTGCGCACGGGCTTTTCCGCCACGGAAAATGCTTGAACCAGCGTAATTTCACCATTGTCGTATGGTTGGAACGCATTCTCGTAGATATCCGTCCAAACAGGGCGCATGATGAGCAGAGTAAGCGTTAATGCAATACCCACTAACACGCGGTTTGGCGGGCTCTGCTGCAAACCAAGCGCTTGGCGCAAGATAGCCAGCACCACAATAATGCGTGTAAAGCTCGTCGCCATCAAAATGAAAGCAGGAAGGAAACTGAGCGCCGTCATCAACAAAAGAATTTGTAGTTTAACGCTGTACTCTTGTTGTGCGTCGCCGTCCGTAACGGACAGAATTGTTAAGCCGTTGTCTGCTGCCATTGTTGGGAATGCAAACAAAAGTGACACCAATACCAACAAAGGTAACCAACGATGCCAAGCGCTCAGATTGTTCATTGTACTGCCTACCAAAAATTATCGACCAACGCCGCTTAATGCCGAATCGTGTACGTCAATCAAGCGAAGACCGTATTTGTCATTAACGACAACTACTTCCGCATGGCCAAGTAGGGAACCGTTCACTTTTACGTCCAACGGTTCGCCGTTCAGCTTTTCAAGTTCAATGACGGTGCCTTCGCCTGCTTTCATCAAATCACCAAGTGGGATCTCTTTACTTGCGACTTCAAGCGTGACAGTCACAGGGATGCTTTTGAAAAAGCTCAGGTCGCGCTCTGCAGCAACAGGCTCAAGTTGGCGCGTTGTTTCAGCTTCAAAGTCTTCTAATTGAAAATCATCAAAGTTCAGTTCATCTGTGTCGAACGCTTTAGTTTCAGGCGCTTCGCTCATCGCTGCGTTTCCTTATCCGGGTTAAAAATCAAAACAAGCTGTCCGTCTTGCTCAGCAATACGGCCAGTAAAGAGAGGTTGATTGCCAATGCTTACCGGTACGGTATTTAGTAATTCGATTGGCATGATGTCATCAGGTTTTAGGCTGACAACGTCACTTAGAGCCATCGTTTTTTTACTCAATACCACGTTAAGACGAACTGGCGTTGATTCTAGGGAACGACAAAAAGGTTCATACAAATCCACGTCTGATTGCAGCTCAAGCTGTTCAATCAAGGTTTGGATCAGATGCGTGTCCAGTTTTAAGTACATCGACCCTTGATAACCTTCAAAGGTGATATTTAATTGGACACATAAGCCTATGCCGCGTGGAGCTTCATACTCACATGCTTCCCACATGTCTTGCGGTGCTAGCCAACCGATAATAATGCGGCTGATTCTTTCTTGTAGGCGAAGATCACTGGCAGTCAGTGTTGCGACTGAACGCTCTGTATTAGCGCCATAAAAACGGTCTGCTAATTTAACGAGAGTCTGAGTATCACCGTGAACAAATACCATGCCACCTTCTTGGTGCTTATGGGTGGATGTCTGATCTTTGTCCATCATTGCAGGAGAGAATCGATGCAGGTCTACGGAGGTTAAGCTAGCTTCCACTTGGTTTGTACTGAGCCAATTTTGCAATTCATTCGTTAGGCTTGAACAAGATTCTGAAATTAAATTTTCAAGCTTATCTCGAATGATATGAATAGGCTTGCCTAATAATTCGACATCAAGAGGTTTGATATCGGAAATAGACTCACTAACTCTAGTTTCCATTTATATTTTACCGTGCGTTAACAAACTAAGTTCTTCTAACTTAATATTCGGTAGTCTACACAGAGTTTTTCATGATGTTTTAGTTTTAACTTCGAATTATGTGACTTTAGTTCACATGTTGCTTATGTCAGTACATACGAAGCTTTTAATAAAAATTAAAAAGGGTTAGTTTCATTTATAAATCGGTTAATAAGTAAAAATAACAATTTTTGAGCAATATTTGTTGTTATTTCACCAGGATCCTCTATCTGGTGACTAACGTGATTATTATAAGAATATTAATATAACTAGTTGTTTTATTGGTCTTTTCTCGTTTGTTTTATGGGTGTTCCAGCTCATGATAAACGTTTGCCAATCAATTTAAATATTTCAGAATAGGTAATTAACATGATTAGCTATGCCAGTTATAGAGCTTCAGTGGCATATTTAATTAAACTGCTTAAGTCATGGAAATGTAAGATATACCTTTCCTTTCGTAGTTTGATAATAATTTGTAACGTCTTTTTTTCTTTGGGTTTGGTCAATTTTAATCCAGCCATGTCTGGTGAGGTATTGACTGTTCCAATGGATATTTCTAATTGGTCTTTCAAAGGAAATAAATTTGAGTGCAACCTGATGCATTCAAAAGTTCCAATGGGGAAGTTTTATTTCCGTGCGGAACCAAATAATCAAATTTTATTTATTTCCGATATACGCAACGAAGGGAATAAATGGCAAGGTGCGACACTAATTAGTCAAAATGCACCGTGGGGTAAAGAGCTTTATAGAAAAGTTGAATCTTCTCTTACGGTTACCAAGCCTTCTCGTCGATTTGTATTCCGTAAAGGCGCACCCTCACTAATGAAGGCGATTGCCGGTGGTAGTTGGATTACGCTGGTGTTGGAAGGAAAAGACGCTTCCGCTTTGTCAGAAGTAAGAATCCCAACAATTCAAATTCAAAAGGCACTGAGCGAATTTAATGCGTGTCTTGAGCGACTACCGAAACTTTCGTTCTCACAAGCAAGAGACATCGTTTTGCCTTTTCAATTCGGTCAGAAAACACTAAATGCGACTCAGCAACAGACGTTAGCTGCGCTCTATAGCTATCTTTCTGTTGATGACCGAGTGACGAAAGTGCTAATCGATGGCCATACCGACAATGTTGGACCAAGGCTCACCAACCTTTCGGTATCACGTTTACGTGCTCAACAAGTGGCCGATGCACTGATTGCTCACGGTGTAAACCCAAATATTATCGAAGTCAGATCTCATGGTGACCGATATCCGGTCGCAAATAACAATACAGCAGCTGGTCAGGCAAAGAATCGACGTGTGACGTTACGCCTAGTCAGAGACAACGAACGCACCATAGAAAAAAACACCATGTACGTACAACAACAGACTCAACAAAAGAAGGTTAAGGTTCAATGATGACGAAAACGAATATTTTGTTGGTTGAGCCGAACGAACACCTTGCTCAACCTGTACTGGATGTGCTGAAGAATGCCGGTTACACCGCAAAGCACACACGTACAGGGCGAAGCGCACTGTTAGAAGAGCGCGCAAGCATCACGTTAGTGAGCTCTACGCTACCGGATATGTGCGTACGTGAGTTTGTTGCGTGTCACCAGAAGCAACGTAATGCTGGCGTTGTGATTGCGATTGTGGATCAAGAACAAGGCATTTTGGCGGCAGAGACTATGAAGTCGGGCGCGACCGATTACTTATTGCGTCCATTTGAAGCGAATCAGCTCATCAATTTGCTAAAGCGCGTTGAAGCTCTTGGCAAACCAATGGCGAACATTGTGGCTGAGTCGTGGCGCAGTAAGCAGGTGCTTCAATTGGCACACCGTGCAGCGTGCACGAACGCGAGTGTGTTGATCACGGGTGAGTCTGGTACGGGTAAAGAGGTGTTGGCTCGATATGTACACGAACACTCTCCTCGCATTAATGGCCCATTTGTTGCAGTGAACTGTGCCGCGATTCCTGAATCGATGTTAGAAGCGGTGCTTTTTGGTCATGTGAAAGGCGCGTTTACTGGCGCGACGAATTCGCAAAGCGGTAAGTTTGAAGAAGCAAACGGCGGCACGATTTTGTTAGATGAAATCGGTGAAATGTCTCCTGCAGTCCAAGCCAAACTTTTGCGTGTACTTCAAGAGCGAGAAGTGGAACGTGTGGGCAGTCACAAAGCCATCAAGCTTGATATTCGAGTGATTGCCGCAACCAACAAAGATTTACGCGAAGAAGTGCAAAAAGGCACCTTCCGTGAAGATCTTTACTACCGATTGGATGTGTTGCCATTGCATTGGCCACCACTTCGCGAAAGAAAAGAAGACATTTTACCGATCAGCCAATTCTTTGTTGAAAAATATCAAGATAGCAGCCGCTGTCACTTATCTCAGGACGCGATTAGCGCTCTAAGTCAGTATCACTGGCCGGGCAATATTCGTGAATTAGAGAACGTTATTCAACGTGCCTTGGTGATGCGCCATGGTGACTACATTACAGCGCACGATCTGATGTTACCGATTGAACTCATTGCCCCAGTGCCTTCCATGGAGCCAAAGTCCAGCTTTGGTCATGTGGAAGCGAAGAAGCAGGCTGAATACCAATTTATTTTGGACAAATTACGTCAGTTTGGTGGAAACCGAACCAAAACCGCAAACGCCTTGGGAGTATCAACCCGAGCGCTACGTTACAAGCTCGCAGCGATGCGAGAACACGGTATTGATTTACAGTCGGCTCTAGGCTCGGCTGCCTAATAGGAGAAAAATATAGATGGCAAGTCAACCTACTAATGCGGTCTCGGCAGAGCAACTCATGTTGTCAAAAATGCAGGCGATGCAGGCTCAAGTGCAGCCGCCTGAATTTATCGTGAGTGCCAACCCTTTAGATCAACAAGCACTGAATACTCCACTGTCGTTTTCTCAAGCGATGACGAACGTGTTGGATACAGTCAATCAACATCAATCTGCGGCCAGTCAAAAAATGACGGCGGTAGAAACTGGGCAAAGTGACGACTTAGTTGGCGCAATGGTCGCAAGCCAGAAAGCCAGCTTATCGTTCAACGCTCTTATGCAGGTGCGCAACAAAGTGGTTGCCTCTTTTGAAGATATTATGAAGATGCCGGTGTAATTCATGTCAGAACTAACCCCCCAAGTTGCCGGAAATACGGCCATGACGACCAGCACGACACAAGCGTTCTCGCCAGCAGGCAACATGGACGACGTGACAAATAAGCTAAAGCAGCTTTGGTCAAGTAGCCAACGAAATCTTGTTCTATCCGCTGTTCTCGCGGCGATTGTAGCGGCGATCATTGTGGTTGCGCTTTGGAGTTCTTCTCAAAGCTTCCGTCCGCTATACAGCCAACAAGAGCGATTCGATATTGGTGAGATTGTCTCGGTCTTAGAGAGTGAAGGTGTGAGCTACCGCATGCAGGAGCAGAACGGCCAAGTGCTGGTTCCTGAAGGTGAGGTGGCTCGCATTCGTATGTTATTGGCGTCAAAAGGCGTGAAAGCGAAACTGCCAACCGGATTGGATTCGCTGAAAGAAGACAGCTCATTAGGTACCAGCCAGTTTATGGAGACTGCGCGTTACCGTCATGGCTTAGAAGGTGAGTTAGTACGTACTATCATGTCGCTAAACTCGGTAGCTAACGCGCGTGTTCACCTTGCGATTCCTCGTCAAACTTTGTTTGTACGCCAAAACGGTGAAAACCCGTCTGCATCTGTCATGCTCGAACTCAAACCGGGTGAAGACCTTAAGCCAGAACAGGTTGAAGCGATCATCAACTTGATCGTCGGCAGTGTGACGGCAATGAAGCCTGAGTTTGTTTCTGTCATTGACCAATATGGCCGATTGTTGAGTGCAGATGTTGCGTCAGCAGAAGCGGGCAAAGTAAACGCGAAGTATCTGGAATACCAAAAGAACGTTGAGAAGCAAATCATCCAACGTGCGGCAGACATGCTAACGCCGATTGTTGGTCCTAGTAATTTCCGCGTTCAAGTTGCAGCCGATATGGATTTCAGCCAAGTGGAAGAAACGCGAGAAATCCTTGATAACGCGCCAGTGGTTCGTAACGAACACACCATTCAAAACAATTCGATTGACCAAATCGCGCTTGGCGTACCTGGTTCTCTTAGCAACCAGCCTCCAGTGACTGGTGACACGGCGACAAACGACAGCCAAAACACCAATGCGCGTTCTGAAGTGAATCGTCAATATGCGGTTGGCAGTAGCGTGCGCCGTACTCAGTACCAACAAGGTCAGATTGAGAAATTGAGCGTATCGGTTCTATTGAACTCAAAAGCATCACCAGACGGTGTGGCTTGGAGCGATGCAGACAAAGCGCAAATCTCTACCATGATCACCGATGCCGTTGGCATTTCAGCCGCGCGAGGTGACAGCTTGAGCTTGATGAGCTTCAACTTCACACCGATTGATATCGATGCGCCAACAGCTCTGCCTTGGTGGCAAGACCCTACGGTTCAACAGCCATTACGTTACGTGATCGGTGGTATGTTGGGCTTGGCGATGATCTTCTTTGTGTTGCGTCCATTGATCATGCACCTAACCGGCGCAGACAAGCCAGTTCCTGAACTGAACTTTGCTGAGCCGCCACAAGAAGAGCCAGATTACGACAACTTGCAAACACGTGAAGAGCGTGAGCATGAAGAAGTGCTTAACCGTCGTCTGTCTGAAAAAGGCATTTCTGCCTCGACGGGTCTGGATGTGAACAGCGACATGCTGCCTCCTGCAGGTTCTCCACTAGAGATTCAATTGAAACACCTACAGCTTATTGCTAATGAAGAGCCAGAGCGCGTAGCCGAAATACTGAAACAATGGGTAAACATCAATGAACACAGCTCAGTTGACGTCAAAACAAACGCTTAGTTATGTAGAACAAACCGCGCTTGTGCTACTGGGCATGGGCGAGGATGCGGCGGCCAAAGTGTTGCAGCATTTCACCCGCGATGAAACACAGCGTGTGACTCGCGCAATGGCGAAACTGAATGGCATAAAAAGCGATTCAGCACGCGGTGTGATTCAAAACTTTTTTGAAGATTTTCGTGAGCACAGTGGCATTCGTGGTGCATCGAAAGAGTACTTGTCGAACACCTTGCGTAAGGCGCTCGGTAACGATCTTGCTAAAGGTCTGTTGAACAACCTGTACGGTGACGAAATTCGCAACAACATGCAGCGTCTGCAATGGGTAGAGGCTGAAACGCTGGCGCGATTTATCGTCAACGAGCACCCGCAGATGCAAGCCATTTTCTTGGCTTATCTGCCAGCGGATAGCTCATCTGCAGTGCTGAAGCATCTGCCGCAAGACTACCATGATGAAATCATCTTCCGTATTGCGCAGCTACAAGACATCGATCACCAAGTCGCGACCGATCTGCATGAACTGGTTGAACGTTGTATCGAAAAAGTGTCTGCAAGCCAAAGCGTACCGCTTTCTGGCGTTAAGCAAGCGGCAGACATCATCAACCGCTTTGAAGGCGACCGTGGTTCATTGATGGAAATGCTCAAACTGCATGATGAAGAAGTGGTTAACGCCATCGAAGAGAACATGTTTGACTTCATGGTACTGGGCCGTCAACGCGAAGAAACCATGGACATGCTCGTACAGCAAATTCCACTCGAGCTTTGGGCTACGGCACTGAAAGGTTCGGATATCACGTTGCAGCAAGCGATCAAACGCTCAATGCCACAACGTATGGTGAAAGCGCTAGAAGACGATATGGAAGCGCGTGGTGCAGTTGCACTAAGTCGAGTTCAGAAAGCGCGCCAAGACATCATGCAAATGGTGCGTGAGCTTGATGAGTCGGGCGAAGTTCAGTTGCTTCTATACGAAGAGCCAACGGTGGAATAAAGCATGGCAGAACAAAGATCGAACATTATGCGACTGCCTCCAAGTGGTTACCGTTTACACCGTTTTCCGCCGCTGGCTCAGCCAGTTGCGGTTGATGAAGAGTTTGGCTTGGACAACCAAGGTTGGCAAGAGTCGCAAGTGGACATTCAGCAGCAACTTGAAGCAGGTTTCCAACAGGGGCTGCAACAAGGTCATGAAGAAGGTTTACGCCAAGGCATCGAGCAAGGTAAGCAACAAGGCTTGCTCGATGGTCAGAAAGAAGGCTTTCAGAAAGGGTTTGTTTCTGGTGAACAAGCTGGTAAGCAAGGCTTTTTAGAAGCGGCGAAGCCAGTTAATGACTTGTTCCAAGCCTTGTCTCGCTGGCAAAGTGAAAAAGAGCAGCAGCAACGCCACATGATTTGTGAGTTGGTACAGAAGGTGGCTCAGCAGGTGATTCGTGCCGAGCTTACACTGATGCCACAGCAAATTCTGGCGTTGGTGGATGAAACACTGTCTGCGATGCCGGGCAAAGCGGAAACCGTGACGGTTCATCTCAACCCACAAGATCTAGAACGCATTACGCACATTAACGCGGATCTGCCTAAGTCTTGGAAGCTGGTTGCCAACAACGAACTGCCAATAGGTGGTTGTCAGTTAGTGACGGATGATGCGGAAGCAGACGCCAGTTGTGACTCACGCTTAGAGGCGTGCATGGACAACGTAAAACAGCACTTGTTAGACGAAGTCAGCATTCCACAGGTTGAGTCTGAAAATGAGTAGTACATTAAGCCACGAACTATTAAGTGAGCGTTTGAGCGATGCATTAGCATCGCTTGATTCTATTCCCGTTGCGCGAGTAACCGGACGCTTGATTAAAGTGAACGGCTTGATGTTACAAGCGGTTGGATGTCGTTTTAAGCTTGAGCAACGTTGCTTAGTGGAAACCGCCGAAGGCGATATGATCGAAGCACAAGTGGTCGGCTTCGATCATACCGTTGCGTACTTAATGCCGATCCGCCGTTTAGGCGGTTTGTTTGCCGGTGCGAAGGTGATCCCATTAGACGGTGACAGTACCGTGCAACTCAGCTCTCAGTGGATGGGACGCGTGGTAAACGGCTTAGGCGAGCCATTGGATGACGGCATGCCGCTTAAAGGGGGCGATCGTGTTTCACTTGAACCTAAACCGATCAACCCCCTTAAGCGTCGTCCTGTCGATACACCGCTTAATGTTGGCGTTCGTGCGATCAACGGTTTGCTGACGGTCGGTAAAGGTCAGCGTATTGGTCTAATGGCGGGCAGTGGTGTTGGTAAAAGTGTGTTGATGGGGATGATCACCAAAAACACGGAAGCGGACGTCATTGTGGTGGGTTTGATTGGTGAGCGTGGTCGAGAAGTTCGTGAGTTTATTGAACGCAACTTAACGCCAGAAGCGAGAGAAAAAGCCATCATCATTGCAGCTCCTGCGGATGAATCACCATTGATGCGACTTAGAGCGACACTGCTTTGTCACCGCGTCGCGGAGTATTTCCGAGATCAAGGCAAAGATGTACTTTTGTTGATGGATTCCCTAACGCGTTACGCGATGGCTCAACGTGAAATCGCGTTATCTTTGGGGGAACCACCAGCGTCGCGCGGCTATCCGCCCTCGGTATTCAGTGTGTTACCGCAGCTATTAGAGCGAGCGGGTAACAGTGAAAATCCTCATGGCAGCTTAACGGCGATTTACACTGTACTGGCGGAAGGCGACGATCAGCAAGACCCAGTCGTGGACTCTGCTCGTGCTATTTTGGATGGACACGTTGTGTTGTCGCGCCAGCTGGCGGAACAAGGGCATTATCCGGCGATTGATATCAACGCTTCTATCAGCCGTTGTATGAGCACTTGTACGCAACCTGCTCATTCCACCATCGCAAACAACTTCCGCCAAATGTACTCCAATTACCTTCAGGTGAAAGAGTTACTGCCGCTCGGTGGCTATCAACCGGGTCAGGACCCTGAGTTGGATCAGTCTGTGTCGATGTATCCGCATTTGCGTTCGTACTTACAGCAATCAGCGAACGAGGCGGTGGATTACACCACCAGTTTGACTGAGCTGGCTCAAATGTTCCAAGGCGCACAGTAGAGAGCGAATGCAGCGATGAAAGCCAAACTTAAAGCGGTCGGCAAACTGCAACAAATGGAAGAAAAGCAGCGTGATAGGGTCGGGCAACAGCTCGACGCTATGCGTCAGCGTCACAATCATCTTTCAACGCAGTTGCAACAACTTTCAGCTCTCAAAGGACACGCTGGTCAATCGGCGTTGTCCTCTCCGTCTTTGAATAGCGCGGCGTTGATGAACTTCAACCGCGTTGATCAGATGCTGCAAAGAATGCTTCGTCACCACGAGCAAGAACAAGCGGTGATGCAAGCCGAATGTGCATCAGTACAAAAAACGTTAGAACACAAACACGCTCGCGTTCAAGGATTGGAAAAGGTATTAGAGAGATGGCGCACCAAGCAAAATTATGAGAAAGCCAAAAAAGAGCAAAAGCTGATTGAAGACATCATCAACTCTCGCGTGAAACGCAAAACGTTGTAAGCGTTTTGCGTTTATTTTTATCTAGTAAAGAGAAACGTTACGTCGTCTTTCTGCGTCGCAGCCACCCTAATAATCCTCCAAAGAACAACACCCCTGCACCTATTGCACCGCCGCTGCCGTTGTCGCTAAATCCTGAAACATTAGTGTCTTCTGGATCAAAGCCAGAATCACCTTCGCTATGGTAATCCTCTAAGGCTGCTAAGCTCGCGTTATAAACGGTTTTGACCCCAGAACTGGTTCTTGCCTCTATCCACGAGGTGTAATTCAGAATCTCTGTGAAGACGCTCGGAATGGCCGCCGACTCACAAATGGATGAGCCGTAGCTCACAATCCCGATTTGCTGATACATACCGTTGCTGTCTTGATAGGTGAGTGGGCCGCCAGAGTCCCCACTACATATTCCGGTATAGCTACGGTCTGGAAAGCCATTTGCACAAATGTTTTCTTGGTCGTTATACCCCACAACGAGAGAAGCACATTGGGCATCAGAAAGCGGTTGAACTTCCGCCCATCGTAAATAGTTCGGGCCACTGGTATCGGTCGTGGACGTTTGTCCCAATCCAAAGATTTGATAAACCGATTCGCCGCTGTAATCGCCAAAATCTTGAGGCAGAGTGATGGACTGAACGTTATCGGTAATTGGTCGGGTTAACTCCAATACCGCCAAGTCATTAATCCATAGGTCATTAGGATCATAGTTGGGATGAATCGTAATAGTGCGAACGTCTTTGAACTCTTCGACATAAACATCGTTCATGGTTGGATTTTTTACCAGAACACGGAGGTCATTCGCTGTCCAACCGTCAGTAAAAACCGAGGATTCTACGCAGTGGGCTGCCGTTAATATGAAACGATCATTAACGATAGAACCACCACAAATATTCGCGAATTGTCGGTCGCCCGTTTTGTGTAAAATTAGCCGAGCAAAGAAGGGGAGCTGATTTTGAGACGCTTGCTGGCCTCCAATAATCGCGGTTGAAATGCCTTGCTCGTCAAGCTCCGACCCGCCACTGGCATTACCCACTGCTGGTACAACGAGACAAGCCCCAATCACTACTCTATGAAACAATCGCATAGCCTCATCCTTGAGTTTTTTCGCACTCTATTTACTTTAGCCGAGAGTTCACCAAGCTCAAGTTAACGTATTGAGTAACAGGCTCAGTTACGCAAATTCTTGTTTTAACCACGAGCGCAATAGGTGAAAGCTTTCTTGCTTGAGCTTATGCGGTGGGCATACAAAATAAAGCTGCTGATTAGGATTGATCACAGGCTCACCAAGTTCGATTAGCTGACCGTACTTGATGTCGTCTTTCACAAACAAACGGTGAGTCACCAACACACCCAAACGACGCGTGGTTGCCTGTACCGCTTGAATTGACATATTAAAAGTGATCGGCTTTTTGTTTTTTGGACGAGCGACTCCTATCGCGTCTGACCAGACTTGCCAATCGTGTTTTCTGCGCTCATTCGTGACCTCAATGAGCGGATACGTCTTTAAGATGTCAGAAAGGTTAACTGGATTGCTGTGGTCGATGAGATCAGGGCTGCACACTAATACCAGTTCGTCTTCACTGAGCTTTTCGCAATAGTAGTCTTGCCATTCTTCAGTGTTGCCATGCACTAACGCAGCATCAACGCCTTCTTGTTCCAAATTGAACCGTCCAGAAAGGTTAGATAGGCGTACATCAAGTTGGGGCGCGTAGGCTTGAAGACGTGGCATTCGTGGGATCCACCAATGCAGTGCCAAGGAATTCACCATGTTTAGCGTAATGCGTTGAGAGTTTTGATCGTGCATCAGTGCTTCGGTTGCATCGACGATTTGTTCTAACGCTGGCGCGACTTTGCGGTAGTATTTTTTGCCTTCGGTATTGAGGTATACATGGCGTCCAATTCGGTCAAAAAGCGGTTTGTTTACTTGGCTTTCGAGAGATTTAATCGCTTGGCTGATCGCCGAGTGGCTAACGCTCAGAAGCTGGGCGGCTTCCGTCATACTGCCTGATTCCGCCACCGCCACAAACGCGTAGATGGATTTTAATGGTACTAATTTGCGCATGGAACGAACCTGTTTTCAATGTGTAAGTTTTACTTACAATAGTGGTTAATATTACTCGCTATTTCTATAAAGTCACTTTTCATAAAATGCTTCGAGAATTAAGGAGTATCTAATGAATCACGTTCACAAACCCATCGTATTTATGTTGATGTCTACATTAAGCTTATCTGTTACGGGCTTGCTAGCAAAGCAGCTGTCCGAGGCGCTTTCGGTAACCATGTTCAGTTTTCTACGATTTTTCCTACCTGCGGTTATCTTGCTCTTAGTTCTGATCCCGAAAGGCATCAAACTGCCGAAATCGACCGAGTTGAAGCCCACTTTGCTACGCGCACTTTGTATTGGTCTGTCTCAATTGTGTTTTATTGCGTCTCTTCAAACGTTAACACTGGTCGAAAGTGTGGTCCTTTTTGCTACAGGCCCGTTGTTTATGCCTGTGATTGAGAAGCTTGTCTGGCATGGAAAAATTCGTGCGTCCACCGTTTTTGGTATTGCGATGGCGTTTAGTGGTGTGGTGTTGTTGGCTGGAACGGAAGGCGAATTTACTTTGCGATACGACTTACTGCTTGGTTTGGCCGGTGGCCTGTTTAACTCCGGCTCACAATTGACGCTGTATAAAGTCAGCAAAAGTAATATGTCGCCGCTAGAGATCAACTTCTGGGCGTTTAGCTTTGCCGCGTTATTTATTCTGCCTTTGGCGCTTATCAACGATGGCTCTGGACTGTTGGGGGCTCATTCATTCTCACTATCCGTTGAGCCTAGTGTGCTGTGGCTATTAGTCATGTCGATGTTGATCATCAATACTCAAGTGTTTCGTGCAAAAGCCTATCAACTGGCCAGTAGCGGCTCTCAACTCGCACCACTGATTTTTACCAACTTGTTGTTTACGGCCGTTTGGCAATCACTTTTTTTCGCTGATGTAATGAGCCGCACTCAAATCGCGGGCATGGGCTTAATTGTGCTCGCGACGGTATTGAATGGGTGCTGGGATGTATTGGTCAAGCATCATCAAAGCAAGGCGTTACAAACGAGAACATCTTAGTGCCTCGTAAAAGTAAGTTGAGATAAGCATTTAAAACGCAAGCAAATTTGATTTTTCCTGAGAATAAACTAGCGTCAATGAAGGTTCAGGGAGAGAAAACATGCTTACATTAAACTATTACGTAGAAATAACCGCGACTCCGCAGCGCGTATGGAGAGTGCTGACGGACGCTGAGCTTTACAAGCGTTGGGCGCAGGCATTTTCACCTCAATCTCAATTCGAAGGGGAGTGGGAAGAGGGCAGCGACATCACCTTTTTTGATCCGGATATGGGCGGCACTCGCGCAGTGATTGATTCTGTGCAGCCACTGCATCGGCTAGAGTTTCATCATGTTGCCATCTTTAACCCCGACAATAGGCAACAGTTGGACGCCGATATTGCCGCCAAGTGGATTGGATCTCGTGAGATCTATCAGATCGACACAGAAGACGAACGCTTGTTGCTCAACATCACCATTCACACTCACAGTGACTTTGTATCGATGTTCAACAATGGGTGGGAAAAAGCGTTGCCATTGATTAAAAGTATTTGTGAGGAAACGGACTCGCAATAGCACTAAATATCGAGACGCATTTTTTCCATTTCTAGGCTGAGTAAGAGAGCGTTCACCGCCGCATTTTCGGTGTTCGCTACATCTTGATCGCACGAGGGTATACAATACCCGCAAATTTGAGCACTCAAGAGACTGGATGATGGAATTTAAGGTTGATACCCACACGCATACTTACGCGAGTGGTCATGCGTATAGTACGTTGATTGAAAACGCAAAGTCGGCAAAAGAGAACGGGTTAACCATGTTTTGCACGACGGACCATGCGGAGTCGATGCCGGGTGCGCCTCACTACTGGTTTTTCTCTAACCAAAAAATTCTGCCTCGTTTTCTTGAAGGTGTTGCCATCGTTCGCGGAGTGGAATCCAACATACTTAACATTGAAGGTGAAATTGATATTCCGCCAAGTGTCGATCGCAATTTGGATTGGGTTATTGCCAGTTTCCACGAGCCCGTTTTTCCACCTGCCAATAAAGAAGCACACACTGAAGCGCTGATAAATGTCATCAAAAGCGGTCGCGTTGATGCGTTAGGGCATTTGGGGAACCCGAACTTCGACTTCGATTTTGAACAAGTGCTGAAGTGCGCTAAAGAGCACAATGTAGCGATAGAAATCAATAACACTACGCTCAAAGGCAACAGTCGCGTAGGCAGTGTGGAGCGTTGCCATGAAATTGCGCAAATCGGCAAAGCGTTAGATGTGTATTTTACTACGGGAAGCGATGCACACTTTTGTCATGATGTGGGCAATCTGGAGCTTGTCAGTGAGCTGATGGACAACCTTGATATTGATAGCAACAAAGTGATTACTCACTCTGCTAAACAGTTTTTGTCATTTCTTGAACTGCGTGGCCGCTTGCCAATCGCAGAGTATGACGAGATTCGCAACGCATAAACTTGATTACATTTTAGGTATGCACCCTAGGTAAGATTGCTTTACACTGCCCCTCTTAAATGCCCGAATATTCCTACAATGCGTATTAGCGTGGCGAGTTATTTGGGTAAACGAAGCCGACACAGAATTCGGCACTAAAATGGAGAAGTGAAAATGTTACGTCCTTTAGTTCTAGGGTGTGCGATTGCGTTTAGCTCAACATACGCGATGGCAGAAGCGGTTGATTTGAAGCAAAACATGAAGCAGATGAAGATGGAATTCAAACAGGCCGCAGAAGCGTCTGATGTGGAAACCATGAAATCAGCGATTGATAGCTTGCAAGCCATTGTAGAACAGTCAAAACGTGGTAATTACCCACCAGAAAAGTTTGATACTTACCTAGAAGGTTTCAACAAGCTGTCGGTAACGCTAGACAAAATCGAGGCGGATCTGGATGCAGGTAATTTGACAGAAGCAAAAGCGCAACTGCGTGAGATCGATAGCCTTCGTGAAGAGTACCACGACAAGCGTAATCCAAGCATTTGGAGCAAGCTGTTTGGTTAAGCAGCGCTTACGTGCATGAATGATTGAAAGAAAGCCCGCAAATTTGCGGGCTTTTTTGTCTCTGTCAACATAATGATTGTGAGGTAGTAATCACTTATTGATCCTCTTTTTGAGCTGAAACTCAGAATTGGCTACTCTGTGTGAAATTTGTTAAGTCACCGTTATGCGTAGATTAATTCCTTTTTATCGTTCCATGTTATTCGCTAGCGCCTTAAGTTGGGTGCTCGTGACACTGATGCCTGTTATCAATGCTCATGGTAACAGCATGGGCGTGTGGGCGACGCTTTGTACGCTAAACGGTTTCGAGCTGGTTCAGATAGAAGAGGGTGACAGCTCGGTGACGCACAAGGGCAAGCCGTGTCCATTTAGTCACTTTTCTACTTTCCACCAAGATTCACTTCCAACTACACCGATACTTTCACGACTGAGCTCGGTAATTTCTGAACGCTACACTTTTTTGGCTCTAAGTGTACGATTTGAAACGCCAGTTCCGCGCGCGCCGCCTGTGGTTTCTTTTTCATAATCCATAAAAACAATAAGTAAAGTCACACATACACTGCTCATTCAAGCAGTCGCACTCCCAAACCTGTCCAAATTTCACCGCATAGAAAAGCATGTGGGGGAAGCATTTGGTCAGCGTTTTTGGCGTGCAAAAATGAAAAGGAAATAAACATGTTGAGAAACTCAACAAAGCCTCAACTCAAGGAAGCGTCTCGCGCAAAATCCATCTACTTTATGACGTGGCGATGGCATTTCTACGCAGGATTATTCGTTATCCCATTTATGCTCATGCTGTCCGTCACCGGACTGGTGATGCTGTTTGATGATGAGATTGAACTGGCTCGCTATGAGACTACGCTAAAAGTGGTGCAGCAAGAGCACAAGGTACCAGTGTCCATCCAGTTAGAGTCGGTTAAGCAAGCCTATCCTGATTTCAGCGTTACCCAGTTTGTGCCTGCCAAAACAGCGCACCTTGCCAATCGGTTTTCAATTAAAGCGGAAGATGGACGTTCGCTCGTTGCTGCAGTCAATCCATACACGGGCGAGGTTCAAGGCCCCATTGATCGCTCAGACAGCGTTTATGAGCTGATGAATAACATTCATGGCACCATGCTGATTGGTGAGTTTGGCGATCGTTTAATCGAAATATCAGCCAGCTTAGGTATTTTACTTTTGGTGTCGGGCTTGTATCTCTGGCTTCCTCGTGACAACGCCAGTCGAGCGGGCTTTTTGAAAATCCGTATTGCCCAAGGTTCTCGTATTGTATTGCGCGATGTGCACGCTAACTTAGGTGGCGTGTTGTCCCTCGTTTTACTGTTTTTCCTGATTTCAGGTTTGTCTTGGGCTGGAATTTGGGGGGCAAAGATGGTTCAAGCTTGGAACACGTTTCCGACCTATTACACTTGGGGTGAAAAGCCAGAGTCGACATTGACGCATAAGGATCTTAACCACGGTTCGTCAGAAGAAATGCCTTGGAACTTAGAGCTTGCTGCCGTACCTGAATCGAAAGATAAACCCGCCCATGATCACGCGAACATGGAAAGGGGGTCGTCTTACACGGCGAGCCATCGCGCGTTATCGATTGACGACATTATTCTTAAAGCAGAAATGATGGGCTTTACCAGCTACAAAATATTCTTGCCTCGTTCAGATAACGGTGTTTACACCGTTGCAGCCAACTCAATGGGAGGGGACATCTCTGACCCAAGACAAGATCGAACCAGCCATTTTGACCAATACTCAGGTCGTTTGCTGGTGGATGTGACTTGGCAGGATTACAGCTGGTTTGCCAAGTTAATGGCTGCGGGTGTCTCACTTCACCAAGGAGATGTAAGCATCATCAACAAGGCGTTGAATGTGCTGTTCTGTCTGGCATTTATTCTGATTGCTATTTCCGGAGTGGTGATGTGGTGGTTACGTCGACCAAGTCGCAGCGCATCGCTTGGAGCGCCGCCACAATTTCAACATGACGGAGTGTGGAAATTGGGGTTAGCCACATTGGTTGCCATTTGTGCCGCGTTCCCGATGGGCGGTTTAGCCATTGTGAGCGTTTTGCTGTTGGACTGGGTGGTGTTCAACCGTGTCGAGAAGCTAAAAGCAGCACTGAACTAAGGTGTCGTATTGGTATAAAACAAGAGTCAGCGAATTGCTGGCTCTTTTTACTTCTGATAAAGCTCCAATGGTAAGCCATCGGGATCTTGGAAGAACGTAAATGCTTTGCCCGTAAACTCATCAATGCGAATGGGTTCAACAGCGATGTGTTTGGATTCCAGATACGCTTTTACTTCTTCAACGTTGTCGACTTGAAACGCCAAATGTCGTAAGCCTTGCGCCTCCGGAAAGCTTGGTCGCTCCGGTGCGCCGGGAAAGCTGAACAGCTCGATTTGACATCCGTCCTGCAACGCAAGGTCGAGTTTGTAGGAGTCTCGCGCTTCACGATAGTTTTCTGCGATGATTTGTAGCCCTAGCACTTCGGTGTAAAAACGCTTTGATGTTGGGTAATCACTGCAAATGATAGCGACGTGATGAATCGCATTAAACATGATTGGGTTCCTTAGACACGAGATGCTCGTTTACAAAGTCGAGAAATACACGTAGACGTGCAGGCATGTATTTGGTTTGTGCGTACTGCATGGCGACCGCACCGTGGTAGTTACTTTTGATCATCCAATCGGACAACACTTCGACCACTTCTCCGCGCTCTAATGCCTCTTTCACCACGAAATCGTGGAAGATGCCAATTCCTAAACCGGCCTTGACGCCATTTAGGCGCATTTGCGAATGGTTGACCGCATACCGACCACTGACCGCGATGGAATGAAACGCCTCTTCTTTAAAAAACGACCAAATGTTGTCTTTGTCGTTTTCCGCTAGGTAAATACAGTCGTGCTGTTCAAGTTGCGTAGGATGTTCTGGCATGCCTCTTTGTGCGAGGTAGTCTGGTGAGGCACACAAAACCAGATTGGTTTTGCTTATCTCTTTGAGCACCAAATTTTCATCCGGTTTATCGGTGAGCTTAAAAGCGACATCAATGCCCTGACGAAACAGGTCGATTTCCCCGTCGGCAGCGCGCAGCTTGAGCTGAATTTTTGGATAACGTTGCAAAAAAGGCAGCACGAACGGTTGCAAGACCGAGTTTAAAAACGCCTCTGGTGCCGCTACCGTGAGCGCGCCAGTTGGTTCGGCATGTTCTTCCGCAGATAGCTCAACGGCTTGCTGCGCGGCATTAACCATCGCAATGCTTTGGTCATACACTTTTTGCCCTGCTTGAGTAATGATCAGCTTGCGCGTGGTACGTTCAAACAACTTCACGTTGAGGGCTTGCTCCAAACGGGTGATCAGTTTGCTTAACGCAGATGGGGTAACGCCAAGCTGTTTGGCTGCGGCAGTAAAACTGCCTTCGTTGACCACCAAAATAAAGGAGGCCAAATCGGGCAGTAGAGCAATGAGTTTTGGATTAACCATAAAGATTCCGTTCTAAGCGGCGTATTAAAAGTATTGTCTGGCAGGGCTTTACGAGGTGCAAGTGTGCCAGTCTCGCTTTAACGATATTTTGCCAAAAAGGCGTGAAGAATCGGCAACCCAGACTCGTTAGCATGATAACGCTGCCAACATTGATAAATAGCGGTTTCATGTTCTGCGACTAAATCAAATGCAGTTTGAAAATTGACAGCGTTTGAATTCTTCTCTATCGCGAGTGTTTGCCATTCTCGGTATGTCACTTCGTACGGCTCAACCCAATTGAGTAGCGTGGCAACCAGCTCTGACCAAGGTAAATCGATCCACTTTTCTGCATCGGAGAGACCTTTTTCCATCATTTCTTGATGACGGTTTTCTATCTCCATTCCATGTGCTTGCAAAACAGGTTTGAGTTTTTCAGCGGTCAGTTTTTCCACGTCGACTAAAGTTTGCCAAAGCGCGCGTTGCTCTGCCTGTTTGTAGTTGTTGAGATAGTGACTGAAAAAGGCAATACCGTAGATTTCTCCATAGTATGCAGTAAGTAAATTGTTGAGCATTTTAATGTGCGTTTGGGGAACGGATGGACGCTATTTTATAACGGAATGAAAGAGATAAGAAGTTGTGAGAATTTTATGAGAATTCGATGAAGTTACCGAGATATTTGCTCGTCATGCTTAAAGTCAAGAATGACAAACGTTCGAAAGCAATGCTGCTCAAGCCAACAAAAGACGATGTTCAAGGGCTTGGGTTTCACTCTCATAAAAGGATGGATTCACAATGAAAAAACGTACCCAACTTAGTCTTGTCATGACGTCTGTTGCTCTGGCGGTTGGCGCGGCATCAGCTCAAGCGGCGGAACTAGAAATTACGGTTACCAACGCAACCAAAGGCATTTACTTTACACCGCTTATCGTCGCGGCGCATGGCTCAGATCTGCACATGTTTAAAGTCGGAGAATTCGCCACAACAGAGCTTGAAGCGATGGCTGAAGGTGGGGATATTTCTGGATTATCGACCGTGATTGGCAACGCAGGCGGCGCAGTCGTAGAAAACCCAGCGGGCGGTATTCTCAATCCGGGCGCTGCGACCACGTTTACTTTGGATAGTGGCGATCACGGTTACCTCTCACTTAGCGCGATGTTATTGCCAACCAATGATGGTTTTGTCGGCTTAGATAGTTGGAAAATTCCAACCGAAGCGGGCACTTACAAAGCGACCTTGAACAGTTACGACGCAGGCACCGAAGCGAACGACGAGTTAGCGTCCAGCATTCCTAATCCTCCTTTTATTACCTTCGGTAGCGGTGGTACTGGCGTAGAAACGGCGGTGAGCAACGACAAGGTTCACATTCATCCGGGTAATTTGGGTGACAGCGATCCAGCTGGTGGCAAGAGTGATCTCGATAGCAGTCATCATCGTTGGTTAAACCCAGTTGCAACCATCACAATTGTTGTGAAGTAAGGAGGAGGTATGAAATACAAAATCTTACTGGTAGCGGCCTCTGTCGGAGTGCTCGCTGGTTGTCCGAATGATGACGATAATGATGTCGCGAAGTCATACCGATATACGGTGAATGTCGAGAACTTAACGGCGAATCAACCGATGTCTCCGCTGGCGGTGCTGACTCACAATAGCAATTTTCAGCTATTCGAAATTGGTCAAAGTGCGTCGGTTGAGTTAGAACACTTAGCCGAGGGTGGCAGCAATGCCGAGCTGATTGCTCTGATGAACAGTGACGACAACGTCTACCAAGGTGTCTCTGGTAACGGTTTGCTGCTGCCGGGCTCATCGGACGAAGTCACCATCACAGTCAATCCTCATCGTTATGGTTATTTGTCGCTGGCTTCGATGCTCGTGAACACTAATGATGCCTTTGTGGGCGAAACGGGATTGTCGCTCAAGTCACTTGCAGTGGGTGACAGTTACGAGATGAAGATGAACGTGTGGGATTCTGGCACAGAGCTTAATGATGAATTGGCAGCCACGATTCCCGGCCCTGCGGGTGGCGGTGAAGGATTTAACTCAACCCGAAATGATATGAATGATGCGGTCGCGTTTCACGCTGGCGTCATCAGCCATGATGATGGACAGGCAAATTCAACCTTGTCGGCAAACCATCGTTTTCTAAATCCTGGCGCGAAGGTCACGATCACGCGCGTTGAATAACTCATCTGCTCTGGTGGCGGATCCTTTCCTAAAAGTGTTTGTTCATGCTTTTATCCCTCATTCCACCACCAGAGCACTTTCTGACCTTGTGGGAAGCTGACCTTGTTGAAAGAAATACGGCTTCGTCCCGGTCATTTGCAGAATGAGGCGTCTCCCAGACAAGGAAAGGATCATGGAACGGCATACAACCAACGTGGTGGCGAACATATTGTTGATTGAAGACGATGATGACTTGGCCGAACTGGTTCAAATGCATCTCAAGTTTCAGGGGCATCAAGTCAGTCGAGAATCCAGCGTTGCAGCGGGCAGAAATGCTTATCAGCAGCAGTCGTTTGATTTGGTGATCCTCGACAGAGGTTTACCCGATGGTGATGGTTTAGATATTTGCCATCACTTGCGCCAGCAGCAAGATTGGACACCAGTTTTGGTGTTGACTGCAAGAGACGGTGAGATGGATAAAGTGGATGGATTGGAAGCTGATGTCGACGATTACATCACAAAGCCGTTTAGTGTTTTAGAGTTTCAAGCTCGGGTGAGAAATGTACTTCGGCGCGTTAATCAAGTCGCTGAAAAGCCGACTCCAGAAAAAGCAGAAGATGGGGCACTTAACTTTGGTGACTTGAAGATCATTCCCCAATTGCATCAGGTTTCGCTCAACGATAAAGACGTCGCGCTGACGGCAACCGAGTTTACCTTACTACAGTTTCTCGCCACTCGTCCCGGTCGAGTCTACAGTAAGGACGAGCTGTTGGATCATGTCTGGAACACCAATCATGCAGGGTATCATCACACGGTTTGTAGCACCATTAATCGCTTGCGCAGCAAGCTGTCGTTGTCGGACTCAGAGCATCATTTTATTCAAACGGTTTGGGGTGTTGGGTACAAATTTCAGCCGCGCCCATAATAGGCGGTGTGAGGAGGCGATAGGATGAGCTTCAAATCTCGTTTGGTGGTATTCACCACGGTTTGGTTTTGTTTGGCGATGGCGGCCATTGCGCTGACTTACAATTGGCAAAAAGAGACCATTGAGCTTCGCACCAAGCAAAGCTTACATCAAGATCTAGCCAGTCACATGCGGGATGATAATCCGCTCATGATTGGTACGGACTACAATCCCAAAGCACTCAAGTCGATTTTCCACACCCTCATGTTGATAGGGCCTGATTTCGAAATCTATTTTCTTGATAGCCAAGGCAACATTACTACGCACGCTGCGCCAGAAGGGACGGAATTGATGGGCGCGGTGAATCTGGCTCCTATTCGTCAGTTTCTCAGTGGTGAACCTTTCCCGATTCTAGGCGATGACCCGCGTAATCGTGATGAACATAAAGTCTTTTCTGTCGCAGCGATAGAGGAGCTTGGCTCAACCATTGGTTATTTGTACGTGGTGATCGGGAGTTCTCGTCATACGGCCATTGCCAATGCTCAAGTGGATTCGCCGTACTTGGCGCTTGCGGGTTTAGTGCTTATTTCGATTTTAGGTTTCGCTTTTGGCTCATACTTCTTGGTTAAGCGCAGCTTGTTAAACCCGATTGAACGTGTGACCGATCAACTGCAAAAACAAGCCGAACACGACTTTCGCCTACAACCCGATTTTGCACATCAAGTGCCGGAGCTAGTGCCGATTGCTCGTTCTTATCAATTGATGGCAAAACACATCCAGCAGCAATTTTTGCAACTTGAATATCAATCCTCTCATCGCCGCCAAAGTCTTTTGCAACTGAGCCATGATTTAAAAACGCCGCTTTCGAGTGTACTTGGGTATTTGGAAACTTGGCGTTTGCAGCATCCTGACCCCGATCCGCTCATTGAAGTGGCGTTTCGCAACAGTGAAAAACTCTCCCAGCAATTGCACGCTCTGTTGGATGTGGCAAAACAAGAAGCTCCGCTACCGAGCTATGAGTATCTTCCGATTGATATTAGCCAACTAATGGCAGAATGCGCCGAAACCATGCAAAGTCAGTTTCAACGTAAAGGCGTGACGTTGAACATTACCGTAGATGAGCCAATCCAAGCGATAGGGGATAAGGGGTTATTAGAACGATTGATATTGAATTTATTGGAAAATGCACTTCGGCATAGTCCGTCGGATGCGACCGTGAGTTGTGATGTAAAACGGGGCGATAATACATCTCAAGTTCGTTTTACTTTTTCCAACCAAATAGAGCTGAATGCGCAAGCTGGCGCGTTAGGCATTGGTACTAAAATTGTTCAGTCCATTTTAATGCTGCATCACAGTCATCTTGAAACCGATGCGACATCGCATCGGTTTACACAACGATTCACACTTCCTGCCGCATGAGGAAGTGTGAATCAGACAGATCATGATTTAGTCGATCACGCCACACACAATGCGCGCACCGCCGCCACCTAATTTGGCTGGTTGATCCGAGTGATTGTCCCCACCAGCATGAATCATCAAGGCTCTGCCTTTTAAATCCGACATTTTGAGGCGCGGAGCTAAAACCGGTTGGTTGGCGTTTCCTTCCATGTCGGCGTACAACGCTGGCAGATCGCCAAGATGGTTGCCATCGGTCCATGGAAAACCATGTTGGCCAGTATTGTCTGGGTCGTAATGGCCGCCCGCACCGCCACCTACTACGGTTTTACCGTCCTTTTCTGCACTGTCACAGGATGGGTTAGCGTGGACGTGAAAGCCATGTAGTCCGGCAGGAATTCCTGACAGATTCGGCGTGAATACAATTCCGTAGTCACTCTCTGATAATTCCACCGTACCGACGGCTTGGTTAGTACCCAAATCGGTCATGGTGATTGATTGGGCCAACGCGTTTGGTGTCATCACGAAAGCAGCCGCCGCTGAGATGCACAGCAATCCTTTTAACATGCGATTTCCTTCTTTATAAAGTATTCATTTGAGCGTATATCCAAGTGATTTGTTCTCGCAGCTAAGAGTTAGACCGTACATTTGTTTGAACTACTTTAGATCTCGCTATATATGGTCTAAAAATTAACTGTTCATTTAAACATCAAGCCATTTTATGAAACTTAACATATTGAGATTACTTGGTTATAAAAAGAATAGTCGCAGTTGAACAAATATGACGCTGAATTTTCTAATTAATACAAAGTTAAATTTTTAATGAATTTATAACAAAGCTCACTGTTTGTTTATAGATAAAACTATTATTAAGCGTTTATCATAAAAATAGTCAATTTAATGAATATTTTAATATGTATTCAGTTGTTTATTGGTTGGAAGCGAAACTGTTGCTTATGTCATCAAATAAGCTAAAAAAGTGGAACTAAAGTCACTTAATGGCAGAGTAAAAAATTAAAGTCTGGTTTGAATAGGTAATAATGTTTTAGTAACAGATAGTTACGCGTTTAAAAATTAATAATATGGCTAACTTCCGACAAGGATCGAAAAAAATGAGCGACAAGGATTCTATTCAGACTAATCGCAGCCGACGTAATTTTCTTAAAGGCGCAACGGGTGCCGTTGTAGCTGGTGTTGGTGCTTCTGCTTTTTCAGGTGTAGCACAAGCTCGAGAACAGAAAATTGATTGGAGCAGCCGCGGGCTAGGTAGAAAGCACGATAAGCGTTTTTGGCGTAAAGTGCAAAAGCAGTTCGTTTTGGATAAACGAACGACTTACATGAACATTGGTACAACAGGCTCAATGCCGAAACATGTTCTTGAAGGCTATGAAGACAACAACAAATTAGTGGCGAAGTTCCCATGGGACATGAAAGGTAAGTTTGGTAAGTTCCCTTACGTTTCAGACATGATCGCAGAGATTGCACCAGGTTTTGGCGCAAATGCTGACGAAATCATCCTAAGCCGCAACACGACTGACGGTCTATGTTCGATCATTAATGGTCTGCATTTCGAGCCGGGAGACGTGATTCTTACTACACACCACGAACACATTGCAGCGACATCTCCGCTGAATGTTGTAAAACACCGCTTTGGTGTAGAAGTCGTGGAAATTCAGCTACCAGTGTTTACAGGTACTGAAGACGTTTCTGAAGCAGACTACATTCAAGCATTCCGTGACGCTATTGAAGCGCACCACAATGTTCGCCTGATTGTGTTCTCTCACATCACATACAAAACCGGTACTGCGCTGCCAGCAAAGGCAATTTGTTCTCTTGCAAAAGAGCACCAAATTCCAACGTTAGTGGATGGTGCTCACACGGTGGGTATGTTCGATCTTGACCTACATGATCTGGATTGTGATTTCTACTCTGGTTCTGGCCATAAATGGCAGTGCGGCCCGGGCGCAACAGGCATTTTATACGTGCGCGACAACGGTAATCGTTTGAACGAATACTGGAGCGACCGTGAAAATCCTTTGTGGTTGATAAACTCGTCGCTTTCTCATGCGGATTACTTAGGTAAGCAAATCCAAATGCAGTACATTGGTAACGATAACTACCCAGCTAAACAAGCGCTGGCTGATAGCTGTAAAATGTGGGATGAGATTGGTCGTGACCGAATCCAAGACCGCATTCTAACGTTGAGTGACCAATGTAAAACCTCACTCCAAGACGTGCTGCCACATGCGAAAATGTTCTCCCCAAATGTGGAAGGGCTGACGAGTGGATTAACGACGTTCAACCCATTTTATGATGTGACGAACGAAGAAATCCTGACTGAGTTCCGTGACCGTCTGCGTGAAGAATATGGCTACATCATCCGTACAACGAACTTCAAGCTGTACAAAGATGATGGACACGACACGTACGCGCTTCGTATCTCTACACACTTGTTCCATGATGAGCGAGATGTAGAAGGATTGGTCGAAGCGATTGCTGATCTGTACTACTCGTTCTAACGTCGTTGTTTATCACTCAAGCGCCCATTTATGGGCGCTTTGTTGAAGGGAAGGATATACACAATGTCAGTCAAAACACTTAAACGAACCATCACTGCAGTGGCGATTTTAGCCGCGTCCGTGATGTCTTCTTCGGCTTGGTCTAATGACCTTAAAGAAATCCGTGAACGTGGTGTGCTTCGTCATATCGGTGTGCCTTATGCCAACTTTGTTTCTTACATCGAGCAAGGTGAAATGCACACGCTGACAGGATTAGATGTCGATATCGTAAAAGGATTTGCGAGCTCGTTAGGTGTGCGATATGAGTACGTATCGGCTCAGTGGAGTGACATGGTCGGTAAGCTGACAGGTCAAGATGTTCAATACCGACACAACCGGGCAGTCGTGGGTGGCAGTGTGCCAATTGAGGGTGATCTGATCGCCAATGGCGTGACGATTTTAGATTGGCGGGAAGAGGTATTGGACTTTTCTCAGGACTACTTCCCATCGGCGGTATGGCTTGTTTCTCGTACCGATTCAAGTTTAAGTCCAATTAAACCAAGTGGTTCGATCGACGAAGACGTCAAGACAGTGAAAGAGTTGATCGATGGACGAGAAGTGTTGGCGCTAGAGCATTCGTGCCTAGACCCAAACCTTTACGACTTGTACGACACGGGTGCCAAAGTGATTTTGCCCGATGGCAAACGACTCCTAAACGAAATGGTACCTGCCATCATGAAAAATGATGCTGAAAGTACCTTATTGGATGTAGCAGACACATTAATTGCTTTAGAAAAATGGCCGGGAGAAATAAAAGTCATTGGCCCTGTTTCTGAAAATCAAAAAATGGCTGTTGCGTTCCGTAAAAATTCACCGGAATTACGCGAAGCGTTTGATCGTTATTTAGACTCTATTAAAAAAGATGGGACGTATGAAAAGCTCGTTAAAAAATACTACCCGTCCATTTACTACTTTTATAACGATTACTTCTTAGAAGATAGTAAGAAAATTCGATGAAAAAGGCTGTTAAAAAAATATCCAGTAAAAAGATAATAACGATAAGCGCAATAATCGTTTCTATTTATTTAGCGATACTTATTGTTGTTACAAGTCTTGGACAGAATAAATTAAAAGACTCTCAATATAGAGAGCTGGATTTAAAAGTAAAAAGCTATGCAAGCACACTAGACAACTTATTTACTATCGCAAGTGAAGACGTAGATAATTTATCGAGTGACAAAACCGTTCAAACATTTTTTGCAAACTTAGCATCTGGTATGTCGATGGAATATGGCCTAGGTGCAAGTTTAATCAACTTAAAACGTAGATTTGATGAGAAGATTGACGGCAAGTTGATCAACAGTAGCAACATCTACAACAAGTTAACGCTGGTGGGCAGTGACGGAACAACCATCGTCACGACTGGCCCAAAAGATCTCAAGCCAATGGATATTCATGATTTGATGACCCAACACGGGCATCCGGAAGAAGTTTGTGCCACTCGTGATGGTGACAACATTCGGATTCAAGTGATTAAGCAAGTCAAATTTTCTGGGAAACCAGTGGCTTTTTTAATTGCGGACATCAATAAAGATATTGTTATTGAGCAATTAACCAATCAAGAGCACGAAGACAGCTACAGTCGCATGGTGCTAAAAATAAAAGATGTTGAAATGGTGGTGTGGGATTCCATCACTAAAAATTCAACCACTAATGCAGATGAGAATCATTTTCTTTCTAAGGTTTTGGATGGGAAAATATATTTCGAAGTGCCAGTGGAACAACATCACTTTAAATTGATGGCATGGTTTGAACCGCTCAACGAGCGAGATATTTTTACTTCTCGACTCTTTATTGTTGGGCTAAGTATTCTCGCCGTGATGATTGTTATTGCGCTGTGTTATGCATTTGTCGCAAACAATAATAAATTGGAATTAAAGATTAAGCTTGAGGAAGAGAAAAAGCGTAAAGATATTCTTTCTCAACAAAACCACAAACTCACCAAAGAAATAGAGCGCCGAAAAGCATCGGAGAAAGAGCTCGCATTCCAAGCCAAATACGACACCTTAACAGAATTGCCAAATCGCAGTTATGGCTCAGAACGATTGGCGCTGGAACTTATTCGTGCATCTCGTACGGGGTCAAAAGTATTGGTGATGTTTATTGATTTGGACCACTTCAAACAGATCAACGATTCTATGGGGCATTTTGTCGGGGATGAAATTCTCAAACTCAGTGCTCAGCGTCTTCAAAACGTCGCGAGAAAAACCGATTTGCTCGCCAGAATCGGTGGGGATGAGTTCCTGTTGGTGATTCCAGATTTACCAGATAACGATACCGCGAAGCGCGTTGCTTCGAGTGTGTTATCGGCCTTTAGTGAACCGTTTGTTTGGAATAATCACGAGTTTTTCCTGACAGGCAGTGTCGGCATGTCGGTTTTCCCAGACGACGGTGATAACGCCGAGCAACTGTTGGCGTGTGCCGATATGGCGATGTACCGCGTGAAGCAAGATGGCCGCGATGCGTTCTGCTTCTACAACCACAACATGAACCAAGATCTACAGCGTTACTTGGATCTAGAAAGTCGTTTGCGTAATGCGATTTCGAACCAACTGCTCGAAATGTACTATCAGCCAATCATCGAACTGAAAAGCGGTAAAATTGTTGGCGCAGAAGCATTGATGCGTTGGAACGATGAGAAGTTTGGTTTCGTCAATCCAGAAGAGTTCATCTCGATTGCAGAGAAAAATGGGTTGATTCATCAACTTGGCGAGTTCGCCATTCAGCAAGCGTGTTATCAAGCCTCGCAGTGGCAATCCATTTCGCCGTTGTTTGTATCGGTGAACTTCTCTAGCGTTCAATTCCGCTATTGTGATCGCTTATTGGCGTTCATTAGGCAAAGCTTAGAAGAATCGGGTTTGCCTGCTGAGCAATTTGATGTCGAGGTAACCGAAAGCTTGTTGTTTAACCATGATGATGAGTTGGTAGACATGCTGGATAACCTACGTGCGCTGGGTACCAAGCTGACGATTGACGACTTCGGTACGGGCTATTCTGCACTGAGTTACTTGCAGAAGTTCCCGTTTGATCGTCTGAAAATCGACCGCAGTTTTATGCAAAACGTGTTTGAGAACGACTCTGATCGTGAACTGGTCAACGTGATCATTGCTATGGCCAAAGCCTTGCGTCTTAAAATTGTCGCAGAAGGTATCGAAGAGCAACGCCATGTGGATTATCTCAATGAGCTAAACTGTGAGTTCGGCCAAGGTTTCCACTATAGCCGCCCTGTGCCAGCGAAGGAGTTTGAGCAACTTCTAAACCAACCTACTTGGTCATAACTCCTTTCAATACAACCTCATAGAAAAGCATTGATGTTATTTGTTCCTCAAATTCATTAATGCTTTTCCACCTTGAGGGATAATCGTTTTCCTTTCCTTGTTTTACACTACAATTAATTGATAGCTGATGGCCTGTGACGCCCGTCACGTAAAGGCTAAACCAAATTCGAAACGAGTGAAAACTCGTCAAAACAACCAGGAAGGAATTGCGAATGTCTTCTGCATTTTACCAACAGATTCAACAGCAAATTGAAGAAGTGAAGGCTGAAGGTCTTTACAAAGCAGAGCGTATCATTACCTCTCAACAGCAAGCCGCTGTTAAAATCTCGACAGGTGAAGAAGTACTGAACTTTTGTGCGAACAACTACCTAGGCCTAGCAAACCATCCAGCGCTTATCGAAGCGGGTAAAGCTGGCATGGATGAGCACGGCTTTGGCATGGCATCAGTACGTTTTATCTGTGGTACTCAAGACATCCACAAAGAGCTAGAACAAAAGCTTTCTAAATTCCTCGGTAAAGAAGATACGATTCTTTACACCTCTTGCTTTGATGCAAACGCTGGTCTGTTTGAAACCATTCTTGGTAAAGAAGATGCGATCATTTCTGATGCACTGAACCACGCATCAATCATTGACGGTGTTCGTCTATGTAAAGCAATGCGCTTCCGTTACTCAAACAACAACATGGAAGAGCTAGAGCAACAACTGATCGCAGCGAAAGAAGCAGGTGCTCGCCACATTCTTATCGTAACTGACGGTGTGTTCTCTATGGATGGCGTAGTAGCAAACCTTCCAGCTATCTGTGACCTAGCTGAAAAATACGGCGCATTGACCATGGTTGATGATTCTCACGCAGTTGGCTTCATGGGTAAAACGGGGGCAGGTACGCACGAGCACCACAACGTGGTTGACCGTATCGACATCATCACTGGTACGCTAGGTAAAGCAATGGGTGGCGCTTCTGGCGGCTACACATCTGGTAAAGCGGAAGTGATTGACTGGCTACGTCAGCGCTCTCGTCCATACCTATTCTCTAACTCTGTTGCACCAGCAATCGTAAACGCTTCTATCCGCGTTCTAGATCTACTAGAAGAAAGCGGCGACCTACGTGACCGTCTATGGGAAAACGCAGCGCATTTCCGTGCTCGTATGGAAGCAGCAGGCTTCACAATGGGCGGCGCAGACCACGCGATCATTCCAATCATGCTGGGCGATGCAAAAGTTGCAGCGGAGTTCGCTGAGCGTGCTTTAGAAAAAGGCATCTACGTAATCGGCTTCTCATTCCCTGTAGTACCAAAAGGCCAAGCGCGCATCCGTACTCAAATGTCAGCAGCGCACACTCGTGAGCAGCTAGATCGTGCGATCGATGCGTTCATCCAAGTTGGTAAAGACATGGGCATTATCTAAGTTCGATATCTCTCATGTTGATGCGGTTTGATGACAAAGGCTTGCCCAAATCTCCGTTGGAGCAGGCTCATTGGGTTAAGCCTTTTATCCCGCATTGTTGAGTGATGATGAACTTTATAGAGATTTTTTGTTTCGCACTGAGCGAGGCAATATTTGGTGAATACTATGAAAATTAAAGCACTATCAAAGCTAAAGCCTGAAGAAGGCATCTGGATGACTGAGGTTGATAAACCTGAAGTTGGCCATAACGACATTCTGATCAAAATTAAGAAAACCGCGATTTGTGGTACAGACGTACACATCTACAACTGGGACGAATGGTCACAAAAAACCATTCCAGTACCTATGGTTGTTGGCCACGAATACGTGGGTGAAGTGGTCGCAATTGGTCAGGAAGTTCGTGGCTTTGAAATCGGTGACCGCGTATCTGGCGAAGGTCACATCACTTGTGGTCACTGTCGTAACTGTCGTGGCGGCCGTACTCACTTATGCCGTAACACTATCGGTGTGGGTGTAAACCGCGAAGGCGCATTTGCAGAATACTTGGTTATCCCAGCGTTCAACGCGTTCAAGATCCCAGACGAGATCTCTGACGATCTAGCGTCTATCTTTGACCCGTTTGGTAACGCGGTACACACTGCGCTTTCTTTCGACCTTGTGGGTGAGGACGTGCTGATCACAGGTGCTGGCCCAATCGGCATCATGGCGGCAGCGGTTGCTAAACACGTTGGTGCTCGCCATGTAGTTATCACAGACGTAAACGAATACCGTCTTGAGCTTGCTCGTAAAATGGGCGTGACTCGTGCAGTAAACGTGGCTGAAGAGAAGCTTGAAGATGTAATGGCTGAACTAGGCATGACAGAAGGCTTCGACGTAGGTCTTGAAATGTCGGGTAACCCAGCAGCATTCAACTCAATGCTAACAACAATGAACCACGGTGGTCGTATCGCTCTATTGGGTATTCCGCCATCAGACATGGGTATCGACTGGAACCAAGTGATCTTCAAAGGTCTGGTTATCAAAGGCATTTACGGCCGTGAAATGTTCGAAACGTGGTACAAGATGGCTTCACTGATTCAATCTGGTTTGGATCTATCGCCAATCATCACGCACCACTACAAGATTGATGATTTCCAAGAAGGCTTTGACGTTATGCGCTCTGGCATGTCGGGCAAAGTTATTCTTGATTGGGAATAATCAGTTCTAGTAAGAAAAGCGCTCCAAAAGGGGCGCTTTTTGTTTATTTTAACCCTATTTTTTTTCGTCCATTTTCTTAATTTCAGCCTAGAATTTTACAGCCGTTTAATAACCAATTTCCTGCACGACTCTGTTCAAATCGACTTTATTTTCTTCTGAAACTTCAGCAAAGCTTCACTTTCAGTATTTAGAATAACCAGATGACCTTTTTATTTTTAAGGGTATTATGTGGTTTTATATCTCGTAAAAGTCATCTTTTGTGGTTATTTGTTTTTCAAGTGTACCTGTTTTTATACCTAACTTACTTCTTTTATATGTTTCGTATTTTATATGCACTTAATTTGTCATACTTGAGCTATAACTAATAAAACAATCATCGATATACAGTGGAATGTTAGAAAATGGAGCTTTATATGAAAAGAATATATTTGATGATGCCTCTGTTATTAACGTCATTCAGTTGGCAAGCAAACGGCGCCTCAGTGAGCGGCACCATTGATGTTTCCATTAACCTTGTACAAGGTTGTGTGATCAACGGAAATAATGCGGTAGACACTGCGTCTGGTATTGGTTTTGGTTTACTTGATTTCGGCGACGTGCCAGCGATCTTTACTGAGCAAGATGCTGCGGTCAATGGTGGCAGCGCGACGGGCATTGAAGTGCTCTGTAGTAACGGTGTGACTCCGACCTTTACACTTGGCACTGGTTTGTATGACGGAAGTGTAGCAGCTGGCTCCTACGCGATGTCGAATGGTTCCGAGTATATCGAATATAAGTTGTTTACCGATTCAGACAGAAATACCCAAATCGTGCAAAATGGAACGGTGGCGCTTACTGAGTTTACGACCGCAACGGCTCAGACCATTGAGCTTTTTGCGAAAGCTTACGGTACGAGCAGCACTGCGGGATCGTACTCAGATACAATCAGTGTGACATTAAGCTGGTAAACCGTGACGCTGGTTGTTAGAGGCTTTTCACTTGTCGTGATGAGTTGGTGCTCTTCAACTGTGCTGGCTGATGTGACAGAAACCTTTCAAGTATCAGCAACAGTAGACACAGGCTGTTTGATTAATGGCGCAGTACAAGAAGAGAGCGCAACGCAAGCTGGACAAATAGGAACGTTGGATTTTGGTGAACATTCTTCTGTTTATGCAGCGGAAGTACAAGGCAGTGTCACATACAGCTCATCACTTACATTAAGTTGTACTCCGGGTATTGCGATGAATGTTTCTCTAAACGGTGGGCTGAATTCATCGGATGGCGTGCGCAAGTTAAAGCATACCGAAGAGGTCACGACGGTAGACTACTTTTTGTTTCAGGATCTGGATTACACACAAGTGCTTGATATCGATACACGATATTCCGTCGATACCACTCAAGACCCAGATAATATTCAGTTTCCTATCTGGGCAAAGGCAATAATAAATGGGAATGAAATAGCCGGAATTTATATGGATACGCTTACGCTGACCTTGGAGTGGTAAGTGATGTTTCGGAGGGATGAAATGGAATTCATACTCAAAAAATCATTATTAATAGCGACCTTCCTTTTTGTTTTTATCTCCAATGCTAACGCCAATTCATTATTAATTTGGCCGATCTACCCCAAAATAACAGCGGAGACGAATGCGACATACCTTTGGATGGTGAATAAAGGCAACGTTGATTCTTACTTACAAGTGAGGATTTTTAAATGGGGACAAAATGAAGGTGAAGATAACTATTCTAATCAAAATCAACTGATTGCCACGCCACCATTTGTCAAAATTGAACCTGGCGAAAAACAGCTGATTCGCATCCTCAATCAAGATGAAGCCACAGCAGGTAAAGAGTACGCTTACCGAGTGATCATCGATGAACTGCCTCCAACTCACGACCCTCTAACCGATTCGATGGAAAATGAACTCGCTGTTAAAGTTCGAATGCGCTACTCCATCCCCTTATTTATCTATGGAAAAGGGCTTAACAATACTCAACAGCAGAATAAGGACAGTGAGTTGTGGAATGGTTTGCAAGCTCAATTGATTAAGAAAAATAATCAACGCTTTATTCACATTAAAAACTCAGGAAATCATCATGTGCGTCTGGTGAATTTACAACTGGATTCTCCGAATAAAGAACCGTTAATGATTTCTGAAGGATTAGCTGGTTATATTCTTCCAGAGCAATATAAGGTTTGGCCTATTTCATATAAGAATATAAACAATATGAGTTTGAGTGCGAATATTGGAGGTAAACGCTACAAAATACCATTGACGCAATAATGATAATAATGAACAGACGCAATGAAATGTATATCTTGCTTTGGCTTGGATTACTAAGTATGGCGTGGAGCAATATTGGCCTTTGTGCGAACTCACCCAACAGTTTTTCTGAGTTACCGAATCCTGAAAACTTTTCTTTTGATAAGTTTAACAATATTAGCTTGAAACTAGAATTGGTGATCAATCAAAGAGCGATGGGGCATATTGCCGAAGTCGAGCGCATTGGCGAGCAGTACTTTCTCCAGCGGCAAGATCTAATAGCGGTTGGCGTTACGGCCAAATCGTTGCCAGGAACGGAAGACAGGATTGACGTTTCTTCCATTGCTGGGGTTAACGTGCGTTATTTGCAATCGTCATTGCAACTGGCGATCGACGTTCCGCCGAACTGGCTGCCGATGCAGAGTTTATCTGCACACGACATGGGGCGATTTTCTCCAGCTAAGTTTGGTCGTGGGGGACTGTTTAACTACAACGTTTTTGGTGTGTATGAAAACGAAAGCCAACAAAAGGAGGTTTCTATCGATCATGAAATCAGAGCCTTTTCTGAGTTTGGCGTTTTTTCTACAACGGGAATATTTAAATCCAATTTTCATCGCGATGTTCAGTCTCAGCAAAGCAGTCAATACACCCGTTTCGATACAGGGTATGAGTACGCCAATCAGGCGCGCCGACTTCGTTTGGAAGTCGGAGACTACATCGTCCGTCCTTTGTCTTGGAGTCAGCCGGTGAGAATGGCGGGCATTCAGTTGTCGCATGACTTTTCTATGCGCCCCGACGTAGTGACGACGCCATTGCCAGCGTTTTATGGTGAGGTCACTGCGCCCACGACCTTGGATTTATTCATCAATGGCTTTAAAACCGACTCAATGGCCGTCGGGCCAGGCCCTTTCGTTATTAACGACATTCCCATGATCTCTGGCGCGGGTGAAGCAACCGTCATTGCGACTGATGCTCAAGGCCGACAAACGGTCATGACCAGTCCGTTTTTCCTCTCTTCCGATTTGTTGAAAACAGGATTTACTTCCTACAGTGCCAGTATTGGTGCGCTCAGAGAAGATTTTGGAAACGCATCGAATGAATATGGTGCTGGTGGCGTTGTTGTAGCGATGCGTCATGGCATGACGGATTGGTTAACCTTGGAAACACAAGCTGAAGCAAAAGATGACCTAATTGTTGCAGGGCTGGGTTTTGTTAGTAATGCGTTCAACTTAGGTACGGTAGATGCCTCATTTCGAGTCAGTAATTTTAAAGACCAATCCAGCTCATACGCTCTTAGTTACAGTTACCAATCTAGGTTGTTTAGCTTCGCAGCTAGAACGCAAGTGGAGCAAGCTGATTTCTATACCCTGTCGCATTTGCCAAATTACGAGAAGCTTAATAAAGGGGAGGAGGCATCGCTGAAGTCTCGTCATGTATCGCAAGTCAACATGGGAGTACGGCTAGGGGATTGGGGTTCACTTTCCGGCGGTTATTTTGATATTCAGCAAACCGATTCTAGCTCGCGTACGCTCAATCTTACGTACAGTTATGCTCTGCCTTTTGATATCAATATGTCGCTCTCTTACAACCACAGTATTGGTGGTCAGGCAGTGACATTAGCGCAGTTCTCGTTGCCCTTTGGTTCGCTTGGCGGCAGTGCCGGCTTAACGCTGAAAAGGGAAGATGATGGCGATGTGCGAGGACGCGTTGGTTACAGTCGCCTCGCGCCTATAAAAGGTGGGTGGGGTATCAATTTAGCGCATGACCTCAATGAAGATCCTGAAAACCGTAAGCAAGCCGATTTGACCTATCGTGCCTCGTGGGCTCAGTTTCGAGGAGGGCTCAATGGCACCAGTGGGAATTATGATTATTTTGCGGAAATGGCGGGTTCAGTCTCGACATTGGATGGCAAAATCTTCCCTGCTAACGAAGTGTATGACAGCTTTGCCGTGGTCAGCACCAGTGGTTTTGACGGTATTCCGGTTAAATATGAAAACCAAATTGTTGGCGTGACTGACGAGGATGGCTATTTGCTAGTGCCTTGGGCTACCGCGTATTACACCGCCAAATATGAAATTGACCCACTCACTTTACCAGCGAATGCGGCCTTTTCGACGACAGAGCAGTTCGCTTCGATACATGCAGGTTACGGTTATTTATTAGAGTTTCCCATTGAGCTGCAAATTGCATTGAGTATGACCGTTGTGGATGAAAATCACCTAGTCCTGCCGCTTGGCACGTTTGGGCGTTCAGAGACAGGATTAGTCAGTCAAATTGGGTGGGATGGGTTTACCTACTTTGAAGGCGTTGACCTGGGCAGTTACATTGTGTTTTATCCTCAAGGGCAGTCACCATGTAAAGTTTCAATTGAAGGGTTGTATGAGCGCGAGAGTCAAAAATACAAACACTGAATAGTCAGGTTTGCCTCAAAACAGAAGATGAGGCGGCACTATGATTTTGCATCGCTGGCTGGCTAGTCTACTTCTCTTTTTCTCGTGCTCGACAATAGCTTGTCAGCTCACTGCGTCAACACCTTCAATCCAGTTTGGTAGCGTTTCCTCATTTACGGTGTCGAGCACTCAGCAACAAAGTTCAGCCCAGCCGCATGCGGGGATAACATGTGACTTTTCGACACTTGTGTCGTTGTTGAGTGGCGACTATGTGTCTGTCATATTTACCAGCCTCAATGGTGGGCAGATGACCACCCAAGGAGATGCCAGTTCGGTAATTAACTATCAGATTTTTGGCGATTCAAGCCTTTCACAAGAGTATGTTTTTGGCCAATTGTACACCTTCACAGACACCGACTTGTTAGATTTGTTGGGGCTGTTTGGAGACCAAGTTGAGTTCCCTCTTTATGCTCGGACGGGAGCTGGAAGTAACCTTTCGGCCGGAATTTATACAGACCAAATTATGGCGTCTTGGACTTGGAATTACTGCAAGGGCGTAGGTCTGCCAGGAGTATGTATTATGCGGACTGAGGGGAGTGCTCAAAGTACTATTACGGTCGAGTTGGAAGTGACTCCCGACTGTATGATAACCGCGCCGGATATTGATTTTGGTTCATCCCCATTGGTGGCGGGCTTCGATCCCGTTAGTCAGGTTATATCGTTAACTTGTACCAAGAACAGTTCCTTCACCATTGGTTTAAACGACGGCGTAAATGCTTCAGGAGGCCAACGAAGGATGGCATCTGATGGTAACTATTTGGAATATGAAATCTATAAGTCTTCATCGACGGAGCGCTGGGGCTCGGCTGGTGCTGAGCGCCGCGAACAGAGCGATGTCGATACTGGCGATGCCATTCCAGATGGTATCACTCCACAGAACTACAATTATCGCGCGCAGATAATGACAAGCCAAAATACCCCTCCCGCGGGCACTTATACCGACTCAATAATCGTTGATGTTCAATTTTGAGCATCATATCAATTGCATGACTAGAGGAGTTGATTCCAAAGTTTGTTTGCAATCATAGTTTCCACTCTGTAACGACCGAATCCTGTGAGATTAGTATGGCTTTGCTTTTACAACACTTCACTTGAAGGGATAAGGAAAATCATGAAAAAGTCACTTACAGCGATTGGATTGTCTTTGGTATTCGTTGGTTCGGCCAACGCAGCAAACTGGGGTTACGAAGGAAGTCACGGACCAGAGCATTGGGGCGAGTTTGCTTCTGAATGTGCGCAAGGTAAAAACCAAAGCCCGATTGATATTCATGCGGCGACGCAAGCTGAATTAGCAAAACTGCAATTGGATTACCAAGGCAAAGTGGTTGCGCTAACAAACAATGGTCACACATTGCAAACCAGCATTGAGGGAGAGAATGTTCTGACCATTGATGGCAAAGCGTTTGCTTTAAAGCAGTTTCATTTCCACACACCATCTGAAAACCATGTCGACGGCAAATCTTACCCATTGGAAGCGCATTACGTTCATGCCGATGAGCAAGGCAATCTCGCAGTAGTGGCGGTATTTTTTGAACAAGGCAAAGCCAATCCGGCGTTGGCGAATCTGCTAGAAAATGTGCCGGAAAGAGATCAAAACGTAGCGATTCGCGCTCCTTTCGATGCAAACGCTTTGATTCCTAGCGACAAAGACTACTACCGATTTAACGGCTCATTGACCACGCCACCATGTTCAGAAGGCGTGCGTTGGCTTGTGATCAAAGATCCACAAAGCATTTCGGCAGAGCAAATTGCGCAATTTGAACACGTTATGGGGGAAAACAATCGTCCAGTTCAACCGCTCAATGCGCGTATGGTTCTTACCAAATAACCGATGTTTTTTGAGGTTTGGTAAGCCCGAAATAAAACAAAGCCCACTCAATGTTGAGTGGGCTTTGTGTGTTTAAGAGCGAATTAAAAACCGCTGTCTTCTTGATTTTTCGCCATTTGAATCGGGTCGAGCTTCAGTGTTTGAGTTGGGAACGCGATATCTGCGTTGTGCTCTTTAATGATGCCGACGACTTTCAATAAGACGTCTTGTTTCACTTCGTGGTATCTCACCCAGTTCACGGTTTTCGTGAAAGTGTAGATAAAGAAGTTCAACGATGATGGGCCAAAGGTATCAAAGTTCACAATCAAGGTTTGGCGCGTATCGATATCTTTGTGATTCTTTAACATTTCGCGCACTGCGGTGATGATTTCTGGCACTTTGTCGGCATCATCGTAACGCAAGCCCACCACTTCGTAGATTCGACGGTTTAGCATTCGGGAAGGGTTTTCAACCACGATGTTGCTAAACACGGAGTTCGGCACATAAAGTGGACGTTTATCAAACGTGCGGATGCTGGTCATGCGCCAACCAATGCGTTCTACGGTGCCTTCAATTTGACGATCTGGAGAGCGAATCCAATCGCCTACTTTGAATGGACGATCGAAGTAAATCATCAAACCACCGAAGAAGTTCGACAGCAAATCTTTTGCAGCAAGACCTACGATTAAGCCACCCACACCACCAAACGTCAGCAGACCAGACAGAGACAAGCCAAATGCCTGCATGATGGTTAATACGCCGATAGTGATGATGAATAATCGCCCGACTTTCGCGATGGCTTGAACGGTGGTTTCGTCTCGGTTTTTCTGTTCCAGAACGAAATCTTCGATATTGGTGATCAGTCGCATGACGGTCCATACGAAGACGCTGATAATAAGAATCAGCTTGAGCGTGCTCAGCCAATTGATCTTGTCATTCAGTTCGCTTTCTAAAATGATGCCGAGTGACACCGTAGCAGGCCAACACCAAATGAGTGTGCTCACTGGCGCTTTGAGCGCATCAAGCAACATGTTATCCCAATGAAAAGGGGTTTTCTCGACAAGAATTGCAAGACGGGAACGGATGACTCGCCAAGCGATCCATGCGATAAAACTGGCTAACGTGATAAAAAGAACACTTCCGCTCCAATCCTGACTATGCGCTTGTACATAGTTTTGTAAATCGGTAAACCACTGTGACATAAGTAACTTTTATTTCTGATGAACCATGGTGGGAAAGGTAGCAGATATTGAAGTATCACCCCAGTAATTTCCGGGATTTCATCCATTTATCACTATTATCTGATGAATTTTGAATCGAAAGCGGACGCGTGCAAGCCTTGCCATACCTTTGCTGAGCGCAAATATTCGAACGATCAATTATAAGTTCTCTGACTTATCGCTAACATTTATCTCAAGCAAGTGTGAGAGTGTATTGGCACTTGAATTATCGGAGGCAGATATGGAATTTACAGAGCTGGATAGAAACGCGCTCTACGACATCTGGATGTCACAAAAAGCCAAAATGCACATCACTCAAATGGAAATGGCAAAGCGCCTAGGTTTGAGCCTACATGAGTTTTCTGGCTTGTTACGTGGTAATTCGCCACTGACGCTAGGTTTTATCAAACAACTTTGTGAACAACTGCATGTGCGTCCTGGGCAAGTGATTCCATCATTGACTGAGAGAGAACTGTCGGCGGCGGGATCGGTTCATTTGCAAAACCGAGTGACAGTGGATGGTGACATCCGCAATGTGTTTATCGAAGGCAACCAAGTCGTCATTGAGTACGTTCACCAAGTTAGCTAGCTTGCTCGTCAAATTATCGGGTTGAAGAGCAATAAAAAACGAGCCAATTGAGGCTCGTTTTTTCGTTTCTGCTTTCTGCGTATTCGTAAAGGTTATGGGATTTTCACCAACGAATCGCGAGATAGGTCAGCAATGGTTTTTGCGCCAGTCAGCGTCATAGCCACGCGCATTTCTTTGTCGTATAGGTCGAGTAGGTTTTCTACGCCAGCGCCACCTTGTGCAGCAAGTGCGTAAACGAATGAACGACCAAGCAGCGTACAGTCTGCGCCAAGTGCAAGCATACGAACAACATCCAAACCAGTACGAATACCAGAGTCTACGAAGATCTTCAGATCGCCTTTTACAGCGTCCGCAATGCTTGGCAGAGCTTTCGCTGTTGATAGTACACCATCGAGCTGACGACCACCGTGGTTTGATACCACAATGCCATCTGCACCGAAACGTACCGCATCTTTCGCGTCTTCTTCATCCAGAATGCCTTTGATGACCATTGGGCCATCCCAAAAATCACGAATCCACTCAAGATCTTTCCAAGAGATCGATGGGTCGAAGTTCGCACCCAGCCAGCCGATGTAGTCTTCTAGTTTCGTTGGTTCACCACGATACGTTGAGATGTTACCAAGATCGTGTGGCTTCCCTAGCAAGCCAACATCCAGCGCCCAGCTTGGGTGACGCATGGCTTGGAATACGCGGCGCATTGCTGCGTTAGGTCCACTCATACCAGAGTGCATGTCACGGTAACGCGCACCTGGAACTGGCATGTCTACCGTGAACACTAATGTAGTAACTCCTGCTGCTTTTGCACGCTCAAGAACGTTTTTCATAAAGCCGCGGTCTTTTAGCACGTATAGCTGAAACCACATTGGACGCTCAATGGCTGGTGCCACTTCTTCAATCGGACAAACCGACACAGTCGACATGGTAAAAGGAATGCCTTTTTTCTCTGCCGCTTTTGCTGCTTGTACTTCACCACGGCGAGCGTACATGCCAGTTAGACCAACAGGTGCCAGTGCGATTGGCATCGCAAGTTTCTCACCGAAAATCTCGGTCTCCAGACTCAAGTCTGTCATATCGCGTAGGACGCGCTGGCGTAGTGCAACATCGCCTAAATCGTCAGTATTACGCTTCAGAGTGCGTTCGTCGTAAGAGCCGCCATCAATATAATGGAATAGAAACGGAGGTAGCTTGGCTTTCGCGGCAGCGCGGTAATCGGTAGAAGCTGAGATAATCATAATTGTGTCCTAGCGGTTATTCTAAGCAAAGTTGTGGAGCATTTGCTCTTAAGTGAGCTTTCATCGCACTAAGCGCTAAAAGCATCAAAATGAGTATAGTTACCTTTGCATCACTTACTTTTGAATCTGCGATTTAGGTAACCCACTTACATAATTGGTTGAACAATCTTGATTTAATCGCTCAGTCAGTTATGCAAACTGGAAAGGTGACACAGCTGCCGGGGGAATTGATGTAGCAAGCTAAATCAACATGTCGGGGTAGTAGTGCTGACAGCTGTGTCAAATCGGGCAGGGCAGTGAGCCCTGCATTCGTATTACTTCATCAAGACGTCGGTGAGTTGGAATCCGTAAATCAGAACCAAACCGATGATGCCTGTCATTACTAGGTAGTAGAACGTTGGGATGATCGTCTTACGTAAGGTTGCGCCTTCACGACCTAGTAGACCGACGGTTGCGGATGCCGCCACCACGTTGTGAATGGCAATCATGTTACCCGCAGCCGCGCCAACGGCTTGCAGTGACACTACAACCACGCTTGAGATAGACAATGTCTGCGCGACTTCGAATTGGAACTGGCTGAACATCATGTTCGATACGGTATTCGAACCCGCGATGAATGCACCTAGCGCACCAACTGTTGCACTCAATGCTGGGAATGCAGAGCCAACGAGGTCTGAGGCAAAGTTCGCAGTTGTTACAGGCATACTTGCTAGGTCAGCACCGTTCACTCCTGAGTTGATGAAGATACGTACCATCGGGATAGTGAACACCAATACGAAGCCTGCACCGATTAGCGTTTTGCTTGATTCGCCGAATGCTTCACGCAAAGGTTTTGCGCTACCGCTTTGCAATACAGCAGCAAGCAGAGCAACGAACACCAGTACACCACCAGGAAGGTAAAGCGGCTGAATGGCAGCGCTAACGCCTGTCTCGCCTAGAATGTTGCTAAACGACACGCTGACGCTTTGCAGTAGACCTTTAAACTCCGAGCTTACGCGGCTTGCTACCAAAATAACGGCCAGCATTACATAAGGAATCCACGCTTTTACCAAGCTCATTGGCTTACCAGGGTTGTCGTGCAGATCCACTTTCAAAGAGCCTAGCCACTCTGCTGGCCATTTGTCTTCGCTTTCAAAATCCCATTTTGTTTTAGGAACTAGGAAACCTTTTTTCGCAGCAGTTACGACGATAGAAAGACCAAGCAAACCACCAATCAGCGATGGAAACTCAGCGCCCAAGAACACGCCAGTTAATGCGTAAGGAACGGTAAATGACACACCTGCGAATATCGCAAACGGTAGAATATCCAGACCTTCGCTCCAGCTTCTGTTCTTGCCGAAGAAACGTGTTAACATCATCGCCATCAATACAGGAATCATCGTACCAACCACGGCATGAATTACGGCAACGTTAGCCGTGATGTGCTGTAGGTATGCTTCCCATGTTGAGCCTTGAGCTGCCAACGCTTCACTGATGTTGTGCGTATCCAAACCTTTGTTTACACCGACGATAATCGGCGTACCCACTGCACCAAACGATACTGGTGTTGATTGAATCATCATGCCCATTAGTACCGCTGCTAGGGCAGGGAAACCGATCGCAACCAATAGTGGTGCGGCGATCGCTGCTGGTGTACCAAAGCCCGATGCACCTTCGATGAATGAGCCAAAGCACCAAGCAATAATGATGGCTTGAACTCGACGATCGGCAGAGATATCGGTAAATCCGTTACGGATAGTGGTGATCGCTCCAGTGTGTTTTAAAGTGTTGAGCAAGAAGATGGCACCAAACACGATCCAAAGAACAGAGACAGTAATTCCTAAACCTTGGAATACTGATGCCAGTACGCGAGTAGCTGACATATCCCAAAACATTAGGGCGATAGCGACGGTTAAACCGAACGCAACAGGCATAGCTTTTTTAGCAGGCCAGTTGAGACCAACCAATAAAATGGCGGCAACAACAATTGGCGAAAAGGCCACTAGGGCTAGTAGGGTTTCACTCATTTGTACATCCTTCGTACGCTGACTTCTCGAACGGTGTCAATCCGCTGTAGAGGCGACTTTTTGTTGTAATGGTTTTGTTAATTTGGCGTGAATTTACTCCTTTATTTTTTATTGATATAGGGAAATAATGAAAATAATTAATTCCAAAAATGACATAATTGTATGCGAGCAGACGACTTAATCCTGTTTTCTCAGGTCATCGAATTAGGCAGTTTTAGTAAGGTTGCAGAGGCAAATAACCTTACAAATTCGGTAGTTAGCAAAAGAATGGCGCGACTAGAAGAAGAGATAGGTGCACAACTATTATATCGAACTACGCGCAAATTGACCCTGACCGAAGCTGGGAAGGTGTTGTTACACAGTGCTAAAAATGTGAAGCAAGCCACTCAGGAGGCTATGGACGCTGTTGCAGGCTTTGGAGAGAATGTGAGCGGTCATATCAAGATGTCGGTGCCGACTATCTCCGGTGACTTGATTCTTGCCGACGCGGTGGCGGAGTTTTGTAACCTTCATCCGGGGCTCACTGTCGATATGTCGCTCGATAATCGCTTTGTTGATCTTGTCGCCGATGGTTACGATTTGGTCATCCGAACCGGTTACTTGGAAGACTCCAGTTTAATTGCTCGGCATATACTCGACTCTCAATGGGTGGTATGCGCATCGCCTTCTTATATTGCTAAAAACGGCAAACCTATCGAACCTATCGATCTGACTTCGCACAACTGTTTGCAATACGCTTATCAAACCACCGGTGCATCGGAGTGGGAATTTAAGAGTGACGAAGGCAATTATATTGTTCGAGTCTCTGGAAGCTTTTCAACCGACAATGCCACCGCTCTGCGCAAAGCAGCATTAGGCGGACACGGCATTGCGTATGTGCCTCGCTGTTTGGTGTACCACGATATTCGTAATGGCCAGCTGGTGGATATTTTCCCCGAACTGGTCGGCAAAAAGCTGGGCATTTACGCGGTATATCCGTTTACGCGTCAGCCGCCGAATAAGGTTAAGCTGCTCATCGAGCACATTCGCGAACGTTACCTCACCATTTCTCATTACTTCTAGGTGCTTCATATTGTTTGCATTTTTTTGTTGAATTTCGCCACTTGAGCCCTAATCTAGCTATTGAGAATAAATCTCAATAAAAACAAAACACTTCAAACGGAGTAACACGGACGTTATGCATTACCCAAAAACACGTAAAGATTCTGTCGTGGACACTTATTTTGGTCACGACATTGCCGACCCTTATCGCTGGTTAGAAGATGATCGCAGTGAAGAAACCGCACAATGGGTTTCGGGTCAAAACTCAGTGACCTTCGATTTTCTTGGTCAGATCCCGTACCGCCAACAAATCCGTGACTTAGTCGCGAATAGCCAAAACTACGAAAAATATTCCCAGCCATTTGTACGTGGTGACTACACCTACTTCTACAAAAACGACGGTTTGCAAAACCAAAGCGTATTGTATCGCCGTAAAGGCGAGGGAGAAGCCGAGGTCTTCCTTGACCCAAATACTTTCTCTGAAGAGGGCACAACCTCTCTTGGCGAAGTCAGCTTCTCGAAAGACTATCGTTTGGTGGCATATTCCATCTCGGAAGGAGGCAGTGACTGGCGTAAGATCTTTGTCATTGATACGGAAACTAAAGAACAGCTAGAGCCAGAGATCGTTGATGCGAAGTTTACGTCGATTTCTTGGCTGGGCAGCAAAGGCTTCTATTACTCAAGTTACGACAAGCCGCAAGGCAGTGAGTTGTCTGCTCGAACTGAGCATCACAAGCTTTATTATCATGAACTTGGTACCCCTCAATCTGAAGACAAAGTGATTTTTGGTGAGCAGGGCGCTCAGATTCATCGCTATGTGTCTGGTACGACGACGACAGATGATCGCTTCCTCATTATTGCTGGCGCAGAATCCACATCGGGTAATCATCTGTTTTATATCGACTTACAGTCTGACTCCCAAGCGATTGTGACACTGCGCGATACGACGCAAGGCGACACCTACTTGATTGATAGCCAAGACGAAACCTTGCTGCTTTACACTAACCTAGAAGCGCCGAACGGCAAAGTTGTCAGCTACAACACTCAGACAGAACAATGGGCTGACGTGATTGCTGAACAAGAACAGCCGCTAGAAATCAGCAAAGGTGGCGGTTATCTGTTTGCGACTTATATGGTGGATGTGCTTTCTAAAGTGCAGCAGTTTAATTACCAAGGTGAGTGGATTCGAGATGTAGAACTGCCGGGAGAAGGCACGGCTTACGGTCTAGCAGGTAAAAAAGAAGAAACCACGCTGTATTACACCTTTACTAACTACGTGACACCACCGACGATCTTCTCATTTGATGTCGAATCTGGTGCATCGACGCTTTATCAAGAATCAAAAGCGCCGTTCGATCGCAATGAGTATGAGTCAAAACAGGTGTTCTACACCTCAAAAGATGGCACGCAAGTTCCAATGATCATCTCATACAAGAAGGGCATCTCGCTTGATGGCAGTGCGCCAACCATGCTGTATGGTTATGGCGGTTTTAACATCAGCCTCACTCCGATGTTTTCTGGCAATGTGGCCAACTGGCTAGAATTGGGTGGCATTTACGCTGTCGCCAACATGCGAGGCGGCGGTGAATATGGTAAAGCTTGGCACAACGCAGGCACTCAGCAGCAAAAGCAAAACGTGTTTGATGACTTTATTGCGGCAGCGGAATACCTAATTGAAAACGACTACACCAGCTCGGAGCGACTAGCGATTCGTGGTGGTTCTAACGGTGGTTTGTTAGTTGGAGCGTGTATGACGCAACGTCCTGAACTATTCAAAGTTGCGCTGCCTGCGGTTGGTGTGCTTGATATGCTGCGTTACCACACATTTACGTCTGGTGAAGGCTGGAAGTACGACTACGGCACGTCAGAACAAAGTGAAGCGATGTTCCGATACTTACTTGGGTATTCACCTGTTCACAATGTAAAAGAAGGCGTGCAGTACCCTGCTACCTTGGTGACAACCGCTGATCATGACGACCGAGTTGTGCCTGCTCACTCGTATAAGTTTATTGCCGAACTGCAAGACAAACAGCAAGGCGAAAATCCGGTGTTGATTCGTATTGATGTGAATGCAGGTCATGGTGCTGGTATGCCGCTCAGCAAGCAAATCGATCTCACGACCGATGTGTACGCATTTACGCTATACAACATGGGTATCGAGTCGATTTAACGATTTTGAGCTTTAGAGAATAAAAAATGCCGCGACAGAATCGCGGCATTTTTCATGGTTGGGGGAACTCAAGTAATACTGTTTTTCAGTATTGTTGAGTCAGGTTGACTAAGTCTGACTCGATGAACCAACCAGTCTCGGCGGCCAAACCGAAAGGCAGCTACGCCATTCTCAAGTAAAGATGAAATAATCATCTTTACTTAATCCTAGTTCATTAATATGAAACTGTGATGAATCTAAGCAGCATCATTTTGATTTTCATTGTTTTCAAGATCAAATGAGGCATCAATCAGTTTTCTAGTGTACTCACTTTTTGGGTGATGGAAAATCTCTTGTGCGCTTCCTTGCTCCATCACTTCTCCTTTTTGCATCACTAATACGCGATCAGAAAGCGCCTTAACCACTGATAAATCATGGCTTATGAACAAATAACCGATATTGTGTTTTTTCTGTAAGTCTTTGAGAAGATCGATGACAGTGAGTTGCACTGAGCGATCTAAGGCTGAGGTCGGCTCATCAAGCAAGATAAACGACGGTTCCAAAATCAAGGCTCGTGCAATCGCAATACGTTGACGCTGCCCACCGGAAAATTCGTGCGGATAGCGGTTTATTGATGCGGGATCCAAACGTACTTCGCGCAGAACATCACGCGCTTTTTGCATGCGTTCTTTCTTGTTTAAATATGGCCGGTGGACGGTTAATCCTTCAGTGATGATTTCCCCGATGGTCATACGTGGTGAAAGCGAACCGTATGGATCTTGGAACACCATTTGTACGTCTTTTTTCAGATCGAACCGCTCTTTATCACTGAGTGAGGCCATGTTTTGACCTTTAAACTCAATTTTTCCGGTAGACGGTAGCAAACCGATCAACGCACGCCCTAACGTGGATTTACCCGAACCGGATTCACCAACAATGCCTAGTGTTTCGCCCTGTTTTAGTTGTAACGAGATGCCTTTTACCGCTTCGAAGTACTCGTTTTTGCTTGGGATAAAGTGAGGCGTCACCAAAAACTTCACACGAATGTCTTCAGCGTTGAGCAATTCCGACGCTTTCTCATCAACGGGGGTTTTGCTTCCTTTCGGAATCGAGTTAATCAGCATTTTTGTGTATTCATGCTGAGGTTCAGAAAACAAGTGCTCAGTAATGCCTTCTTCAACGACCTCACCTTTGCACATCACCAACACACGATCGGCAAAGTGTTTCACCACGCCTAAGTCATGGGTGATAAATAAAATAGCCATCCCCATTTTTGCTTGAATCTCTTTAATCAGCAGTAGCACTTCCGCCTGAACGGTAACGTCAAGCGCGGTTGTCGGCTCATCGGCAATTAAGATGTCTGGTTCGTTGATTAACGCCATGGCAATCATGATGCGCTGTAACTGACCACCAGAAAACTCATGTGGATACTTATCATAGGCTTGTTGCGGGTTCGGCAAATGAACCAAATCAAACAGTTCAAGCACACGTTCTTTGGCTTTGCGCTGATTGACTGAGCGATGACACATCATGGCTTCCGCCACTTGAATACCGACCCGCATGTACGGATTCAGTGAAGTCATCGGCTCTTGGAATATCATTCCGATGCGATCGCCGCGAATGCGCTGCATTTGTCGCTCAGTTTTGTCCAGAATGGATTCGCCTTCAAACATGATTGACGAGTCTGGATGGACAATGGCGTTGTCTGGTAGCAGCTTCATTAAAGCGTTGGTGGAAACTGATTTGCCGGAACCAGATTCGCCGACGATAGACAGCGTTTCACCCGCTTGTAGCTCGAAGCTAACATTCTTTACTGCATCGACGATCCCATCGTTTGTCGTAAAGCTGACAGACAAGTTGTTCACCGAAAGAATAGTTTGAGAAGACATCACGTATCCTTGTGTTTGATATAGCAAATAAACCTAGAGCAATGGTGATGGTGCTTAAATCCTGCTGCTTTCCATTGCTCTGGTACTCATTAGTTGTAGAGGTGGGGAGCAACCGCTTCTGCTGAGCTCATCGCCTGTAAATGCAAAAACTGTTCATGGGCGCGAGTGACATGGTCCAGCTCTATCATCCATTGAGCATTGCGCTGCGCAGAGCAAAATGCGGCCATGTGTGCAAGTAAGTCCTCACTTTGCTGGCCGAGTAGGTGGCCAACACGCTCAATCAGCTCATGGCTTTCAAGTTGCAAAAATTGGAACAGCGCATAAGTTTGGTTGAGGGCTGAAAATGCGTCGCGCTGTAATCCCAGTTTGTTGAGGATCTCCGATTGCGCCACGCTCGCATCGCGTAATCCGCTGACCAGACACACAAATTGGCAAGGCTTGGTAAGGTCATTCTCTAGCGCCTTATGGATATGGCTAGGCAAGTGATTGAGCACATCTTCGTATAAGCGATGAGCTTCTGGCCAATGGCCTTGCTCCATCAATTGCTCCGCTTTCAAATAGCGCATCCAGCATTGCTCAATATTCATGTCCATCTCCACAAAAGTTGATTTGCCGAAGATATTAAATGAAATTGATTATCAATTGCAAGTGCGTATTGTTTTCATTTTTATGGTCATAAAGTGTGCGATTAAACCATGATGTAAGCTAAATCACTTAAAATTAAACAAATAATCTCTACACTCAAGTTACGACAATAAGAAAAAGGAAGCGGATATGGCAATACTAAGATTGGAACCTCAACAGCTATATTCTGTAGCGGATCTAGAGAATATGCCATGTAAGTCGACCAAGGAACTGCCTCCTATTGACGAAATCGTGGGACAAGAGCGTGCGCAAAAAGCGGTCGAGTTTGCGATGTCAATTAAGGAAAAAGGGTACAACATTTACGCCATCGGTCAGAACGGGCTAGGTAAGCGCACGATGATTCTGCGCTATTTGAATCGTCACCAGCATGACGCCGATGCGTTATTTGACTGGTGTTACGTCGCGAATTTTGAAGATACACGCACGCCTAAAGTGTTAAAGCTCCCTTGTGGAATCGGTAACAAACTGCGTGTTGATATTGAAGCCTTAATGGGGAAATTGCTTAATGCGCTGCCATTAGCTTTTGATAACGAAATGTACTTTAGCCGTGCTGATCGTTTGAAAAACCAGTTGGCAAACAAACAGCAAAATGAATTGGACCGCATTAGCCGTGAAGCAAAAGAGCACGGCATCAGCCTGACGATCACATCGCAAGGCGATTATCAATTTGTCGCCATGAATGGCGATGAGTTGCACACTGAAGAATCTTTTGATGCCTTGAGCAAAAAAGAGCAAGAACAGTTTAGTGACAGCATTGACGCGTTAGAGGTGAGTTTACGTTCCATGGTGCGTGAACTGACCGAGTGGGAGGATACCTACAGCGACAAAATCAAAAAGCTGAATGATGAAGTTACGCTCGATGTGATTACTCACTTCATTAAAAAGCTCAAAGTGGATTATTCGGAATACTCCGAAATCAAAACCTATTTGACGGAGTTGCAAAAAGATATCGTTGAAAACGCGGATATTTTCCTCGATCAAAGTGGTGAACAAGGTGAGATTGCTGCTGCGTCTTTAGATAAAAAGTTGCCTCGTCGCTACAAAGTGAACGTGTTAGTGAGTCGTAACAACAGCGATTTCCCAATCGTGGTGGAAGAGAACCCAAATTACCACTCACTGTTTGGCTCGATTGAAACTGCGACATTCAAAGGGACAGTCTTTACCGACTTCTCACTGATCCGAGCAGGTAGTTTGCACAAAGCCAACGGCGGCGTTCTGTTGATGGACGCGCAAAAAGTGTTGGAGCAGCCGTATGTCTGGGATGGCTTAAAACGTGCGCTGCGCTCTCGCCAACTAAGCTTTACGTCATTAGAAAAAGAGGTGACGTTGACGGGGGCGGTTTCATTAGATCCTGAACCGATCCCGCTTGATATCAAAATCATCTTGTTTGGTGATTACCGAACTTACCAATTACTCCAACATTACGATCCAGAGTTCAGCGAGTTGTTCCGTGTGACGGCAGATTTCGAAGACGAAATGAAACGTACGCCGGAGTCTGAGCTGCATTACGCGCGCTTTATCTCTAGCGTGGTACATGACAACAATATGCTGCATTGCGATCGCAAAGCCATTGCTCGAATCATCGAATACAGCTCACGTTTGTCTGGCGACCAATCCAAGCTATCTCTGCATTCGGCTAATATCGCCAACTTGCTTCGAGAGTCAAACTACGTGGCTCGCCAAGCAAACTCAAACATGATCCGCATTGGCCACGTCGAAGAGGCGATGAAAAATCAGGAGATGCGCGTCAGCCGTTTGCGAGACAGCGTGATGGAGACGTTCTTAAACGGCACTACGTTGATTCTCACTGAGGGTTCGGCGATAGGGCAAGTGAACGCGTTGTCGGTGTTGAGTACCAGCGATTATATGTTTGGTGCGCCTAACCGTATCACTGCCACGACATGCTACGGCGATGGCGACGTTATCGATATTGAACGCAGCGTCGATCTTGGCGGCAGTATCCATTCAAAAGGTGTGATGATCCTATCGGCTTATCTGTCTTCCGTATTCGGCAAAACGGCGCGAGTGCCACTCACGACGACGATTACCTTTGAGCAATCATACGGCGGTGTCGACGGAGACAGCGCGAGCATGGCGGAGTTTTGCGCGGTCGTTTCGGCTTTTTCTAAACAACCAAATCGACAAGATATCGCGATCACGGGGTCAATGAACCAATTTGGTGAAGCGCAGCCGATTGGTGGCGTAAACGAAAAAATCGAAGGTTTCTATGACGTGTGTGTGATCAAAGGTCGTCACTCCGGACAGGGCGTGATCATTCCTCGTTCGAATGTTCATAACTTGATGCTACGCGCTGACATCGTGAAAGCGGTAGAAAAAGGGGAGTTTCATATTTGGGCAATTGACCACGTGACTGAAGCCATTGAACTGTTCACCGGCAAGGTGGCAGGTGAGCCGACGGACGAAGGTTCTTACCCGATTGATACGATTTTTGGCCTTGCTCAAGCGAAGCTCAATTCGCTGAGAAAGTAAGCGATATTTGCTCTGGATGTGAATAAATATCATCACAATTAATCACAACTTGTAATAACGACAATATCCCGACACTAGTGTCGGGATATTGTCAATAACAGATTGAAAATGGGGACTTTTTGTACTAGACAAAAGTGTGATCGACCTCTAATATTCGCCACTTGTTTATTCGTCCGGGAACAATCCCGTCGCATGGAAGCAAGTAGGCATCACGCATATAACTGAGGTCCAGTCATGCAGCTATCACTGAAAAACTTGTCAGTACGAACCCAAATTTTGGTTCCGGTATTATTTACCGCTATTGTTTTGTTTATTGCTCTGTGGATTACTAAAAACAATCTTCAAGCGGAGCAAGACGTTATTGCTTCTAACCAAGAGTCTTTGGTTTTCCATAAAGACACTTTGGCGCGTATCGACGATCAAATTTACCCATTGCGCATTAGCGCGGTTTACGCAATTTACGATGCTTCTCGTCGTGAAACTTTTCTAAATGAGCTAAAAGCAGGCTTGAAACAAGTTGAAGCGGATCTAAGTGCAATCGAAGCGCGCAACCTGTTTCGTGAAGATGCGATTGAAGTGCGTAAAGCGATTGAAGCGTATGTGCAGTACTCACAGCGCTCTGTAGCGTTTTTCAACCAATACGATCAAGGTCTGAAATCAGACAACGAATACCGTGCATTTATTTCTGAGTACCGCCGTGTTGGTAATGAAATGGTGCAAGGCATCAACACTTTGTCTAAACACGTGAACGATCAAGCGGTTGAATCAACAGCAAAAAGTAACGCACAAAACGAGCGTGTTCAAACCAATGCGATGCTGACGGTTCTTGCTGTGTTTGTGTTCTCGCTAATTGGTGCTTGGTTCCTATCTGGCATGATTGTTACACCAATCCAAAAGCTGCAACGTGTGATGCGCGAACTGGCGGCTGGTAACCTTTCTGTTCGTGCGGATGTCGAAGGCGACAATGAGATTGCTCAGCTAAGCAAAGACGTCAACCAAACCGCGTCTCAACTTTACAGCATCGTTGATCAGTTAACTCGAATCAGCGAAGAAGTGGCGTCTGCATCGACAGAACTTGCTGCAGTAATGACGCAAGCAGAAGCGAACGCTCAACAAGAATTGGCAGAAATCGAACAAGTTGCTTCTGCGGTAAATGAGCTAGCAAGCACTGCAAACAACGTAAGTGACAATGCGACCTCTGCTGATGCAACAGCACGCGAAGCGGACGGTCTAGCGCAATCTGGTTTGGCTATCTTCCAAGAAAGTGCAGACGCAAGTGCGCAAATGTCTCAAGCATTGAACGATGCCGCGCAAGTTGTACTGCGTCTAAAAGAGCAATCAGTACAGATCAACGATGTTATCGAAGTGATTCGCGGTGTATCTGAACAAACGAACTTGTTGGCGTTGAACGCAGCGATTGAAGCTGCACGTGCTGGTGAATCTGGTCGTGGTTTTGCGGTAGTAGCGGATGAAGTTCGTATGCTAGCGGCGCGTACTCAAGATTCAACGCAAGAAATCTCAACAATCATTGAAGAGCTACAAGCGCAATCTGGCCTTGCGAACGACAGCATGCAAGTTAGCCTGGAAATGTTAACTCGTAACAACGAGCTGACTCAGCAAGCGAACGATGCGTTGATCGGTATTACAGAATCTGTTGCGAACATCAACGATTCAAACACGCAAGTAGCGACAGCTGCGGAAGAGCAATCTCAAGTCACTCAAGACATCAACCGCAACGTGGTTAACATGTCTGAACTTGTGAACCAAAATGTAGCGGGCATCAGCCAAAGCGCAAGCGCAAGTAGCGAGCTATCACTACTGGCTGAAAAGCAAAAAGAACAGTTGAGCTTCTTTAAGCTGTAAGCTTTTGCTTTACGTTTTTAAATATGGTCTCAGCAAAAAGGCACCCTCGGGTGCCTTTTTAATGCTCGTTTTTCAAGAACGAATACGTACTCTAGCAACTTCGTGGCTCTAGGCCGTTCGAATTTATTTTAACTTCAGCTTGGTGCCGTCGAATTTGAGATGGCTCAGCAGACTCTTGGCGTTAGTCTTGCCTACCTCATCAAACTCCATTCCGTAGCGGGCATAGTGAGTCGATTTTTGCAGGTTGCAAATACGACCATTCAGTGGCGCTAACAGGCGACCATCACTCGGCATGGTGAGGTCTAGAGTGATACGGTCGCCAACTTGTAAAGGTCGGCTCATTGGCGATGTCACAAAACGACAGCCGCTGCGAGACAGGTCTCTGATCTCACACTCACTTCGATATTCATCCAAGCGGACTCGCGCTTTCAAATTCACCTCATAACGCACTTCTTTACGAAGTTGGAATACCTGCATTGTATTAGGAAGGCTAAGCACTAAAATGGGATAAGGGTCGCCCAAGCGATGTTGAAGCTGAGCCCTAAAAGGGATGACGGCGCCTTCGCCACGATGAGAATACGCTTTTACGTTTATCCAAAAGCCTTCTTGAAAATAGAATTTCAAATCTTCATCGGAAATATTCGGAACTTCGATCAATGCCGTATTGTTAGAGTGGCAGCCGACAAACGTGCTGGTGGTGATGAACTTCGTTCCAACAGGCGTGGTCACATTGAGAGTGACTTCACTACCATGCTCGACCATCGCCATTGCATCGGTGCTGTTTAATGTGGTGGCCTGACGTTCTGGTGCTCTCTTACTCTGCAGAGGTAGATTGCCGTCTCTGGCACTGGTTATCATATTTCTCATTCTTATTGTCGTACCTGATTTGAGAAGAGGTGACTGCTATGAAATTTAGCACTAAACGACTGGGTGTCTTTGCGTGGTAATGATTTTATTCAGTGATATAGTTTGATTCAATAAATCCGTAACAAAATTAGAGAAGAAGATATGCATAAAGTGATTCACGACACTGAAAGTGGCCTCTTTTTGGTTGATTTAGAGCAAGACTTCAAAGCAAAAGTGGTCTACGAGTTGAAAAATGATGTGATGCACATAACATCGACGGTCGTACCAGAAGAGCTGCGAGGCAAAGGTTATGGCAAAGTAATGATGGAAGCGGTACTCCCAGAAATTGAAGCTCTGGGTTATAAAATAGAACCGGTTTGCCCGTATGTGGCGCATTACATCAACCGTAACCAAGCTTGGTCACATCTTCTTGCTTGAGTATGAATGACCACCACCTTTTGTATCAAAATATCAGCCAGGATCTTGATCTCGGTGCATTGCTGTCGAGTGAAGTAATCCAGTCACTTTGGGGCGGTTACGGAGAATTGGTTCGGCTGATATTCGCTAAACGTTCTGTCATTGTAAAACACGTCAAATTGCCTAAACTTTCTGAACACCCTAGAGGCTGGAATACAGACCGTTCTCACCAAAGAAAGCTGCACTCTTATCAGGTTGAAGTCAGTTGGTACGCGCATTTTTCCGGAGTCATGAACTCGCGCTGTCGAGTACCACAAGGCTTAAAAACGTTCCAGTCGGAGAATGAATGGCTCATTGTGATGGAAGATCTCGCCGAGGCGGGTTTTCCAAAAATCATCACCGATGCAAAGCTAGAACATCTACGAGCCTGCCTTGCTTGGTTAGCGAACTTTCATGCGCGCTACATCGGTGTTTGCTCGGATAAGCTGTGGCATACCGGCACGTATTGGCACTTGGCAACCAGACCCGATGAGCTTGAGGCATTGCAAGACACCGAGCTAAAAAATGCCGCTCAATTGATTGATCAAACGCTTTCGCACGCTAAGTTCAAGACGCTTGTACACGGTGATGCCAAATTGGCGAACTTCTGTTTTGAGCAAGATGAATTGAGCGTTGCTGCGGTCGACTTTCAATACGTCGGACATGGCTGTGCGATGAAAGATGTGGCACTGTTTATGAGTAGCGCCGTCAAGCCAGAGCGTTGTGCAGGAATGGAAGTTTGGGTCTTGGATACGTATTTCGCTCAGTTGCAACAGGCGTTAATGGTTTATCAGCCGAATCTCGACCCCGATGAAGTCGAGCGTGAATGGCGTCCTTTGTTTGCGGTTGCGTGGGCTGACTTTCAGCGCTTTGTGAAAGGTTGGAGTCCTGACCACTGGAAGATCAATCCCTACACAGAAGCATTGACTCGCAGAGCGTTGGCTTATTTACGAAAGTGAGTCGAAGAGAAAAGCCTCCAACTAGTAGGAGGCTTTTCTTTATTTTTTACTTGGTCTGATACGTGCCATGTAATAGGTATTGATGAACTCGCCATCTCGGAATGAGGCATCAATCGCCTCTCCTTCAATTTTAAAACCATGCTTTTTGTACAGGCCAATCGCGGCCTCGTTGTCGGCATTCACTTCTAACTGAATGCGTCTTACATTCAACCAGTTATCCGCCAACTCGGTGATGGTTTCAATCAACTTACTTCCCACGCCTAGGCCGTGAAACTGATCGTGAACGCCAATACCAAACGCGGCCGTGTGCGCCGTTCTTGGGCGCTGCGAGTGATGAAAGCCAATGTTACCCACTACTTTACCATCGATTTCAGCGACGTAGCTGTAAACACCAGCGGGCATATTTGACAATCGTTCTACCCACATTGCGAGCGAAGGTTTTGGGAGTTGCAGGGTTTCACGTTGTGCTTTTGGTTGTGAATAGATTTCTACGAGTGCCGCTGCGTCTTCAACGGTCGTTGGACGTACGATAATTTCCATGCTTCTCTCCTTCGCTTTTTAGTATTAATTTTCAATCTAACCACAGTTCTTTATTTTGGATAGTATTTTTTGATGTTTGAGAGATAAACACCTTTTAAATTAGGTTGTTATAGGGATGTTTTTCTAAATTTTAGTAGTCATTTATCTTCGAATTTAGCAAATAGATTGCAAAGGTGTTGAATTATTGTACTGAAAATGGCGTGCACGGCAGAGTATCGTGGTGAATTTCATGTTGGAGGAAATAAATGGAATTATTCAAACTGTGACGGCGGCACTGTACATCAGTTGACCTGAATCAATTGAGGGTGGAGTTACCTCTTATGAGGTATGGGGAAGAGGTACGTTTAGCGTTATTTATGCTTAACTTGATAAAGGAGTTTCGTTGAGGAAATAGCATGAAATCCTCTCAGTCTAAAACATCGCAAAGTCGGCGCCGATTTTTGCGTGATACTGTCCGAACTGCGGCAGGCGTTGGCGCAGCGGCGTGTGTGTTGGGCTTACAATCGCTGCAAAGCCAAGCTCGAGAAACCAAAGGTGTGCCTATTCGCCCACCCGGTGCTTTGCCAGAAGGCGATTTCGAATCAGCCTGTATTCGATGTGGCTTGTGCGTTCAAGCATGCCCTTACGACACATTGAAACTCGCGACATTACTTTCTCCTGTAGCCACTGGTTCTCCTTACTTTACTGCGCGCGATATTCCCTGCGAAATGTGCGAAGACATTCCTTGTGTGGTGGCTTGCCCGAGTGGGGCGCTGGATCCGACGTTAACCGATATTGATGATGCTCGAATGGGTACAGCGGTTCTTATTGACCATGAAACTTGCCTTAACTGGCAAGGGCTACGATGCGACGTTTGCTATCGCGTTTGCCCGCTGATTGATGAAGCCATCACATTAGAGATGGTTCATAACGACCGAACTGGCTATCACGCCAAACTTATCCCTACAGTGAATTCAGAAGTGTGTACTGGGTGCGGTAAGTGCGAACAAGCGTGCGTGTTGGATGTCGCTGCTATTAAAGTTGTCCCGACGGATCTGGCGAAAGGCAAAGTGGGCAGCCATTACAATTTTGGTTGGAAAGAGATCGACAAACCACTCGAAAATATCCTCCCCAGTGAGACGCCTGTACCGGAAGGTGCGCTTGAGTCACTAAAAGGAGGTAAGTAATGGCAAAGAACTTAGCTCAAAATGCTGGCAAAGAGGCGATTGAAAAGCTTGGTTGGTGGCGCGCGCATCGGTTTCTGGTTTTACGTCGGCTATGTCAGCTCACCATCATTGCGCTGTTTATGGCTGGGCCGACATTAGGGGTTCTAACCGGTAACCTCTCATCGAGTATGTTGCTCGATACGGTCCCTTTAAGTGACCCGTTAATAGTGCTTCAAGCTTTGGCGACAGGCCATATTCCGGAGTTCAATGCGTTGTTAGGCGTAGTGATTGTTGTGGTGTTCTACGCGATTTTAGCACCGCGCGCATTTTGTGCTTGGGTATGCCCGTTGAACATCGTGACGGACTTAGCGGCGTGGCTGCGCCGAAAGTTCAACATTAAAGCGAGCTATCGTTGGTCTCCTGCTATTCGCTATTGGCTGATCCCAGTTTTGATGTTGGGCAGCGCGCTGTCTGGCGCGATTCTTTGGACATGGTTAGATCCAGTAGCGGCACTGCATCGTGGATTGGTGTTTGGTATGGGCGCAGGTTGGGTGCTGATCGCACTGGTGTTCGTACTGGACTTACTCTTGGTTGAGCATGGGTGGTGTGGGCACTTATGTCCACTGGGAGCTACCTATGGCGTGATAGGCCGAAAAAGCCTGTTGCGCGTTACCGCTGTTCGCCGCGAGGATTGCACGAAATGCATGGACTGCTTTTATGTTTGCCCAGAACCAGAAGTGCTTCGGCAGCCTTTGAAAGAAGGAGATCGTCGAGTTATGGATCAAAACTGCATAAGTTGTGGCCGCTGTTTGGATGTTTGTCCAGAACATGTGTTTGAATTCAAAAATCGCCTTAATGTGAAAAACATCGACTAAGTCGATAAGTCACTCATCAACCTTTTTCTTGCCTTTTACACATCGCGCTCACTTTCATCATTGGGCGCGATGTTTTCTGTATTGGTCATATCCTCAGTGCACTTAGAATCGCAACAGTGCGTATGTGACCATAAATAATAATGATATTGCGAATTTGTTACATTTAAAGCTATGATGATGACTTCATATCTAAAGGATGCATCATGAATACCTCTTCTCACGGCTGGAGAACGCCGCAAAATTTCCTTCTGTTGATCTCGATTATTGTGCCCATTGCCTTTTCTACCTGGATGGCTTTGCTGAATAACTTTGTTATTGAAAAAGCGAACTTTGATGGGGCGGACATTGGCTTGTTACAAAGTGTGCGTGAAATACCGGGCTTTTTAGCCTTTACCGCCGTGTTTGTGTTGTTGTTTATCCGCGAACAACGATTCATGTTGGTGTCTTTAGCGATGCTAACACTTGGTACAGCATTAACAGGTTACTTTCCCACTTTGTACGGTTTACTTTTTACGACCTTGTTGATGTCCACTGGTTTTCACTACTTTGAAACATTGAAGCAGTCCCTGTCTTTGCAATGGCTATCGAAAGAAGAAGCGCCAGAAATGCTAGGCAAGTTTATCTCGGTCGGCGCGCTGGCTTCTCTGTTTACCTACGGCGCGATTTGGATTTTTCTAGAGCAGCTTAAATTTGATTTCAAAACCGTGTATTTGTTGGCGGGTGGCGTTGGCTTTGTGTTGATCATCGTGATGGCACTGGCGTTTCCTCAGTTCAAAACAGCTGTGCCACAAAATAAGAAACTCGTACTGCGTAAACGCTACTGGTTGTATTACGCGCTCACTTTTATGAGTGGTGCGCGTCGACAGATTTTCACTGTATTTGCGGGCTTCCTGATGGTAGAGAAGTTTGGCTATTCTGCAGCAGACATTACCTTACTGTTTTTGATCAACTACCTGTTTAACTTTTTATTTGCCAAGCGCATTGGCCGTTTTATCGGTGTTGTCGGTGAGCGTAAGGCATTAACGTTTGAATACGTCGGTTTGATTTTCGTCTTTGTGGGATATGGTCTGGTGCAAACGGCGGAATGGGCTGCAGCGCTGTATGTTGTCGACCACTTGTTCTTTGCGCTTGCCTTGGCGATTAAAACGTACTTCCAGAAGATTGCTGATCCGGCCGATATGGCGTCGACCGCTGGCGTTGCGTTTACCATCAACCACATCGCAGCGGTGGTAATTCCCGTTACATTCGGGATGATTTGGTTGGTGTCGCCTTCTAGCGTTTTCTACATCGGAGCGGGTATGGCCGCCGTTAGCTTGTTGTTGTCACTCAATATTCCAGCGAAGCCGGAAGAGGGGAACGAAACGCGATTGTTGAGGTGGAGTTAGTGCTCACTACTCAAAAGACTAAGCCATAATCTGGATAGAAAAATGGGATGCATCGCATCCCATTTTTATGATTATCTCGCGTTAAAACGGATACCAGAACAGTTGTGTGTCCATCACACGCTTGCTGATAGCAGCAATCACTATCACCGCAATCCCCGCCATGCAGATCATATCGGCTTTGGTCAGGGGTTTTAGGCTGTACCAGGTGCGAGATGAGTGACGGCCGAAGCCACGCAACGTCATCGCGTTTGAGATTTGGTCGGCTCTGTCCAAACTAGAGAAAATCAGAGGGCCAAGAATCTTCGCCACGTTCTTCATACGAGTGAACAACGGAGCCTTCTTACTCAGTTCTACTCCGCGTGCTTGTTGCGCGTGCATGATGTTAACAAAGTCCTTTTTCACTTCCGGCAAGTAGCGCAGCGTTAAGCTCACGGCATAGGCGATTTTGTAAGGCACACCTAAGCGGTTCAAGCTGGCTGAAAACTCCGTCGGGTGAGTGGTAAATACAAACACCAACGCGATTGGGAACATGCTGAAGTATTTCAATGTCACTGTTACTAAGTAAAACAACGTCTCTTGAGTGAGCGAGTAATTACCGGGTAACGAGAGTAAAACCGTTGATGAGCCCATGAACTCAGTACCTTGTTGCGGCGCTAACGCGAACATAAACAGGGCATTGATCAGCAATACCGTGCCTGTACCCAGTAAAAGCGGTTTGTAGACATGAAATGGCACTTTGGTCATTTTCAATAAGCCTAAACCAAGCACGATCAACAGCGCGATGATTCGCAAGTCAAATGTGGTCAACACCACCGTCACCCAAGCAATGAAAAGCAAGAACTTAGTAATGCCATTCAACTTGTGAAGTGGCGATTGGGTATCGATGTAGTTGATACCAAACTTCATCTTATTGTCTTTCATGCCACTGCTTTCTCTGGTTGGTTTACTTCGCCGCTTTTTTGTTGGCGGTGCGCTTTTTCGACATTGATAAAATGCTGCATAAAGCCATTGGTGTCTTCGATACCAACTTTCGTAGCCAAATCAAACAGACTTGTTGTGGTGAGGTTTGCTTGGTCTAGTAGCTCTGGACTGCTGAATACCTGCGTCATTGGTGCATCCGCGACTAATTTACTGTCTGCAATCACGATAGAGCGCGTGGTGTATTCCAGCACTAAATGCATGTCATGAGAGATGATCATCACGGTTACGCCCAACTCGCGATTGAGCTTTTCGATGAAACTCAGCATAGATGTGTAGTTCCGGTAGTCCTGACCTGCCGTCGGTTCATCAAGGATCAGAAGCTCTGGTTCCAAGACCAAAATTGACGCAATGGTTACGCGTTTTTTCTGGCCGTAGCTCAATGCTTCGATTGGCCAGTGACGGTATTTGCTTAAACCGCACAGTTCAAGGACTTCAAGTACTTTAGCTTCGATTTGTTTCTCTTCAACGCCACGATTACGGAGGCCGAAGGCCACTTCGTCGAAAATCATGTGATGGGAAATCATGTGATTCGGGTTTTGCATCACCACGCCCACTTTCTGGCTGCGCTCGAAAATGGTCAGTTCGTTTAGATCTTGACCATTCAAGCTCATTGAGCCGCTATCCGCTTCAATAACGCCCATAATCAGTTTGGTGATGGTCGATTTACCCGAGCCATTTTTGCCAAGTACAGAGACAAACTCGCCACGCTTGATGTCAAAACTCACGTCTTCTAGCGCGTTTTTATCACCGTCGTAAGAATAGGTGAGGCCACGGACTTCAAGCAAAGTCTCGGCTGGCGTTTTAGGTGGTTGTGCTGTTGAACCATCAAACCATGCTTGTACTGCTGGTTTATATTGCTCCAACGGTAAGGTAGTTAAGCTAGAAGGTTTTGCATCACCCTCAATCGCGCAGCCTGCTTCTTTCAGAGCCGAAATATAAAGCGGTTCGCGGATGCCGTAATCTTCTAGCAGAGGCGACGCTAAAATTTCATCTGGCGTTGTATCGGCAATGATTTCGCCGCTTTCCATCAAGATAATACGGTCAACTGAGCGATGCAGAACGTCCTCAAGACGATGCTCAATGATTACGATGCTTTTGCCCGTTTCGCGGTGTAGATCATCGATGATCTCGATGGTTTTTTTACCCGTTTTAGGGTCAAGCGCAGCTAGTGGTTCATCAAACAAAAGGATATCGACGTCATCGACGAGAATGCCCGCCAAAGAAACACGCTGTTTCTGCCCGCCAGATAAATCGTGGGGAGAGCGATCTAACATCTGTTCCAAGTCGACCATTTTGGCCGTGGCTTTGACCAATGGGTACATGTCGATGTTAGAAGTTAGCTGGTTTTCCAGCGCAAATGCGATGTCTTCGCCAATGCTCAAGCCGACAAATTGGCTGTCCGTATCTTGCAGTACGGTGCCAACTTGCTCAGTGTATTGGTGCATGTCGAAAGGGGCGGTGTCTTGACCATTGATGGTCAATGTTCCACTGGTTTCCCCTTTGATTGCGTGTGGGATCAGTCCGTTAAGACATTGCCCAAGGGTAGATTTACCACTACCACTTGGACCAATAATGACGATTTTCTCTCCTTTCTCTATCCTTAGATTGATATTTTTTAGCGTCGGTTTGTCCAGCGACTCATATCTAAAAGAGAAGTTAGAAAATTCGATTGTCATTCGACATTAAGCCTCTGTTAAGTTACGGCTTTGCTTGTTACGTTTAGCGACAGACTTAAGAATGAAGAAGCCAACAATAGCAATAAGAATGGTGTTACCGATCGCGATAATAGAAAGCTGGGTAAACACTTTAGTGAACGGTTCTGCGTACAAAATCGTGTCGAGGAATGCAGAGCAACCGTAACCAAATACGTTGCCTAATAGTGCAAGTACCACGAATAACGCGAAGTCTTTCATATTGAAATCACCTTTCTCCAAACGGTAGCGCGTTAGAGAAGGGAATAGACCGATAATCAAACCAACAATACCTGAACCAAGTACCCAAGTGAGCCATACGCCCCAACCTGCAAATAGGTCGGTGACCCAGTGGCCAATAAAACCAACCAAAAAGCCAACAAGTGGGCCAAATAGTACTGAGAACAATGCTAATACTGCCATTGCTGGTTTTAGCGTTGTGTTTGCAAACACAGGGATGCCAAACATAGGTAAGCCACCGATGCCGTAAAGAGCGGCACCAATTGCAATAACCACAACGGTTTTAGCGGAAAGATTCATAGATAACCTCAGTTCAATTGTCGATTTTAAAGAACGTTCATTTATATTGTTGGAAAGCATTGGTTATTTGATTGTGTAACATATATCCAAAACAACCAAGCTGCTTATTGTTTGCTCTATTTTTCTTCAGGAAATGTGTGATTTGATTCACGTATCCCTTTGACTGGCTTTGTTTTTTAGCAAGCATTAAAAATAAGGCGCGCATTATACAGAATATTGATAAAAGTGGGAATGCTATCTGTCTGGATGGCTAGAATGAAATCGGAGGCTGATTGTCAGCCCCCGATTACACTTTTTGATGCTATTTTCATCGATAAATGAATGAGCTAGCAGTTCATTAATGGTCTAGGTACAAATAGTTCTGCCAGCTCTTCATGCGAATAAGCACTTTGCGCATTACTGATACGTGAGTAAAGCTGTCTGAGTAAACTGCGACTTCAACCGCAGTACCCATTGGCAGGTGGTATTCGCTCAAATCGTCCGTGATTTTTAGCTTCGCAAATACACGTCCGCTCGTGCGCAAGGCATCGGTACCTAGTAGAGCACCTCTGGCTTGAATTTGACTTTCACCAATGGCCGGAATCACGTCAATGACTTCGCCACGGAACACTTTGCCCGGAATTGCGCGGAACATAAATTCAGCTTCAAAGCCCGGCTTCAAACGTTGTAGCGAGTTTTGTCTGAACGCAGCGGTGTACGTAATGTCTTCGGTATGCACGAAGGTCATTGCAGGAGCAAGCGGTAACGGCACAGCCATCACACCAGGACGCAAAGCCAATTGCGTAACGTAACCATCGGTTGGCGCACGAACGATAGTTTGTTCTAGGTTAAACTCTGCTTTACGCAGCTCTGCGAGAAGTTGCGCGACTTGAGTGTTTTCACCACCAATTTCAGAGTCCAGAGCGATTTGCGCTTGTTCTTGTTGCAAAATCGCAACGTCTAGCATGGCTTCTGCCGCTTTATACGCTTGGCGTCGAGTATCTAAATCTTGTTCAGTAAACGCGCCGCGATCAAAGCCTCTTTGATATCGGCTAAACTCTCTTTGCGCTTTATCTCTATCTGCTTGTGCTTTTAAAACCGCAGCTTCTGCTTCTCTTAGATCAGACTCTAAACCCAACGCGCCTTGGCTTGCTTCTTTGACTTTCGCTTCAAGGCGAGCGACTTCCGCTTCAAAAGGCACAGGGTCGATTTTGAAAAGAATATCGCCGGTTTTGAGCGGTTGGTTCGCTTGAACTGGCACTTCCACAACGCGGCCACGTACACCAGAGACGATAGGCGTAGTTGGGAACACTTGGTTACCTAACTGAGTAAATGGGTGGTTGTAGTTCATAAGTAGCACAAGTGTGCCCACCAAAACTACGCCACCAAGTACAGCTGTCGGGACCGTCCATTTGTTTAGAGGAATATTGAAGATTTTAAAAATGGCGATACAAAGAGCTGCGTAAGTCAGAATCAGCAATAAATCCATTATTCGTCCTCTTTACTTTGTTCAGTCAAAGGCTTTTGCTGAATCTTTTGTTGTTTCAACATCGATACTTCGTTTTTGAGTTCGTTGACTTCGTCGATGAGTTCTTCAAGACGGTGATGAATGTCGTGTGTTTCTTGCTCAAGTTGTTTGAAACCCCAACCACGCTCTTTGCGCCACAATGTTGCCCATATCCAAAGGAATGGCCAAAGTGCGTGCAGTGTGAACAGGCTGACCCAACCTGCGTAGTGAATTGCGTCTTGGTGCGGGTGTTCACGCTCTTTAGCAATTTCATACGGGATGTCATGGATAACAATGATTCCGTAGAAGATAACTAAAGCAACGAAGATGAGTAACCCAAGTGCAAAATAGTCTAGAAACATCTTACTTACCTGTGCTTGTTGCGAATTGGAAAAACTTACGTAAATTAACGGTTTAAGTATTTGTCTTAACTATAGATGAATCAAGCGCTTTTTATGTGCGAATTATGTTTATGCGATATCAGTACGTACTGATAGTTGTAGGCAAGTTTGGCGAGATTGAGTACAGATTTAAACAAAAAGTGAATAGATTCGGGTAGGGCTGATAAAAAACATGATAAAGCCCCAGATTTCAACTGGGGCGTGGCTTAAAGTTCGGTACAGACTTGGTTTCGGCCATTGGCTTTGGCACGATACAAGGCTTTATCGGCGCGGTAGAAGGTGCGCTGAGTGTTTTCCCCTTCGCGATGGAGTGTAATACCGATGGAAACGGTTAGGCCGCGTTCGCCAAGAATGTCTCTCCATGCATATTTAAAAATACGCTCGCGGTAGTTTTCAGCGTGCATTTCTGCGCGTTCCAATTGGCTGTTCTCAAGAATTACAAGGAACTCTTCACCACCAAATCGCACGCACGATGCACCTTTAAATTTGAAGTAGGCTGCCAGCTCCTGTGACACACTTTTGATCGCTTTGTCACCCACCAAATGGCTCAGTTCGTCATTGATGGATTTGAAGTGATCGATGTCGATGACCATCAATGCGAATGGAGTGTCGTGCAGCAACATGTCTTTCAGTTTTACCTCTAACCAGCGGCGGTTGTGCAACGAGGTAAGGGGATCGGTAAAAACGTCTTGTTGTAACTGAGCTACGGTATTTTTGTGTTGTTTGGTCGTCTCTTTAAGCTCTTTGTTTTCAATCTCAGACAGAATGAGCTTTAACTGCAATTCAAAGCGAGACAATCGACGCAGTTGAGCCGCGCCCAATTCGCTGATTGGGATGTGTTTTATTAAGTCTGATTCAATACGAAAAGCGCGTTTCTCACAGCTTAAAGCTTGCTGAAACTGCCCTTGTGACGCACTGACTTTGCTCATTGCGTTGTAAAAACGTTTCGCCAGAATTGGCGAAGAATGCTTTTTAATTCGCTTCCCAATGGACTCCAACAGCAAATTAGCCAACGAAGTGTGGCCAACACCATTCAAGCAATACGCCGTTTCAATTTTGACCATGGTTGAGAGCCAATAGGTGGTCGCACTTCCTGTGGTGTACTTAATGCTGGATATGGAAAGCAGCGCTTCGGAATACTCTTCTTGCAGACGATGCAATTTAGCGCGATACAAATGCGTTTGAGCGGCGAGGTTTTTGTCGCTTACTAGGATGCTGAGCTCTTCACATTCACCCAATAATTCGCTGGCTTCGGCCACGCGTTTTAGACTGATGTAACAGGCGAGCATATACAGTTTGTAACGCAAACGAAGTGAGCGACTGCTGATGGCATGATCAATCGCGTCGATCTTTTGGTAGTAACGTAGAGCACGGTTGTGATCGCCATAAGCATCGCATAAGTTGCCCATACCAATGATCGCTAAAACGTATTCGTCGATAAAACCGTATTCCACTGCGATGTTGGTGGAAGCGATGTACTCGGTGAGGGCCGAGTTGTAATCACCAACTTCAACTAAGCGTTCGCTTAAACTTGCTTTGACCGACAGTATATCTTCGACATCCTCAGGTAATGAGAGCAGTTCTAATGCTTGTCTAAGCTCTTCGATACTGTCACAAAGCTGTTTGATTTCGCGGCGGTATTCTGCGCTGATAACTAGGCAGTGTGCTTTTTCACGGCTGGTGGACGCAATGTGTCGACCGATATGTTCCCAAAGCGTGATGGCTTCTTCCCCAGAAACAGAAGAAGGATCGATGCCTGCGTCAGTGACTTTGCTAAGCAGTAGTTCCATTCTTCATTACCTCAATATAGCTTTCTTCCAACTGCTCTAAAGTAAATGGGAAAGTCAGGATGTCTTGTAAATACAATGTCGGTTTTGGCCCTTTGAGGCCACGTCGTTCCCATGGATAAATGTCTAACATGGCATGCACGGTTCGGTAGAGCTCTTCTGCGGCTTGATCTTTTTCGGCAATCAACATAGCGAGTCGATCGCTAGATAGGCGTGAAATGAGATCGCTTGGCGTCGTTAATGAGTGAACCAGTTCAGTACACGCATCGAGAAACGCAGGATTGGAGTGGCGAATCATGATCACGGCATGGTTTGAGCGTTTAAGCTCAGTCTTAAACAGAACCAGTTGTTCCCACCAGTACGTTTCGGAAACGACGTTAGAAAACTGCTTTTCGGGATCGTATTCATGTTGAGAGCGAATACGATTGATGAGCTTGCGAGCACGTTGTTCTAGCTGGCGTTTTGAGCCGCGTGCTTTATCCATGCTGACACGATTGGTCTGCTCTTTGAGCATTTTCAGTGCATGTTTGCGGTATTTTTTAAACGCATTAAATGCCGCTTCGAAATCGCCTTGCTCTTCAGCAACGCGAGATTGCTGAAAACAGATCTGACTTAGCAGTTCGCCGTTATCGAAATTAAGCGCGGATTCTTCTGCGGCAAGCAACAACTCGGCTGCGCTGTCCGTGTTTCTACGCAGTAGCTCTAGTCTTGCTCGACTGATGAAAGAGTGTGCTTTCATCCACGTTAGATCGTGCTCAATGGCCAGCTTGTGCGCTTTTTGGGTTGCTTCTTCTGCAGCGTCTAGGCGTTCTAAGCCAAGGAGTGCCAAGCCTTTAAAGTCCCAAATTTCGGCTTGCCAAGTGCTGTCTTCATGGTCTTTGAGCACTTCTGTTGCGCCATCAAGTACCGTTAGCATCTCAATAAAGTTGTTGAGGAGGTAGTAGTCCCAAGCCAGCAGAATGCGAGCTTTACCTTCTAGCCATGCAATTCGGACGTTGTTTGCCACTTTAACTGCAAGCTCATGAGTCGATGCGGCAAGTTTGTGTTCGTTGGTGATGCGCCAAACATTGCCAAGACCAATCAGGGATTCAATCTGAATCTCAATGTCATCGACCAAAGCCGATTGCTCCAGGGCATTAATCCAATATTGCTGCGCCGAGTAATATTTGGCTTGTCCCCAGTATTGAAGGGCGAAGATATGCAGAATTTCTGGAAGGTGATCGTCAGTGTCCAGTTGGATTTGCTTATTGTAGGCGTCTTTGATGAATTTCAGCCCTTGGCGATATTCCATCAAACACCAACAACTGTGCGCCATGACGAGTAACGCTTTGATTTCTCCGTCAATAAACAGTATTTGTTCCGCGCGAATGCGGCACTGCTCGGCGAGGCGAAGAGTGCGTTCAGGGTGCGTTTTCACTTGCCCTTTGAGGGAGTTAAGCTCGTCTTCTAGCTGAATTTGGGTTTTATCCAACGTTCACATCCATGACTATCGAACTGGAATTTACACCTAAATAATAAGTGGTTAGATGCGTACTTCATTACGAGTGCAGCATGAAAGCCACATCATAAAATATCAGGTGCCGTAATGTATACCGTCACTGCCCCTAATTACCACATCTAAATGAGTTAAATAGTTACGATAGGAGCTGCTTAATGGTTAGAGGTGCGTCAGTGACTTCTAGCCTTTGTGCGGCAGTAAGACCTTGTTTGTCCTGATAGCACAAATTATGCCAAGCTCTGAATATATCTAAAAGAGGTAAAATTCCGGCAGGTCGCAATTTGCGACGTGGCTCGTTAATGAAACTTTCGAACAACAGCTGGAAGCGATTTTGATAGAACTGCACATGGCGAGTTGTTGCAACGTTAAACCACTTTTCTGGTTCATTTTTATCGCCAGCAAGGTAGCAAATGCCTTTGTGGTTTTCGCCTTGACTGGAGATCGCCCAGCGATCGCGCCACCAACTCATGTAGGCAATATCCACTTTGCCAAACGGAGCGGTCATGTCCCAGCCAGCGTCTTCTTCTACATACATCAGATCGACGTTTTTCTCTTGAATACGAGACAAACAAACGCTCAACGCTGCGGAGCGGAGCAGGGGATCTTGTGGCATGTAAATCGAAACCCGCTTGTTAGGGCAACACATATCAAGTACATGCAAATAGTGCGCGTACGAGGTGTAAGGAGGACGAACTAACGCGCCTTTCGATGGGTAATGAAATACCGATAAGTTACCGAGCGGATCTTCGACGTTACCACGAGCCAAAATCGTTTGGTATTTTTGGTCAATACGCTCTCTAAGGTGATTAGAAGGTTCCGCTGGTGGCTCACTTGCTTCCGCTGTGTACTCTTGAGAGACAAAACGAGAAACTTCGTCGTACGGGTTGTGATCCAGCGTCGCGATAGGTTCTTCATCCGAAGAGTAGTTCACGTGTTGGCAAAGAATGTAGCCCGAGTGCGCTTCACCAGACACAATCCAGTACACTCCATTATTGCTGTGTGGCTGCAAGGCAATGTAGCTGGAAGCCAACTCGTAGTGACTGGCGTGATTAACCCAACGAGCATCAATGGTCGCGAGCTTACGACGACAACGACTGGCGATGTGGTCAACGTGATCATAAAACGTTTTTGGGTTGATGCTGAGTTTGCGGCAAATTTCGCGCACGGAATAACCGGTGAACAAAAGGCCCATCAGGTTTTCTTGAAACTGCAGCTTTTTATTGGCGCCAGACCATTTATCGACAAAAGTGCTTTGGCACGCTTTACAACGGTAACGTTGACGATCGCCACTGTAACCGAATGCGTGATAGAGGTGTTTATGAGTGTGGACAGAGAGTCCGAAGTTGTCACACGCGTCGTTGCGACAAGCAGGTAACCCGTCACTGTGGACGTGTCGGAGGCGATGAAGTTCGTTCACGACATCGCGGTTGTTAAGTAAGGGGGGGAAAGCTCCACATTCACGGCATACCATCGCCGGACGCTTAGGGTTCGCATGTTGCAGAACGTAACGCTTTGCATCACTCAATCCAAAGTTGTCACACGCCAATGTTTTACAAAAGTTGAGTTGTAACCCATCTGCGTCTTTTGGCAGTTCGCCGTTAGACACAATCGCCCCCTCGGGATAATTCGGGCAGCCAGTCAGGCACTGGCTGCAAATTATTACTTAATAACTTCTTAGATGTTGATTGCTGTTTCAAGAGCAACTTTCATCATGTCGTTGAACGACTTTTGGCGCTCTTCTGAGCTTAGTTTTTCGCCACGGATGATGTGGTCAGAAACCGTTAGGATAGTTAGAGCTTTCGCGCCTAGGTCTGCAGCTACGCCGTAGATACCTGCCGCTTCCATGTCTACACCTAGGATACCTAGTTTTTCCATCTTCTCGAAGATGTCTGCTTCTGGTGTGTAGAACAGGTCTGCAGAAAATACGTTACCTACTTTCACTGGCACTTCTTGAGCGCGAGCTTGCTTAACCGCTTCTTCTAGAAGGCTGAAGTCAGCGATTGCAGCGAAATCGTGGTTGTTGAAACGGATACGGTTAACTTTTGAGTCTGTAGAAGCACCCATACCGATAACAACGTCCATTAGGTTAACGTCGTCACGTACCGCGCCACAGCTACCTACACGGATAACGTTTTTCACGCCGTATTCAGCGATTAGCTCGTGTACGTAGATACAGCATGAAGGGATACCCATACCGTGACCCATTACAGACACTTTTTTACCTTTGTAAGTGCCAGTAAAGCCGAACATGTTGCGAACGTCACAAACTTGCTTCACATCTTCAAGGAAAGTTTCTGCAATGTATTTAGCACGCAAAGGGTCGCCTGGCATTAGAACTGTTTCAGCGAAATCACCTGGTTGTGCGTTGATGTGTGGGGTTGCCATAAGTGCTCTCCAAAGTTTTGTTCTGATAAAACGCATCTATTATAGGATGCTATTACCAATTCTGTTGAACTTGTTCGTTTTCGTTGAGGCAATAATATCGGGACGTACAGTGATCCCTTGAGAGGTTAGTCACAAAAACCACCCTTTTCGAAACTAACCAAGCTATTGATAACTAAATCTGTTGAAAGCAAAAAGGCAATCGATTTGCTTTTGAGCGATTTGTTGATTGCGCACACAAAACAGCCAAAGAAAAAGATAAATATTTTTTAAATCGAGCTGATCGAAATCGCGGAGGAGTAAGTAAAACGATTAAATTGTACAACTAATTTTCTTGTACAATTTAGGGTGGCTTGCTATAAGTTATACAACTAAACTTTTTGTATAGGTATGACGTTGCTATGGAATCTTCAATCAAAGTAGGTATCAGTTCTTGCGTGTTAGGTGAACGCGTGCGTTTCGACTCTGGTCATAAAGTCAGTAACTTTGTGACTAAAGAGCTTAGCAATTATTTTGACTTTGTTTCTGTATGCCCAGAAGTGGGGGTAGGCATGCCGGTGCCACGCCCGACGATTCGTTTAATCAGTAATGAAGAGCGCATCGCGTTGGTTGAAACGAAAAATCCCGACAATGATCACACAAATAACATGCTGACTTACTCCGCAAATAAAGTGGACGAGCTTCAAAATGAGCAATTGTGTGGTTACATCGTTTGTGCCAAATCGCCAACATGCGGTATGGAACGCGTAAAAGTGTACAGCAAAAACAACGCTGTAAAAGAAGGGGTTGGTCTTTACACGAAAACGTTGATGGAAAAAATGCCGTGGTTACCTATCGAAGAAGATGGACGCTTAAATGATCCCGTTCTTAAAGAGAACTTCATTACTCGCATTTACTGTCTCAACGATTTTTATGAATCGATGGCAGGTGAGCTGACACGCGGTAAGATCATCGATTTTCATTCTCGTTATAAGCTAACGCTTATGGCGCATCATCCAGAGTCGTATCGATCTTTGGGGCGCTTAGTCGCAGATGTTGCCAGCTATGAGATTGACGAGTTTTACCGAGAATATCGATTAGGTCTGATGACGGCGCTATCGAACCGTGCCAGTCGCAAAAACAACACGAATGTGTTGATGCATCTTCAAGGGTATTTTAAACGCTCTCTAAACAAAGATGAAAAAGAAGAACTCGCGACCGTGATTCAAGACTATCGTACTGGCACGCTGCCATTACTCGCGCCACTAACATTAATTAAACACTATCTAAATGCTTATCCAGATGAATATCTGCAAAAACAGAAGTTTTTAGAGCCACACCCGCAGGAGATGAGATTACGCTATGGTTTGTAGTTCAGAAGAAAAACTATACGCAATTCGAGATGTTGCAGAGATTACGGGCGTTAAGCCTGTGACGCTGAGAGCTTGGCAAAGACGCTATAACCTAATCCAACCGCAAAGAACGGAAAAAGGGCATCGCTTATATTGCCAGCAAGATCTCGATACGATTCGTGAAATTCAAGGTTGGTTATCCAAAGGCATTGCGATCGGCAAAGTGAAAGGACTGCTCGGCCAATCGGATGTAGAAATCAGTGCAGAAAACCATTCGCTTGAAGAAGTGGAAACCGTACTGTCTGCGTTGTCGCAACTCAATCGTGGCAAAACGGAAAGCGTCCTGTCATCGGTATTGAAAGAGTACCCGCTCAACTTAGTCGTAGATCAGTTTATCAATCCTGTGTTTGAAGCATTGGATTTGGTTAAGGGCTCGCTGCGCTCTTTGCAGATGGGATTGTTCCAAACCTGTTTAATCACGCGTTTGGCATTGGTGATCGATTCTGAAAACAAAGCATCCACCAAGGGGAAATGTCTGTTGATCAGCTTTGAACAAAGTCGAGATGCAGAAAGCTGGATTCAGGCGGCGAAGTTGTGTGAGCAAGGCTACCACATCACCTTGGTCGACAAGGTGGACGACGTTTCTGGCTTGGTGGGTCACGACGTGATTGAACGCTACCAGCGTGTTTATGTGTTCTCGAATAAGGCGCTACCTGCCAAGCAAGTGGAAGCATTCAAAGCGCTGTTAGCGCGGTATCCTGAGCAAGTGCAGTGTTCGGAAGTTATTGAGAAACTTCATCTTGCACAAACACAGATTCAGTAAGGAGACCACATGATTCTGGTTTGGTTTAGGCGCGATTTACGCACGTTAGGCCACACGGCGTTAAAGGCGGCACTTGATACAGGACAACCTGTTGTTGCTTGTTTTGTTGCAACGCCAGAACAGTGGCAAGAGCACCACATGGCGCCGATGCAGGCGGATTTAATCGCTAGGCGTCTTGAGCATGTTCATCAAGAGCTCACAGAACTAAACATTCCTCTTCTGTATAAAGAAGTTCCGCGTTTCGACGACTGTACAAAAGTCATTTGCGATTGGGCGGATAAGCTCAACGCAACGGCGGTAATGGTCAACATCAATTATGAAGTGAATGAAGTTGAGTTGGATAGAAAGGTATCTCAAGCACTGGATAATCGTGGGGTAGAGTTTCACGCCTTTCACGACAAATGCGTTCATGCGCCAACGACCGTACTCAACAAGCAAGGTGAGTATTTCAAAGTATTTACGCCATTCAAACGAGCATGGTTGCAAAAGTTTTCCTTGCCAACGGTATCCAAGCCTCAGAGACAAAATGAACTGCCTAGTGAGCAGTTAGAAGCGGTAAAACAAGACGGTTTTGATGCCGATTTTACGTTCTCTTATCCGAGGGAATCGAGCGAAGCTTGGTGTGCATCGACCAACGACATTCTCAAGCAATTGAGGACGTTTGCACGCGAGCGTAGTGACGGTTACCAGATGAAGCGAGATTTCCCCGCTATCGATGGTACGAGTCAGCTCTCGCCTTATCTTGCCATCGGAGCATTGTCGCCAAGACAGTGCATCGCGAGGTTGTATGCTGAGAATCCACAACCGGATTTGTCAGAAGGCAAAGCAACGTGGCTGAGCGAGATCATTTGGCGTGAGTTCTATCAGCACTTATTGGTGTTTGAACCTAAACTTGTCAAAGGTCGCGGATTCATAGACTGGGAAGATAAAATTCAATGGTCTTACGATGAACAAGCTTTTGAATGTTGGAAAACGGGGACGACTGGATATCCAATTGTTGATGCGGCAATGCGTCAGCTCAATCAAACTGGCTGGATGCACAACCGACTTCGCATGATTGTCGCGAGCTTTCTTACCAAGGATTTACATATCGACTGGCGCTGGGGCGAAGAATACTTTATGAGCAAGCTTGTCGACGGCGACTTTGCGGCAAATAATGGTGGGTGGCAGTGGTCGGCATCGACTGGCTGTGATGGCCAACCATACTTCCGTATCTTCAATCCAATAAGCCAAGGCGAGAAGTTCGATTCCGACGGTCAGTTCGTGCGTCATTGGGTGCCAGAAATTAAGAGTGTGCCGAATAAGTTCGTCCATAAACCATGGACTTGGGAGGGATTTTCTTTACTGGAATATCACAAGCCGATGGTTGATCACAAGGTTGAAAGAGAGATAACCTTACGGCTCTTTAAAAGTGCCAAGGAATAGAGTGAAATGCTTAGCAAAAAGCGATCAATGAGTTTTGCAAAACGAATCCTGTTATCTGTCTCGTTATCATTAGTGAGTGGATTGTCATTCGCCAAAATGTACGAGTTACCAGAGGACGGCAGCCGTTTGATTGGTCGCCTCGAAAACCACGTCGTGCAAGAAGGCGAGACCATGGCAAACATCGCCAAGCATTACGACGTGGGCATGCTAGCGTTGATGGCAGCGAACAAAGGCGTTGATCCATTTCTTCCTCAAGAAGGGCGCGTACTTACTATTCCATCTCAACTTATTCTTCCTGAAGTTCCTCACCAAGGCATCGTGATTAACTTGGCTGAGCTGCGTTTGTACTACTTCCCAGAGGGCGAAGATGTGGTGCATGTTTTCCCTGTTGGTATTGGCCGAATTGGTCGAGATACACCAGTGATGACAACCAGCATCAGCCAAAAACGTCCGAACCCAACATGGACGCCACCTGCGTCTATTCGTGCAGAATACAGAGCGAAAGGGGTGGATTTACCTGCGGTTGTGCCAGCAGGCCCCGACAACCCGCTTGGGTTGTTTGCACTTCGTCTAGCTTACGGAAATGGTGAGTACCTTATTCACGGTACCAACAAAGATTTCGGCATCGGAATGCGCGTGAGTGCTGGTTGCATTCGTATGGACCCAAGTGATATCGAATGGTTGTTCGACAAAGTTCGTCGTGGTGAAAAAGTAAACATCATCAATCAGCCAGTGAAAGTGTCACTAGAGCCGGATCGTAGTGTGTTTGTGGAAGCGCATGAACCGTTAACTCGCAGCAATGGCGAGAAAGATCATTTACAAGTTCCGAAAGAATTGGGCTGGTGGCTAAATGAATTTGGACTGACGAATGTGAAAGCGAAAGCCGTTATTGCCGCTCAGAATGGGGTTCCAGTAGAAATAACCGCGCCTTAACGGGCGTTAAAGCGCGGAACAACATCTTACTTAGTGTAAGACTGAGCGATGTTATCGATACGCTCGTTAGCACGTGCTGCTTCTTCTTGAGCAGCCATTGCTGCGTCACCTGATTTTTGAACGTCAGATTGAAGAGATTGTACGTCTTGGCTTAGTTGGCTAACTTGGTTGCTTAGTTCATCTAGTTTAGCTGCGTTTGCTGTTGCTGCGTCATCAGATGAAGCACAACCTGCTAGTAGAAGTACTGAAGTTGCTGCAGCTGCGATCAACGTTTTGTTCATATAAGAACTCCTTGCTTATAGTGAAAGTCTCGCCCTATAACTCTTTTTTTATACAGTAGCGAGGTTAAATGTGGTTACATTTTATCAGTACATGATGTAGCAAAAGTCAAAAAAATCCAAGAATTTCATGGAGTACCTGACGTTAACTTTTACCTGAGCCTAACAAAAGTAATTACTCATCCTTTCGATTGCTCCCACAACAGTCCACATAGCAGGTATTTTTGCCACGTTCCTGATATCAATAATTTAGACGATATTGACACAAATGAAAGTTTCTACCACTAAATAACTGCAATCGGCTTAGTTCTGCGAAGTGAATTCGACACTTTTATGGGCGTGTTTTTTCTCGAATTTTAGCCAAGGTTTTCGCTAGTTACAGCCGAAGGTTCTTCTTCACTGGGCTGAAAATGATGTTTTGTTTTCATCCGTGGGAATTAGTTTGTGTGATCTCTATCTATACTCCTATGATTTGCGGTATTATACCGAGCTTTATTTTTTGCTGCGTTAGAGCGGAAACGACATTACAGAGCGCTCAGACGCTGACTGATTTATTGGAGAATACTTTGCAATTTAAAGATCTAGGCCTAGACAACCGATTGTTGAAGAACCTAAAACACTACGATTTTAAAAAACCGACTGACATTCAAAAACAGGCTATTCCTGTTGCGATTGCAGGCAAGGATTTATTGGCATCTTCGAAAACGGGTTCGGGTAAGACTTTGGCGTTTGTATTGCCAATGCTTCACAAGTCACTGAAGACAAAATCGTTTTCAGCGAAAGATCCTCGTGCTGTGATTCTGGCTCCAACGCGTGAGTTGGCTAAACAAGTGTATGGCGAACTTCGCTCTATGCTGGCTGGTCTATCTTACGATGCAGCGTTGATTCTTGGTGGTGAGAACTTTAACGATCAAGTAAAAGCACTGCGTCGTTACCCGAAATTCATCGTGGCGACACCAGGACGTTTGGCTGACCACCTAGAGCACCGCTCTCTGTACCTTGACGGTTTGGAAACGCTGATTCTTGATGAAGCAGACCGTATGTTGGACTTGGGCTTTGCGCCTGAGCTACGTCGTATCCATAACGCGGCGAAACACCGTCGTCGTCAAACGTTGATGTTCTCAGCAACGTTGGACCACGCAGAAGTGAACGATATTGCTTCTGAAATGCTGAATGCGCCAAAACGTATCGCAGTTGGCGTATCTAACGAAGAACACAAAGATATCACGCAAAAATTCTACTTGTGTGATCACCTTGATCACAAAGAAGCGATTCTGGAACGCGTACTTTCTGAAGCGGAATACCGTCAAGTGATCATCTTTACGGCAACGCGTGACGATACCGAACGTCTAACCGCGAAGCTGAACGAGAAAAAACTGAAGGCCGTTGCACTGAGTGGTAACTTGAACCAGACGCAACGTAACACCATCATGAGCCAGTTTGAGCGTGCGGTGTTTAAGATTCTGGTAACGACTGATGTCGCTTCTCGTGGTTTGGATATTGCGACAGTGACTCACGTCATCAACTTTGATATGCCAAAGCATACAGAAGAATACGTGCACCGTGTTGGTCGTACTGGCCGTGCGGGTAACAAAGGTGATGCGATTTCTCTGGTTGGTCCAAAAGACTGGGAGAGCTTCAAGCGTATCGAAACTTACCTACAGCAAGATCTTGCATTCTCAGTGTTTGAAGATTTGAAAGGTAAATTTAAAGGTCTGAAACCACCTAAGAAAGATTTCCGTAATAAGAAAGCGACGACGAAAAAAGCGCGTCCTCAAGCGAAGAAAGTGGCGAAGCAACCAGCTAAACGCGACAAGAGCTTCTACAAAAACGTATCGGTGGGTGATGACGTGTTCATCCCTAAGAAAAAGCCTGCGGCACCAAGCTCTGAAGAGTCATGATTGCCTCAGTTCTAAACTGATTCTGATGTTTACAAAATCCGAGTGTTCGCACTCGGATTTTTTATGCCCGTCACTTAGCCAACCCTTGTCTTTTCTTACTAACTGTTTCTCCCAATTCTTACTAACCGTTTCTCCCAATGCTTATATTTGTCTGACTTCATATAAACAGCACAGATTGCTAATTTAGCAAGATGTTGATTGTGTTTACACTGGTTAAAGCAAACGTTTTTTCAAGCAGGTTAGATAAAAATATTATTTAATTATGAAAATGATAATTGATCTCATTTTTATTTAAGGGCAGAATACGCGGATTCCATTAATCCTATAAATGAATTCGCTCTCTATATGAAATTTACTCATGTTTTTTTAGGGCTCATAGTTACCTCTGGTTTTGGCGCTACTGCCGCTGATGATTTTAACTGGCTGCGAGATGACGCTCGTAAAGATGAGCGAGTTCTTACCTACTTGACGCAGCAAAACCGCAAGACCGAACAGTATCAAAAAAGTTATCAGGCACTGACACAAGATCTGCTGGCACAGTGGGAAACCATGGTGGCAGACAAAGGCGAGCAGCCATGGTCGATTGTGAATGGACGAGAGTGGACGTTAACGCGTCGTGACGGTCGCTACGTGTTGTTATCACGTGCGAGTCAGCATGCACCAGAAAACGCGGTGTTTGATTTCGCTGAGCGACAATCGGCGCATCAATACTATCAACTTGGTCAGTGGCATGTGAGTGGCGATAAACTGCTGTTCACTGAGGATATCGACGGCAGCGAGCAATATCGAGCCGTGGTTGTTGATTTACTCTCAGGCCAATCTTCGGAACTGGCAACACACGTCGATAGTGGTGCACTGTTATCAAAAAATGGAAAAATGGCATACCTTGTAGCAAAGGACAAGCGTACCCAGCGACCTCATCAGATCCTACGTATTTCCACGGAGTCTTTGGCTAAAACAGTAGTATGGAATGAGTACAAATCAGATTGGTTACTCTCTTTTTATCGCGCGGCAGATAGCCGTTACGCCGTACTGCAAAGCAACAACGAGTCAACAACAGAGCAGAAGCTTGTCGATCTAGAAACGGGCACAGTCACCGATTCATTGCGAGTGCCAGAAGTGGGCGTGGAATATTACGCAGATGTCGCGAAAGGGCATGTTTACCTCAACAGTAATCTTGAAGGAAAGTTCGCACTTTACCAAGCCGAACTCACGCCGCTTAGCGCAACATGGCAACGCTTTACCAACCCTAGTGAGCCGCTTGAGCAGTTCTACCTTTATGATGCAGGAGTTGTGGCACTTGGTAAGCCAAACAATGTGTCGACGTTGACGGTGTATTCTTATCAAGGTCAGGAAAAAGTGATACTGCCATTGGAACACGATGGCAATGTCGCTTGGTTGAGCACGTTAGGCGATTTTGAATCAAACAAGATTCGTATCCGAAGCATGTCGATGACCACGCCTCCTCAATGGGAAGAGTTTGATGTAAAAACGCTGACTAAATCTTTGTACTCTCAAGATGCTTACCAAGATTTTGATAGCCAACATTATGTTTCAAAACGAATTTTCATTAAGCACGATGGTGTTTCTGTTCCCGTCTCTTTAGCGTATCGCAAAGACAAATTACACGCACAATCACCCGTGATGATTTATGGCTATGGCGCATACGGTTTTACGATGAAACCGTACTTTATGCCTCAAGTCATAAGCTTGCTCGACCAAGGCGTGATTTACGCTATCGCCCATGTTCGTGGCGGTGGGTACTTTGGCGATGAGTGGCATGAGCAAGGCCGTGGTGTGCGCAAAGCCAATTCTATTGGCGACTTTGTCGCGGCCGCTAAGACGCTGAAAACGTTTGAACGCGGTAATCGAGAGGTTTTTGCCATTGGTTCTAGTGCTGGTGGCACGTTGGTCGCGGGAGCGGTTAATCGAGATCCTAAGTTATTTTCAGGTGTCGTGCTTAAAGTGCCTTTTGTTGATGTGGTAGCCAGCATGTCGGATACATCACTTCCGCTGACCACGCAGCAGTATGGCGAATGGGGTAACCCAACCAAATCTGAACAACTGGCACTAATGAAGGCGTACGATCCAATTCTCAACATTCACAAAGACGCTTACCCACCGATGCTGGTTCAAGTCGGTTTGATCGACCAGCGCGTGCCTTACTGGGAAGGTGCCAAGTATCTCGCCAAGGTTTCTGAGCTAAGTGAGCACACCGGGCCTTACTTGTTACAGACCGATTTTAACTCGGGTCATCAAATGGACCCACGACAAGCGCAAGAACAACAAGCAAAAGAATACGCCTTTCTTTTATCACTGATTAATACATCTAAAGCGGAGCAGTAAATGAAGCTTACCCCAGTGTCAGCGGCAGTACTTTCGGTACTAGCTGCCAGCCAAGTGCACGCCAAATCTGACGTTTTCTCTATGGAAGAGGTTGTGGTGACGGCGAATCGGATTGAACAACCTGTGTCTGAAGTAGCAGGCAGCGTTGCGGTTGTCACCAGCGAAGAGATTGAACAAAAGGGCGAAACAGAGCTTTATGATGCGCTGCGTCACGAGCCTGGGGTAAGTGTGTCGGGTGGCGCTGGTCGTCCACAAAACATCACGATTCGGGGCATGACGGGTAACCGTATTATGATCATTCGTGACGGCATTCGCTCTGCAGACGGTTTTGGGGCGAATGACAACAATGACAAAGTGGGCCGCGACACGTTCGATCTATCTAATCTTGAATCATTAGAAGTAGTGAAAGGGGCAAGCTCCTCAGTCTTGGGCTCTGGTGCCATTGGTGGTGCTGTGATTCTAAAATCCAAACAGCCGGGCGAGTTTTTAGAAGATCGTGACTTTTATGTTGACGCCACGGGCACTTATACGGGGATAAGCAATAAATACAAAGGCGCGAGCAATTTGGCATTTCGTTCTGGCGATACGGAAAGCTTGGTCAACGCGGCTTATTGGCAAGGTGAAGAGACGCGTAACTTCAGCCAAGATTTGTACAACCGCGATTTGGATGGTTACAGCGCGTCATACGCCATCAATCATTTCTTCAGTGATGAAGTGATGATCAAAGCGCGTGCCGAACTCTATCGACAAGACCAACAACGCCTTGAAGGTTCGTCATCCATACAAAAAGATGGCAAGTGGCATATCGAAGACTTTGCAGAAGATGAATCGACAGAAGAATACAGTGCATATTTAGGTGCAGAGCTAACGCCGCTTGATCCAGCATGGTTTGAAGAGTTGGATACCAAAGTTTATTGGCGTCATACCGAAGTGGTCACAGACACCAATCGCTTAATGAACTCTACCGACGCCAATGGTCTGTTGATTAAGCGCCGCGAACTTGAGCACAAAACATTTACCGATAGCACGGTCGGTTTGAGAGCGGATTTCAAACAGACGCTTCACGCCTCATCGGCTGAGCACAAGTTAGCGTATGGCGTTGAGATAGCATCGGATTACTACCAACGTGAAGATAATCAGAAAGTCCTCGATTGGACGGGTTCCAACGCATCGCAAAAGCAACCCTTTGCCGCTGCACGTGCTTACAACATTGGGCTTTATTTCCGTGACATGATTGAGCTGGAGAAATGGACATTGACTGGCGGTTTGCGTTTCGATGCGCACCGACTTTCACCTGATGGCCAGAATGATATCGGTGGATATCCATTGAAAGATATCGACAGTTCTGAAATTTCACCAAGTTTGTCGATTTCTCGTGAAGTGTTCGAAAACAACCGCGTTTACCTCTCTTACGATCACGGCTATCGAGCGCCAGAATACGATAAAGCGTATGGCTTCGTAAGCCATGACTTTGTGCCGCTGACGCCTTTTGTTATTGCACCAAATATGGATCTAGAGGCTGAAACTTCGGACTCGTTTGAAATCGGTAACAAATTCGATAATGGCCGAGCGCAACTTTACGTTTCTGCGTTTTACAACAAGTTCCAAAACTTCATTGATGTTGTTACCACGGGTCAAGATAACTTCGGCAACTACGTCAAGCAATACCAAAACTTACACGGCGTTGAAACCTACGGCGCGGAGCTTTCTGCTGCGTATGCTTTCACATCGTCTTGGAAGCTAAGTACCAAGCTTGGTTATGTGGATGGAAAGGACGCTGAGGGCGAATACGTTCGTAGCATCACGCCTTTTGAGGGCAATGTTGGGCTGAACTACCAGCAACAAGACTTTAATGCGTTCGCGACGTGGAATTGGGCTGGTTCGATGGATCGTGTGCCGAGTTGCCAAACGTCGCTCGGACAAAAGACAGAATGCGCACAAACAGAGGCATGGAACACGCTCGATCTGGGGGCAAGTTACCAAATCACCAAAGATTTTCGTTTGAGTGCGACCATCATCAACCTGTTCGACAAAGAATACATTCGTTACCAAGACGTTGCTGGCATAGCAGATGAGAGCAAACGCTACTCAACGGAACCAGGTCGTTACTTTACGGTTAACGCGAAGTTCATCTTTTAGTAGGAGCCCAGCATGAAACTCAAACTTTTAGCGCTTTCTCTTGCGTTGGCAGGCGTTCAAGTGACGAACGCGGCGCAGTGGGATTACCCTAGCGCGGCTGTTATGGTCACGAACCAAGCCGAAGCGCTTCGCTACTTACAAGACAATTACGCTAGCGCTGGCGAACTCAAGTTTCGCTATCAAACCCGTTCTCAGCTTGGAGATCATTACAACTTTGATGTGTGGGTCGATGGTCAGTATCAACCGCAACGCACTATTGTGTTGTCGACTAACCAAGACCGCCAAATCGAGCGTATTTTCAAAAGCCTTGAAGATACGGTTATTCGTAATGGCGAGGCGATGCCAGCCGCAGAACTGGAATTGCCTGTTCGATTGGAAGTGACCGAGCCGCCAGCGTTGAGCTCCGGTGAGTTAGTGACGGTTCCCGTCTCAGTGTTTGATCCTGATTTACGTACGATGCAGCAACAAGCTGCGCCTGATTCCGCATGGAATTCGTTAGAGGATTATCCGCAGCCACTTCAATATGTTGAGAAGCAGATTCAAGTTTTGCAGTCTGGCGGCAAGTTCTACCTAGCCAATGAGCGCGTTAAACAGGTGGATGCACTTGCATTGCTGCCTACACCTGCGGTAGGTGCGGAGCCCGTACGCGATACAAGCAGTATTTTGCCGCCTGAAGGTGTTCAATCTTTTGCTGATGTAAAAGCGATGCAAAGTGCTCAGCTTGGCGACAATGCCTTTTTGCAGTTGATGGCGTTTTACCATCTTGACAACTCACTGCAGTACTTATCGAGCTTGAGCTATGACTTGTTTGAAGAGCCGCTTCGTTTTGATGGACGTGGTTTAGCGCTAGACAACTCTTCTTACTACACAGGTTCGCGTGCGCTGATGTTAGGCGTGGGTGGAGTATCTCCGGATGCTGCGGATGCAGATGTGATTTTGCACGAGCTAGGACACGGGATTCACTATCAAATTGTTCCCGATTGGGCGTATGGCCACACTGGTGCGATTGGAGAAGGTGTCGGTGATTACTGGGCGGGCAGTGCGAGCTACCGAACACAGTATTTAGATGCGGCTCGCCGTGGTCAGGAATTTGAGATTGATACCGTGTTCAACTGGGATGGCATGTTTGGCGTTCGCCGCGCAACACGCAGTCTCTGGAACCAACGTGCTCGCTACTTTGAAGGAGCGGAATACCGAGCGCATGAAAGCGTTGGTGGTGAATTGGGCGACGAGTTGTGGTCGACACCTTTGTTCCAAGCCTTAAAAGCGTCCATTGCTCGCTATGGAGATGGTTCGGATCGTGTTTTCCGTGACTTTGACTCGATTGTGCTTGAAGGCATGTACGGCGTGGGTCGTGGTGTAAAAATGCATGATTTGGCGGAGTCCACCGTATTTGCCGCGACAATGCTTTTCCCTGAAAAAGAGTACGCACAAATTCTGAAAGACAGCTTCGCACAACATAACTTACTCAAAGTTCCTTTTAACGCCAGATATCAATCTCGTTACATTAAAGCTGGGGAAATGGTCGAGTTGACGCTTTCTCACACTGGCCGATCTGCTAGCGTAAAGGGCAATTGGTCACTGAACAACGACACATCGAAAGCGGTCGATGTGCAACTGGCAAACTCGGCCTCTTTCAGTACCAACTTACCAACGGGGCTGACGTGTGGTGCACCGTTTGAATCTAAAGTTTCGGTGGATTATCAGTTTGCTGAAGGGCTTAAGGCGCAATCTTGGCAAAACGTGACGGCGCTAGTGAACGGTATTCCTCTACTTCTGAATAAGCCCAAGACTATCGAGGATGCGCTCACCGATGCGAGTATTAACTCGCGCGGTCAAGAAGTGCAAGGGAACAAAATTTTTGTTCAAACACTATCAGACAAAACGCAGAAAATTGATGACTCATTTGCCGTTTATCTCGATATCGAACACGCGAATTTAGCGGATTTACACATCACGTTGATGTCGCCACAAGGCCAGTCTGTAGTGCTGTTTAACCATCAGCCGAGTCAATCGGGTGGGTTTACGGGCTATTTCACGGTTCAACACGATTCAGAGCTGCAAGCATTGGTTGGAGAGCCTAGTTGGGGAACGTGGCGACTAGAAGTCTCCGATCGGGTGGTCGGCAACTCGGGCGCACTAAAAGCGTGGGGTGTGAGTCACTTTAACCAGTATCAGTGCGGTGCTGATACCACTTCGAAAAGCAACGGCAATGGCTCGGGTGGGAGTGGCTCACCTTGGGCGCTCTTTGGCTTGCTTGTGCTTTCAATGTTGAGAGTGGTTCGCTCTCGTAATAACGATTCATCAAAAAGAAGATAAGACCTATGAAGTTTCAATATTCTCTCATTGCAGTCTCACTGGCCCTTGTTGGTTGTGGTGGCGGTTCTGGTGGTGGTGACGCAACGGCGCCAAGTTACAACGTAGCGGGAACCATTTCTGCGAAAGGTACGTTGTTAGATACACCAGTGTGCATCGACCTCAACCAGAACTTTGTGTGTGATGCGACTGAGCCGAGCACAAAAAGTGATAACGCAGGTGAGTTCTCGATTACCTCGACAAACAAGAACATTTTAACCAGTCCAATTTTGGCTCAGGTTGACCAAGGCGACGAGCTCACACTGAACATGATGACGCCGGGACGTGGTTTGAGCAAAGGTAACGACATTAATGGCGTTACCACATTAATCGCAGCGTTGGTTATTGATGGTAAAACCGTCAGCCAAGCAGAACAAGTTCTAAAAGATTGGCTTGCACATGCTAACGTGAAACTGTCTGGCTCCGTAATGTCGGATCCCAATGCGTCTGAGTTGGAATACATCGAGCAAAACACGGTCGGGTTGCTAAGCAAAATGAAGCCAGAACACATCACACTTGGCTTGACGACGATGGCGCAAACACTCAGCTATAACGACAAATCTCTCGCGGCGTACTTGTTGAGTGATGCGGAGCACACTGAGTTAGCGGCCAAGCTGTCTTCTTTATCTGCGCTTGGTTCGGTAGGTAACGATACGGGTACCGTTTTGTATTATACGGTCGCTAAAGGACATTCGAACACAGCGACGCCTCAAGAACTTTTCCCAGGACAAGATGCTGAATTTGGCTTTGACAAGTTAGAGAAGCAGGCGGCGACAGGTAATGGCTTCAAGTTTGTTAAGTTAAGTGCAACGGGCGAGAAGCTAAAGGTGGATGCAACCACTTGGGCTTGTACATTAGATGAGCGCACGGGTTTGGTTTGGGAAAACAAAAGTGCTGACGAAAATTCGCTTCAGTTTAAAGATCGTCTGTTTGTTTACGAATCAGAAGACTTTAAGCCATTTTCTAAAGACTTGGAACAGGTTGGTTGTGTCAACGCAAGAGATGATATTTGCTCAACTAAGCAATACATTGAGCACATCAACCAGAAGTCACTGTGTGGTATCACAAATTGGCGCTTACCGGATTATCAGGAGTTTTATGATGTTCTCGACTTCGGTGAAACAGAGAAAGATGCAAGTGGCGTCGTTTATGGAATGAATTTTAAGTTCTTCCCACAGCAAACGTTAGGTAGTCCTTATTTGGAATACGGTTCGGTTTGGTTCCAGGCGTTTACCTTTACTGAAAATGACAAGGTAAAAACGCCCGAGTACTTAAGAATGCCGTTGGTAACGGTTCGAGGTGCCGACCGTGGACAATCTAGCTCGATTGAGATTTATTCCGATAAAAAAGATCCAACAGCTGATGACTCATACCAGTTTCCAATTCGTCTAGTTGCTGAGAAAGGAGAGTAAGATGAAAAAACTTATTACCGCATTATCTCTTGTACTTGTTTCTTACGCGTCGATGGCCGCTCAGGAATGCTCTTTGGATTTTGTGAAGTCAGCGCCGAATTCTCGCTACTTATACTCTGATCTAGGTGTTGTAACAGATTTAAAAACAGGACTCACTTGGATGCGCTGCCCAGTTGGTATGACATGGGATATGGCTCAAAAAGCGTGTTCTGGGGAAGCTCAAAAAGTAACATGGCAAAACGCGCTGCTTACTGCGGAGCAAATTCGGAATGCCTCGGGCAACCATGTGTTACACAATTTTGCAGATAAAAAACAGTGGCGATTACCGAATATTAAAGAGTTAGTTACACTCACAGAGCGAGCGTGTTTCCATCCTTCGATGAATGGTACGGCGTTTGAAAGTGCATACTCGCTTGAAACTGGTGATTTAGGTAGCTATACCTGGAGCAACACGCCCGGCACTGACGCTAGACAAATCATGACGTTCGAAAGCGTGAATGGAGATGTTATTGGCTATTCTCCTGAGGCGAACCAGTTTTCAGTGTTGCTTGTCACAGACGAAGATTAATCGACAAGTGGCTGTTAAGACAATGACGTTAAAAAGCTCCGCATTTGCGGAGCTTTTTTCGTATTTCATTCAGTGTTTCGCATGTGTTTACACCACAATGAGTGATTACACTTGGAACTGTCTTAGCTGTTGCTGCTGGTTTTCCGCTAGGCCAGAAAGCTCTTGAGCGGCAGCGGCGGATTGCGTAATACCAGTTACGTTCTGGCTCACCAGTTCATAGATGTTCGTTAAGTTGTTGTTGATATCAGCCGTGACCTGTTTCTGCTCTTCTGATGCGGTCGCAACTTGAGTGTTGATTGAGTTCAGTTCGGCGATAGCGTTACTGATATTAGCAAGTGATTGGCTAACTTCTTGTGCCAGAGCTTGGTTGTCTGATAGCATGGCTAAGCTAGAGTGCATGCTTTCATTCGCGTGACCAGATTGCTGTTGAAGCTCTTCAATGATGGTCTGGATCTCTTTTGTCGACTCCTGAGTTCGCGCCGCTAGCATACGGACTTCATCGGCCACTACCGCGAAGCCTCGGCCACTTTCGCCCGCACGTGCAGCCTCGATCGCTGCATTCAGTGCAAGCAGATTGGTTTGCTCAGAAATGCCTTCAATCACTTCGATCACGCGACCAATGTGTTCTGATTGATCTTTTAGAGACGTCACGACGGCAGCGGCTTCGTTGAGTTGCTCCGCCATTTTTTCGCTTGCGCGAGTGCTTTCTTCAAACATGCTCAGGCTTTGTGAGGTCAGCATGCGTGCTTGATTTGATGCGCTATCGGCTTCTTGTGCATTGGTCGATACCTCAGCTGCGGTAGATTCTAGCTGGTTGATCGCCGAAGCTACTTGCTCAACTTCTTGTTTTTCTTGATCCGAATTGACGCTGCTTTGAGTCATAACGGTCGCTAACTCGGTCGATGCTGATGCCACATCTTCACTAATTCGAACTAATGCACTCACGGTTTCACGCAGTTTGTCGATGGTTTGGTTTACATCCTGAGCCAGCTGCGACACTTCGTTTTTTCCGATGGCTTCGGCTTTAACCAATAGATTTCCCTTCGCGACTTCTTGCATGGTTCCTTGAAGGTTACGAATCGGTGCAACGATATAGCTGGCTAGTATCCAACTAATAAGCGAAGCGGCACTCAAGATCACCGCAAGCGAGACCGCGCTGTACGTGAGCGTGGTTGAATGCTGTTCACCATTCGCTTCCACTTCATCGGTGACGATTTGATTTAATTGCTTAGACAGGTTGTCGATGGCGTTGATCATTGCTTCGCCAGTCAATCGATACTCTGCCATCGCAGATTCGTACTTTTGATTGAAATCGGATGTGGTGTAATCAGAAGAGTGTTTGGTGGTGAGCAGAGGTGTCATGGTGACGCGCGTGAAATCAACATAGTGATCCATGGCTTTGCGCATGGCATTCACTTCGGTTTGAACGCCTGGGAGGCTATCGATGGAATTCAGAAAATCGCGGTTTTTGTTTTGTCTATCAGACAGTTCTTGGTTGAGAGATTGGACATCTTCGGCTCTAAATAGACTGTAAATGGCTTTGATGCGCATGGCGTAGGTGTTGTCTACGATGGCGCTGAGTTCCTCTTTATGAATGATCAGCTTGTTGGTGGAAGTGGAAACCTTATTGAATGCTTGGTCGAGCTTGCCGATTCCGACGCTCAATCCAATGACGAGTAATACAACGGTGAATAGAACAGGTAAAAAGACCTGAAGTTTAATAGAAAGCGTACTAAGAAATTGACGCATGATTGACCCTCTATAGTTTTGATTATTATCATTATTATTAATAACCTTAAGGATTCTAATGAATACATTTTTCAAATCAATTACTTACTAATGCCGAATTGTTATGAAATGTAGCAAAATTGAAGGACTTGGCATTTTGTATAGATGTAGAAAGGCGCGGAAGTAAGCGAGGAAATAACACAACCTGAAATGTTGCGGAATTAATATACAGAAATGACAACGTGTCATAGAGGGTTCAACTAAGTGAAACACAACTGTCATATTCGGATTCTAAAGTGGGCACCGTTCAAGTGAAACACAACGGCAATAAAGCCACTTTAAGGAAATTGTGATGAAAAAGACAGTAATCGGTGCAATCGCACTTCTAGGCGCAATGGCAGTGACTCCTGTTTCTGCTAAAGAAACTATCTCTGCAGTGGGTTCTAGCAGCGTAACTCCACTGATGGAAGTTTTCTCTGAAACATACATGAAGACGAACCCGAACGTATTCATCGAGGTTCAAGGCCCTGGCTCTTCAGCTGGCGTTAAAGCGGCGAAAAACGGTTCAGCAGACTTAGGTATGTCTTCTCGTAACCTGAAGGAATCAGAAAAAGAGCCAACACTTGTTGAAGAAGTGGTTGCTCGTGACGGTATCGCGGTTGTTGTTAACCCACAAAACAAGCTAGCAGGTCTAACTGCTGAGCAAGTGACAGCAATCTACAAAGGCGAAGTATCAAACTGGAAAGAAGTGGGTGGCGAAGACAAGCCAATCGTAGCAATCACTCGTGATACCGCTTCTGGTACTCGTGGTGCATTTGAAGACATCATGGCGCTTAAAATGAAAATTTCTGGCAAGAAAGTTTCAGCAATCTCTCAACGTGCTCAAGTTGCTAACGGTAACGGCGCACTTAAAACAATGGTTGCGTCTAACCCATACGCAATCGGCTACATCTCACTAGGTACAGTAGACAACACAGTTAACGCTCTAGCAATCGACGGTGTTGATGCAACAGTTGCTAACGTGAAAAACGGTTCTTACAAAGTAGCTCGCCCATTCCTTGTGCTTTACAAAGAAGGCAAGCCATCTGCAGAAACGCAAAAATTCCTAGATTGGATGCTAACTGAAGATGCGCAAAAGCTAGTTGACCAAAACGGTTACATCTCAGTTCACTAATTTATCGGGACTCTTAAGTTTGCTCAGCCCACCGTTTAGGGCTGAGCCTTTTCTATCCATAGCGTTCATTGGCAATACCCAGAACCGTGAGATTTTTAAATGACCATCGCAACAAATAGTGAAAAGCTTATGAATACTGACGCTAAAGCTATCAGCAAGCCAGGCCTACGCGAGAAACGTCGTGTAGACTGGAAAGAGCGTATCTTCCACGGCTTGTTCCTAACCAGTGCTGTTATCGGCATTGTGTCGTTAGCAGTAATTGCTTACTTTATTGTTCGAGAGAGTATTCCTGCCTTCCAAGAAGCTGGAGTATCGGGCATCGTTCTTGGCCAAAACTGGCTTCCACCTGCGCTTTACGGCGTAGCAACAATGATTGTCGCTTCTGTAGTCTCTACTGCGGGTGCGGTGATGGTTGGCGTTCCTGTTGGTGTGCTTACCGCAATCTTCATCGCTGAAATCGCGCCTAAGCGTTTGGCTGATGTTATTCGTCCTGCGGTTGAGTTGCTAGCGGGTATCCCTTCGGTGGTGTATGGCTTCTTCGGCCTCGTTATCATCGTTCCTTTGATTCAAGACATCTTCAATGTGCCAGCGGGTAACACCATCTTGGCGGGTATTATTGTTCTTGGTGTGATGATTCTACCGACCGTAATCACGGTATCTGAAACGTCTATTCGAGCGGTGCCTCGTGCATACAAAGAAGGCTCTTTGGCTCTTGGCGCTTCAAAAATCTACACAATCTTCAAACTGCTCGTTCCTGCGGCTCGTTCAGGCATCATGACTGGTGTGATTCTTGGTATCGGTCGTGCGTTGGGTGAGACAATGGCAATCATCATGGTGATGGGTAACGCACCGGCAATGCCAGAAGGCATTCTCGACTCAGCACGTACGCTGACCGCGAACATCGCGATTGAAATGTCTTACGCAAGTGGTGTTCACGCGAACGCACTGTACGCAACAGGTGTGGTACTGCTGGTCTTCATCATGTCGTTGAACGCTGTACTTCTTTACCTAAACCGAGAAAAAGCGAAGTAATCGCTCGTTAAAGGTGACTATTATGGATCGCGCAAAACTGAAAAAAGCACGCCAGTTCAAAGATAACGTCTTTAACGCTTTCGTTTGGATTTCGGCTGCACTGACGGTAGGTTTTCTGTTCTGGATTATCTGGTACATCCTATCAAACGGTCTACAACACGTAGATTGGAACTTCATTACTGACAATTACACTCGTACCGGCGATGAGCACGGTATCTTCCCGATGATTGTGTCGACCATTTACATGGTTATTGCATCCATCGCGGTAGCGGCACCACTGGGTATCATGACGGCAATTTACCTGACTGAATACGCAAAAGTAGGCAGCCGCTTGGTGAAAGTGATTCGATTCTGTACAGAATCCCTTGCAGGTATCCCGTCGATCATCTTCGGTCTGTTTGGTATGACTTTCTTCGTGGCAATTCTTGGTCTTGGTTTCTCGATTCTATCGGGTGCACTGACGCTAAGTATCCTAATCCTGCCAGTTATCATCCGTACCACGGAAGAAGCATTGATGGCAGTGCCACAAACGTATCGTGAAGGCTCATACGGCCTTGGCGCTTCAAAAATTTACACTATCTGGCGTTTGATTCTTCCGAGCGCGATGCCAGGTATCTTAACCTCGGTCATTCTAAGTATTGGTCGTGTCATTGGTGAGTCTGCTCCAGTATTCCTGACAGCAGGTATGGTTGCACGTATTCCGGATTCTCTATTGGATTCAGGTCGTACGCTAACCGTTCACCTTTACAAACTGACTACCGAGCTGTTTACCATTGAAGAATGGAATCAGGCTTACGGTACGGCAACAGTGCTGATCGTCGTTGTTCTTTTGATCAACATGGTGACTAAACTGATTGCAAGACGTTTTAACACAGCAACTTACTAACAAAACCAATTAAGAACGCACGTTAAAAGACACGAATTCAAGATTTAAGAGATTAAGACAATGAACAAGTTTGATATTGAAAACCTAGACCTATTCTACGGTGAAAACCAAGCACTGAAATCGATCAACCTGCCTATTCCTGTTCGTCAAGTGACGGCACTTATCGGCCCATCAGGTTGTGGTAAATCAACGCTTCTACGCTGTTTGAACCGCATGAATGACCTTATCGAAGGCGTAAAAATTACGGGTAAGCTCGCAATGGATGGCGAAGACATCTACGGCAACATTGACGTTGCGGACCTTCGCATCAAAGTCGGCATGGTATTCCAAAAGCCAAACCCATTCCCGATGAGCATCTACGAGAACGTGGCTTACGGCTTGCGCGCTCAAGGTATCAAAGACAAAAAGACAATTGATGAAGTGGTAGAGCGTTCGCTGCGTGGCGCTGCACTTTGGGATGAGGTGAAAGATCGCCTTAAATCACATGCATTCGGCCTTTCTGGTGGTCAGCAGCAGCGTTTGTGTATCGCGCGTACTATCGCGATGGAACCGGACGTAATCCTGATGGATGAACCGACGTCGGCACTTGACCCGATTGCAACCCACAAAATTGAAGAATTGATGGAAGAACTGAAGAAGAACTACACCATCGTAATCGTGACTCACTCAATGCAACAGGCGCGTCGTATCTCTGACCGCACCGCGTTCTTCCTAATGGGTGAACTGGTTGAGCACAACGATACTCAAGTGATCTTCAGCTGCCCTCAAGACGACCGTACGCAAGGCTACGTAAACGGCGACTTCGGTTAATAACCGCATTTTTGAAATAACCAGATAACTATAAGCGATGGTAACTTTGCCCCTCTTTATGAGGGGCCTTTTTCTTTTTAAGATACTGATTTATAAAATCTATCTGCATAAATAATTATTAAAAATTAAGCGACATTGGCCACTTTTATGCAACATGTAATTCTCGTGAAACATGGTGCTAAAAGTGCTGAAGAGTTCTCGAATGTGAAATTTAGTCCGAAAATTTTGCGAATTACTTAACAGCTCAAAATTGATTATATTGATTGCATATCACCACCTGCGTAGTTTTTTATCGAGGATAAAAAAGTAAATTAGGTTGGTAGGGTGAATTTAAAAAGTTTTACGAGAAAAGTGTCTTCAACGAGGGACCACCGGCTACTGGCCGAAGCAATATTCGATCAATTAGAGAATCTCTTTTCCCCTCACGCGATCGCCATTTTTGAAGACCCTTTAACCAATCCTCGTTGTTCTGTGAGTTTTTCTCGCGGAGAGCTTTACCCTATTCAAAAGTACCCTGAGATTTTCTGGGACTGGGCCTGCCAATTTGATACATCCGAAAGCATTATTCCTCTGGCGATTAACACTTGTAACTGGAATCACACCCAAGATTTAGGTGGCGACAGCTACATAATGATGCTCGACAACACGCCAATAAAACGCACCTATTTACTTATCCAATCTGTCCAAGCTCGCACCGCACACAATATTTACGAAGAAAGCTACGACGCAATGCAGCTCGCGGCTGCGCGTTGGCAATGCATTCGAGCCGAGAAAAATGCATCACAAGAGATGCGACATCGAGACATCCGTGAAGCTCAATACGTCGATGAAATTAGCCAGCGCGAACGTTTTATCGAAAACATGAAGTTAGTTCAGCAAGTCGCACTCGAGATCTCCAACCCTGATTCCTTAAAAGATTTGTATTACAAAGCCGTCGAAGCCCTGCGTGAACGATTGGGCTTTGACCGCACCACACTGATGCTACTGGACATGAAAAAGCGCAGTTTCAGCGGTACATACGGCACAGATGAGTCTGGCGTTACGATCGATGAATTCCACACGCAATACGATCTACATCAACTGAGTGAGGAATACATCGCTGCGCTGTCGAGCCTTGAGAGTAATTTAGTGATCATCGAAGATGCGCCAATATACACGGCGGGCAAAGTGGTCGGGCAGGGATGGAACGCGATGTTAATCCTGCGTGACGGCAATGAGCCCTTCGGTTGGTTTGCGCTTGATAACTTTATTCATCGCAAGCCGATAACGGCGTATCAAAAACAGATGTTGGACTCGTTTGGTTCTCTTTTCTCACAAATTTATATCCGTAAGCGCCAAGAGCAAAATGTGCGCATGTTGCACTCAAGCATGGTTGAGCTATCACGCTGTACAACCGTGAGTGATGTGTGTAAATCGGCAGTGACTTTCGCGATTAAAAACCTCGGTATTGATCGTATGGCGGTATTTTTGACCGATGAAAACTGCTCATACATGCAGGGAACTTGGGGCACGGACATTCAAGGGAATGTCGTCGATGAGTCCTATTTCTTTGGTGAGACGCAAAACTTTTCTCTGATCAATTTAGCTCGCGCCGTACCGAGTGAAGTCGCATTCGAAGAATCCGTTCCCATTTACCACGACTGTAATATCGTCGGTTTTGGTTGGGCGGCAATGACGGTTCTCACCTCAAACAGCAGTGGCCCCATCGCTTTTATTGCCGTCGATAACCTGCTCACTCGCGCGCCGTTAACCTCTCAACTGCGCGAAGTGATTCGTATGTTCTCTTCCAGTTTGGCCGAGGTGCTGCAACGCACTCAAGCTCAAGAGGCGATTCGAGAGTTAAATGAAAACCTTGAGTTAGAAGTGCAGAATCGAACCAAAGAGCTAGAAGAGGCGAATCGCCAGCTCGAAGTACTGTCTAAACTCGATCCACTTACGCGTCTTGGCAATCGCCGTATGCTGGAACATGTGATGCAAAAATACTGCGCATTGGATTGCGAAGAGGCGATGTCATTCGGTCTGATTCTGATTGATATTGACCATTTTGGTTTGTTTAACAATCACTATGGTCATCTTGAAGGGGACATTGCACTGATGCGGATTGGGAACATTCTTGAACACCATACCAAAGATGAAGACGAGGTCTTTTGTCGTATTGGGGGTGAAGAGTTTGTGTTATTGATGATCGGCTCGAACCAAGAAGAGGTTCGTTTGAGAGCGGAATGCATCCGTCAATGCATTGAAGATGAAGGCATCAAGCATCAACATAACCCAGAAGGTGAATTGCTGACGGTTTCGGTGGGGTACTCCTGCTACAAAACCAAAGGCAAAGACTTCAATTTCGACCACTTGTATCAGTTGTCCGACAAGGCGCTCTATCAGGCGAAAAGCAGTGGGAGAAATTGCGTGAAGCGATATGAGTTAAAAGACCCTCAAAAAGATCAAATTGTAGCGTGAGTTTGTTTTTACGTACTTCCTGAACATCAGAAACCAAAAATGGCAGCGTTTAGAGCGCTGCCATTCTTATTTATAGTTTTTCTAGCTGGTGGCTAGATTTGTCACGTTTGGCCTTGGCCAGTTTTTGCACTTTCTCCAACAGGGCTTTGTGACTCCATGGCTGTTGATTTGGACTAAAACGTGCTCTGTTCATGGCATCGAGTTCGAGTTTGACCGCTTGAACATCTTCGGGATTTAGTCGGTCACGATGGGTACTCAAGTACTCGTTCACTGAGCATTCGATTTTCGCTTCGTCGCCTTCATTAATGATGCGTTTTAACGCTTCAACGCAAAGTGGTCTTTCTGATGCCGACAATGGTTCTGTGGAAGCAACAGGACGCTTTTTCCAAATTACGAATGCAATTGCGGAAGTAAGAATCCACAAGCCTGCAAAAACAAAAGTGAACGTTTGCCAGAGTTTATCGACGCCATTTTGTTGGGCTGGAGCTGCATTTGAAACGGTTGGTATAGGAAGCGCGGTTTCAGGTAAGGTAATCAAGCCTGCATCGCTTTGTTCCACATTCAGTTTCAGCTCAGACAAGTTTGCCTGCTTTGCTTCATCGCTTTTACTGTCCCACCAATTCAGTGCGTAGCCTGGCAGCGTGAATTCGCCAGCTTCTGTTGGGATCAGCACTTGTTTTACCGTCATGATTACCGTGCCATCTCTTGCTGTGTCGAATTGAGGCTGTTCAGGGTAAACGCGTAAGGAGTTTGGGTAATCCATAGTAATACGCGGTAAGTATTCGGCTTGTGTACCGCGAGCTTTGATTTGAATGGTACGAGTAATAGACGAACCTTGTTTCACGTTATTTACCGTATTGGCGGATAGCGTATTACCTTGATCGTCTTGCCAGCTCTGAGTCATTTGCAATGCCGATGCGGGTAACCAACTGCCTTTAAACTCACTAGGTATGGCTTTTACCGTTATTGGCATTTGCTCCACTTTTGTGCTGATCGGCATGATCTTGGTTGAGCCCGTCAGACTATCGCCATAGATATAAGATCCAGTCAGTTGTGGGCCAAGGAGCGTGAATGTTCCCGGTTGTTCTGCGGTTAAGCGGAAAGATTGCTCCACCACTGTCACTTCAAGCCCAGAAATGACTCGCTGCCCTTGTTGCATTTCACCAACAGGTTCGATCTTCATGCCTTCAATACGTGGTGGCACAACTTGTGGGTTGTCTAAACGGCGAGTGTCGGCCTTGATGATCAGTTGCATGCGTAAATTCGCAGATTGCTGCGGATATAGCGTATGGTTATCGACACTCATATTGAAGCTGAACAAATCATCCAGATCGGGTGCCGATTTGTTCGCCGTGACTTTTAGCTGAATTGGCTCGGTTTTCATGCCATCGGCCGAAAAACTCGGGATCGTAATTATCCCTTCTTTCATTGGCGCTATAGAAATGCTCCATTCTGTGCGCTGATATTTTCGACCATTGATGTTGTTACTCGAACGCCCGTAGCGAGGCTGTCCTAGGAAGAAGTCTTTTTCCAATACGCTGAAGTCGATGGCGTCGGACGCCACTTCTGAGTCTGCCATTATCCGTAGGTTGATGACTTCATTTTTAGCCACTTCAGTTTTGTTGACGCTTGCCTGAAGGCTTTGTGCCATCACCGAGAAACTAGATAACAGGCTGGCCACAAGAATAAAGACCAGATGTACGCCTTTTTTCATCACGGGCTTACCACTCCTTCTGAGATTGTTGTGGGCGTTGTTTTTGTTGAGCTTGCAACTGCATTTGTGCACGAATCAAAAAGCTTGGATCTCGAGCACTTTCGACAGCTTCTAGGCGGCGGAATTCAGGATCATCCTGAGGTGTTTTTTCTGGTTGGGCTTGCGCTTGCATAGGTTCACCTTTTTTTTGCTCACCTTGCTTTTCTACTTCCGTCTCGGCCTTTTGCTGCTTAGCTTTGTGTTCGGACTTTTGCTTTTCTTTTTTATTTTCAGCGTCTTGTTGATTTTGTGACTGCTGTCCTTGCTCTTGTTTAGTACTATTCTGAGACTTTTGTTGCTGTTGCTGTTGCTG